>NCED01000008.1 GCA_002280485.1 Caulobacterales bacterium 32-69-10
GCTGCTTGCAGACCGCCTTGGTCGCCGGAAAAAGCCGCGTGCCGGAACCGCCGGCCAGGATGATGCCCTTCATGGCGCCGCTATAGCGCGAGCGCCGCCACCTGTCCCCTCCCCCTTGTGGGCAAGGTCAGGCCGGGCGTTGACCGGCAGGCGGCGGGGCGTCCGCGTGAAGGCGCTCGAGGCGCTCCACCTCGTTGGCGGAGCCCAGCATCACCGCCACCCGCTGGTGCAGGGAGGTCGGCTGGGCGTCCAAGGTGGGGCCAAGCCCGTCGAAGGCCGCGCCGCCGGCCTGTTCGACCAGGAGGGCCATCGGGTTGGCCTCGTACATCAGTCGAAGCTTGCCCCCGCGCCCAGGTTCACGGGCGTCCCAGGGGTAGAGGAACACCCCGCCGCGCATGAGGACCCGATGGACGTCCGCCACCATCGACGCGACCCAGCGCATATTGAAGTTCTTGCCCCGGGGCCCTTCGACACCCGCAAGGCACTCGCTGACGTAGAGGCTGACGGGGGCGGCCCAGTGACGGGCGTTCGAGGCGTTGATGGCGTATTCGCTGGTGTCCCGAGGCAGGGTGATCGCCTGTCCGGTCTGCACCCAGTCGTGGGAATCCGGATCGAGGGTGAACATGGTCACACCCGCGCCGACGGTGAGCACCAGGGTGGTCTGCGGCCCGTAGACCACATAGCCGGCGGCGACCTGGCGGCGGCCGGTCTGCAGGAAATCGGCCTCCGAGGCCTCGCGTCCTGCGTCCAGGTCGGGCGCGACGAGGACCGAAAAGATGGTTCCGATCGAGACATTGACGTCGATGTTGCTGGAGCCGTCGAGCGGATCGAAGAGCAGCAGGTAGCCGCTGTCCTTGCTGATCGGGCGCAGCGGATGGATCGTCTCCATCTCTTCCGACGCCATCGCCGCCAGCGACGCGACGGGCGCGCATCCGTTCAACAACAGGTCGTTGGCCAGGACGTCGAGCTTCTTCTGAACCTCGCCCTGGACGTTCTCGGTCACGAGCGCGCCCAGGACATTGGCCGTCGCCCCCCGGCGCACCAACGCGCCGATCGCATCGCAGGCGTCCGCGACCGCCAGCACCAGCTCCCCCAGGGAGTCAGGCGCATGCCCTGCAACGTAGGATCTCAAGTTCATCAACCTACTCCTGGCGAGACCCGTCCCGCATCCGGCTTCGGGCGGCGGCGCCGTCGAGGACTTCGCCTCGGTTTGCGCCAGGAGATGCTCCAGCCGGCCGCCGGCCGCAAGTCCGGGGCGACTCGCCGCCGTGTGGGGCGGCCCGCACAGATTTTTCAGGGCCCCAGGCCCTCAGGAACCGCTCCGTTCGCCGACTGTTAAGGGCTTTCGGGTCTTCTGGCCGTGAGGCGCGCACTTTCCTGTGGGCGTTTCGAAAACTGTCCTTGGCGTAAGCCGCAAAAGGGCAGTCAAGTTCGGCAGAAGGCGGAGCTGATCGTGACTCATTACACGCCGCACGGCGAAAGCTTCCTCACGGGACTGGCCCCCGATTTCCGGCGGGCGGTGGAGGCGAGCGCCGCCACCATCCTGCTGAAGATCGAGCCGGCCACTGTGGAGCGGTTGGAGAGCCTGGCCGCGATCGCCACCGACGAAGGGCTGAACGCCGACACCGACCACGAAGCCGAGACCGCCTTCGCCCTGGCGGCGGAGCTGAAGCGGCGGGCCGTGCTGCTGCGCAACTAGGCGCCCCAAAACTATCCCTGCCGTCAAATCAGGAATATCTTCCCGACAGGCCGCAGCTCGTGACGGGCGCGCGGACGACTGCCGAACCTTCCCTGCCGGAGAGTTGAGTGAGCGCATTGGAACGCCCCGACCGGAGCACCGACGCCGCCGCCGTCGGTCGGCGCGTCCTGGCCCAGGAGGCCCGCGCCCTCGATAGCCTGGCGCAGTCGCTCGGATCGGACTTCGATCGCGCCGTCGAGCTGTTGCTGGAGGCCCAGGGCCGCATCGTCGTGACCGGCGTCGGCAAGAGCGGCCATGTTGGTCGCAAGGTGGCAGCCACCTTCGCCTCCACCGGCTCGCCCGCCTTCTTCATGCACGCCGGCGAGGCCAGTCACGGCGATCTGGGCATGGTGAGCCAGGGCGACGTGATCCTCGCCCTCTCCAAGTCCGGGGAGGTGCGCGAGTTCAAAGACGTTCTCGGCTATGCGGCCCGCTTCGCCATTCCCCTCGTCGCCATCACCGCCGCCCCCGACAGCCCCCTCGGCCGGGCCGCGACCCTGGTCCTGCGCTTGCCGACCACGGACGAGGCCACGGCGGAGGTGAACGCGCCGACGATCTCCACCACCATGCAGATCGCCCTGGGCGACGCCCTGGCGGTGGCTCTGCTCGAGCGCCGCGGCTTCTCGGCGGCCAGCTTCAAGATCTATCACCCCGGCGGCAAGCTGGGGGCGCAGCTGCGCACGGTCGGCGAGCTGATGCACGGCCGGGAGGCCCTGCCGCTCATCGAGACCGAGGCCCCGATGACCGAGGCCCTGCTGGTGATGACCGAGCGCCGCTTCGGATGCGTCGGCGTGCGGCGCAGCGGCGGCCCCCTGCTCGGCCTGATCACGGACGGCGACCTGCGCCGCCACATGACCGGCCTGCTGGACCAGACCGCCGGCCAGGTGATGACGCCCCACCCCCTCACGGTGACGCCCGACGCCCTGGCCGCCGAGGCGCTGAAGCTGATGGAGGACCGGCGGATCACCGTGCTCTTCGTGGTCGAGGACGGCCTGCCGATCGGCATACTCCACATCCACGACCTGTTGCGCGCCGGCCTGGTCTAAGGCGACGACAGCCTCGCCTAAACGGCGACGGCTCGATCGCCCACCGCCGTCACCACGTACGCTGGCGTTGCCACAGGGCGGCGTCGCGGATGATGCTGTCGAGATCCGAACAGGTCGGCTTCCAGCCCAGCCGCTGCTTGAGCAGGGTGGAATCGGCGACCAGCGACGGGGGATCGCCGGCGCGCCGGGGCCCGACCGTGCGCGGCACGCTGGCGCCCAGCACCCGCTCGGCCGCCTCGATCACCTGCTTGACCGAGACGCCCTCGCCCGTGCCGACGTTCATGATGGCGCTGTCGCCGCCGGCGATGAGGGCCCGGATGGCCAGCACGTGGGCCGAGGCCAGGTCGACGACGTGGATATAGTCGCGGATCGGGGTTCCGTCGGGGGTGGGATAGTCCTCGCCGAACACCGTCAGCGCCGGCCCCGTGCCCTGGACGGCCTTGATCAGATTGGGGATCAGGTGGGTCTCGGGCTCGTGGCTCTCGCCGGTCTCACCGTCCGGGTCCGCCCCGGCGGCGTTGAAGTAACGCAGGGCGCTCCAGCGGAACGGATAGGCGTCGCCGAACCAGCGCAGGGCGCTCTCGAAGGCGAGCTTGGAGGCGCCGTAGGGATTGATCGGGACCGTGGCGTGGGTCTCGGGGATCGGCGAGACCGATGGGATCCCATAGGTGGCGGCGGTTGATGAGAAGACGAAGGCCTCGACCCCCGCCTCGATCAGGGCCTCGGTGAAGGCCACCGCCGCCCCGACATTGTTGTCGTAGTACTTCAGCGGATTGGAGACGGATTCGCCGACCAGGCTGAAGGCGGCGAAATGCATGGCGCCCTGGACGCCGTAGCGCTGGACGATCTCGGCTACCAGGGCCTGACCCAATATAACCCGCGCCGCCGGCCACCAGGATCGCGGGCCGGTCGGAAGAGGGCTGGGTCATGGGGCAGGTCCTGACAAGGGGTGGCAAGCTGAGAATGGAAGGGCCGAACGGGCTCTAGATTGGCACGGCCTATCGTGCTTCGGCAGTCCGGGCCTGGAGATTTAGTCTAACGCCGATTCCAAGACGCTTTGCCGAGCGCTCATCCTCAAAAAGGCCTCCCCCGTAACCTAGGGGGGTCATGCGCTGTGGTTAGATCGCTCTGTGATCGCATGGTCATACGCCTGCTCTATCCCCGTCCTTACCCGCCCTTTAGAATTTTCGATGATGAGTGGCGGGCGCCGTGATCGGCACGACTTTGAGAGCGGAAACCCATGCACGTTGCGATGATCGGTACGGGCTATGTCGGCCTGGTGTCCGGCGCCTGCTTCGCCGATTTCGGCCACATCGTCACCTGTATCGACAAGGACGCCTCCAAGATCGAGCGCCTCAGGAACGGCGAGATCCCGATCTATGAGCCGGGCCTCGAGCAGCTCGTCGCCACCAACGTCCGCGAAGGGCGGCTGTTCTTTTCCACCGAGGCGGCCGAGGCCGTTCGCACGCCGATGCGGTGTTCATCGCCGTTGGAACCCCGTCGCGGCGGGGCGACGGTTACGCCGATCTGTCCTACGTCTACGCCGCCGCCGAGGAGATCGCGGGCCTGATCGACGGCTTCACCGTCGTCGTCACCAAATCCACCGTCCCCGTGGGCACCGGCGACGAGGTCGAGGCGATCATCCGCAAGGTTCGGCCCGATGGAGATTTCGCGGTCGTCTCCAATCCGGAATTTCTGCGCGAAGGCGCCGCGATCGCGGACTTCAAACGGCCGGACCGGGTGGTCGTCGGCGCCGACAGCGAACGGGCCCGTGACGTGATGCGCGAGCTCTACCGGCCGCTCTTCCTCAACGAAACGCCGATCATGTTCACCGGTCGGCGCACCTCCGAGCTGATCAAGTACGCCGCCAATGCGTTCCTCGCGCTGAAGATCACCTTCATCAACGAGATGGCCGACCTGTGCGAGGCCGTTGGGGCGGATGTTCAGGAAGTTTCGCGCGGGATTGGCCTGGACAACCGCATCGGGCGCAAGTTCCTGCACGCGGGCCCCGGCTATGGCGGATCCTGCTTTCCCAAGGACACCCTGGCCCTCGTCCGCACGGCGGCCGACGCCGGCGCGCCCTCGCGCCTGGTCGAGGCCACCGTGGCGGTGAACGACAGCCGCAAGAAGCGCATGGCCGGCAAGGTCGTCGAGGCCCTGGGCGGCGAGGTCGCCGGCAAGACCGTCGGGGTGCTCGGCCTCACTTTCAAGCCGAATACCGACGACATGCGCGACGCTCCCGCGTTGGACATCATCCCCGCCCTCCAGGCGATGGGGGCCAAGATCCAGGCCTTCGATCCCGAGGGGATGCATGAAGCCGAGAAGCTGCTGACCGACGTGACCTTCTGCACCGGCCCCTATGAGGCGGCGGAGGGCGCTGATGTAATCGTCATCATCACCGAGTGGGACCAGTTCCGCGCCCTCGACTTCAACCGCCTGGGCCTTCTGATGCGCGACCGGGCCCTGGTCGATCTGAGAAACGTCTACCGCCCGGAGGACATGCGCGGCCGCGGCTTCAAATACATCTCGGTCGGCCGGCGAGGGCCCCGCATGGACCCGCCGCCCAACCCGCAGGCCGGCTGAGGCTCGACACGCTCCCACCGCAAGGCTAAGGGGCCAACTCGGTTTGGCAGTGAGATCAGACGCCCGTGTCCATCATCGTCACAGGCGCAGCGGGCTTCATCGGCATGCACGTGGCCGAGCGCCTGCTCGCCCGCGGCGAGGATGTCGTCGGCGTCGATAACTTCAACAGTTACTATGACCCCGCCCTGAAGCGGGCCCGGGCGGCCCGGCTGACCTCCAATCCTGCCTTCCGGCTAGTGGAGGCGGACGTCGCCGAAGCCGCGCCTTTCGGCGCCCTGCTGCGCCGGACCGGCGCCACGCGCGTGATCCACCTCGCCGCCCAGGCCGGCGTGCGCAACTCGATCGACCATCCCTTCGACTACGAACGCTCCAACCTGGCGGGCCATCTGTCGGTGCTCGAGGCGTGCCGCCGTTTCGAAGGGTTCGAGCACCTCGTCTACGCGTCCTCCAGCTCCGTCTACGGCGAGCGCCCCCTGTCGACGTCCGGGTTCCGTGAGGACGACCCGGTGGACCATCCCGCCTCGCTCTACGCCGCCACCAAGCGCTCGGGCGAGCTGATGAGCACAGCCTATGCGTCGCTGTATGGCCTGCCTCAGTCGGGGCTGCGTTTCTTCACCGTCTATGGGCCGTGGGGACGCCCCGACATGGCCTATTTCAGCTTCACCCGGCGCATCCTCTCGGGACAGCCGATCGAGGTCTATGGCGAAGGGCGCCTGGCGCGGGACTTCACCTACGTCGATGACATCGTCGACGGGATCATCGGCGTCGTGGACCAGCCGCCCGAGAGGCCTGAGAACCGGCTGTTCAATATCGGCGCCGGGCGCCCCGTCGGCCTGATCGACATGATCGCCACCCTGGAGCGGGCGATCGGTCGGGAAGCCCAGAAGGTGTTCTGCGCCATGCAGCCCGGGGACGTGAGCGCCACCTTCGCCGACATCTCAAAACTGCACGCCCTGACCGGCTATGACCCGGCGGTGACGCTCGAGCAGGGCCTGCCGCGGTTTGTGGATTGGTACCGGCAGGCCTACAGACCTGGGTAGCGGCGACGCCGCGCCGGTCGTTCTTCAAGGGAAGACCCAGTCGGACGCCGCATATTTGCCCGATCAGGCCATCAGGCTGCGGAGCCAGACCGCCAAGCCCGTGATGAGCACAGCCTCGACGGCGATCATCACCGGAGTCTGGCGGAGGAGCACCCGCGACGACGCGGGGAAATCGCGGACGCCCCCTGTCGCGGTCTCCAGCTCGGCGAACTGGCCGTCCCGCTCAGGGGACGACGCCAGCACCTGTTCGAGCTGGAAAATCTGCGCCTCGGTGTGGTTTGGGTTTAGCGCCAGCGCGCTTTGAAGGGCCGCCTGCGCCTCCCGCTCCCGGCCCAGCGTCCTGAGTTCGACGGCGATGCGCCAGTGGTGATCGGCGGCCTGGGGCTCGATGCGTGCCGCCTCGGCCAACTGGTCCAGCGCCTCAGAGTGCCGGCCTAGGCGCGACAGGATCTCGCCCAGCTTGTGGCGACGCGCGGCGTCGCCTGGCGAAGCGGCGACCACCTGCTCCAACTGCACGGCGGCCTCGTCCAGGCGGCCGAGGTTGGCCAGCACTGCGGCGTAGCCGGCCCGGTCGGAGCTCAGCTCCTCCCCCGACCCGGGGGGCTCGACCAGCCGTCCGTAGAGCTCCGCCGCACCGGCGAAGTCCTTGGCTTTGTAGGCCCGCTTGGCTTCTTTGCGCAGTTCGGCGTCGGACATGGCTTGGACCGTCTCGCAGGGATGGGATCAGGCGTTACGCTGTAGCACCGGCGCGCCCGCCGCCGCTTGCACCGCTTCGGCGCGCGCCTTCTTTCGCGCGTACACCTCGGCATGTTTGACGAAGCCGGCCTTGTGGTCGATCGCCTCATATCGGCGGGCGGCGGCGGCGTCGAAACCTGCCTCGTGGGGCATCTCGGCGAGTTCGTCGAGCAATGACGGCCGGAAATAGCCCAGTTCCACCTCCCGGCGAAGGGTTCCCTCGGACAGCGCGCCGGTTTCCACCATGAGCAGAACCTCCTTGAACCAGAGCCGGCCATTGGGGTTGTGAGGCGAAACCCAGGGCTGCGTGTTCATGTCAGTATAGTGGATCAGCCGGGTGTCGAGATCGTAATACTCGAGGCTGTTCCATTCAAACGGCACGGCGAAGCGGACCTTGTCGTCGGGCAGGATGCACAGCTCATACATCAACTGCTCATAGGTATAGCTTCCGTCCAGTCCGGCGACGATGTCGCGCACGTTCCAACGGGCTCGGGCGCAGTCGATGAGCATCACGGAGCACTGCTTCACCCGCTTGCCCGGCGCGCCCTTGCGCTTCGTCACGGCCGCATGCCCGGGCACGTCCTCCTGGATGATGATCACGGAGCCCTCGAACGGAATCGCCCACAGCTCTCGGATGTCGCGGAACACCAGCATGTCCGCATCGAGGTAAAGGGCCTTGCCCCGGCGTTCCATCAACTCGGGAATGGCGAAGCGGGCGAACGAGAAGTTGGTCCGCGACCCCTGCCGCAGGTCTGCCGGCTCCGGCAGGTCGAGGTCGATGAGCGGGCTGAGACGGATGTGCGCCGAGGTGTGGCGGCGGATCGAATGCTCAAGCACCGCCACCGCCAGCAACTGGGACCGATCGGCCCCGACGAAGATGTCCACCGCCTCACCCATTGCTGGCCCTGCTCCACGCCTTGCCGGCCTCGCCGCTTCTCTCGCGCCATTGCCGTGCGGCGGAAACGATATAGTCAGCCGCCCTTTCACTTGGCCGGTCGCCGACGGCCGTCCGGGCCAGAAAGGTGGCGCGGCGCCGCGCGTTGTCCACCGTCGCCACCTGGGCAATGAAATCCGACCAGTCCTGGGCCTTCTGCAGCAGCGGCAGGGGCGCATAGGCCCGCAGATCGAGACCGTAGGCGCCGACCGCCACCGGCTTGCCGGCCTGCACCGCGTCCAGGGCCACCGTCGACGGTGTAGTGATGACCACGTCGGCGAGGTGCACCAGGGCGCCCGCCGTGAACGGCTCCCAGAAGGCGTCGGTCGGATCGGCCACGATGAGGTTGGATGGCCATTGTGGGATCAGGTGGCGGTTCTTCACCGACCACAGCCCGGCGTGGTGAGGCTTCAGGATCACCGCCCGGCTTGGCTCGGCGAAGGCGAACTCGGTGCAGTCGGCGAGAAAGCGGGTCCGCCAGTTCTGATCGTACCGGCTCCAGTGGAGATTCTCGAACACGGCGACCACGGAATCGAAGGCGGCGAAATTGGCCCCGAGATCGGCAAGCTCCGGCTTCGGCGGACCGGGCCGTCCGACATGCACGAGGCGCGGTCGAAGCGCCGCTGGAACCGAGGGCGGCGTGCGGTCCCAGGGGAACCAGACGAACAGATAGTCCGCCGTCACGCTGGCGTCGTCCTCGCCGGACACGTGATGCAGGCCAACGTTCTCCACCCCATGCTGCATCGCGAAGGTCGGCGTCCGCGCCTCGTGGGCGCGCTGGAACAGGGTGTGGGTGCAGGCGTGGGCGCCCAAGCTGCTCTCGGCGGCCGCCAGGACTCCGTCCACCCCCCGCAGCACTGGCCCTCGGCCTTCGAGCACAGCGCCGCGGTCGAGGATCTCGTAAGCGAGGCCACGGGCCTGAAGCTCGGCGCCCACACGGGGGCTCCTGCGGCTGGCCCAGCTGGTCACGGCGACATCGAGGTGCACGTCGGGGCGGGTGCGGAGCGCGTCCAGGAGCGGCAGAAGCGGGTCGAGATCCTGGATCAGATCCAGGAAAGCAAGGAGCCGCACGGGCGTGTTCGTGCGGCCCACGCGCGCAGCCTCGCCCGCCCCGACCTGGGAGAGGACCTCCTCCCAGCCCGCGGCGACCTGGGCCGGCTCGAAAGCTGAGGGCGCGGGGGAGAGGGCCGCAGCGGCCGGGGCGCCGCAGCGGAGCGCCAGGGTCCTGCGGCGCGCCTGGCTGTAGCCCTCCGGGCCCACGAACACGCAGTGCTCGGCCTTGGAGAACGCGAGCTGCAGCGTCTCCGGCGACCATTCGACATTCGCCGCCTTCACGCCGCTCTGCACAAGCCAGTCGCGGATGAATCTTGGAGCCACCACCAGGCGAGGCGAGGTCTCTTCCGAACGCCACAGACGGGCCAGCGCCTCAATCTCCTCCTCGGCCACATTGTCACCCGGCTCCGAGAACCACAGGGCCAGCCCCTCCGGCAGTTCCGCAGGGTCCTCGGGCGGGCGGAAGAGCCCAAGCTGAACGGCCGCCGCGGCGATCTCGACCCGGCGCACCGCCGGATCGGGGACGAGCCATACCGGCGCGGCGCCTTCGAGCACGCCGTCAGCCCAGGCGGCTCCGCGAGGCCCCCGGGCGACAACGCCGGCGATGCGGCGACCGAGGGCGGACAGGACGCTGGCCGCCTCGACGTCCTGATCGGCCGTGCGCCAGTCGACCTCCAGAATCACGCGGGTTGTCGGATGCAGGAACGGAAGCACGCGGGCGGCGGCGAGGGGCACCACCGCGATTTCCGCCCGAGGCCACGTTCCGGCCAGCGCCGCGGGCGCGAAGCTGCACGACCATTCATGGCCCTCCACCGCCAGGGCCGGGACGCCCAGGCGGCGAAGCTCTCCTGAACTCAACGGATCGGGATCTTCGTGGACCCAGAGGACCGAACGCACGTCAGACCTTCCCCTGGCTGGGCGCCGGCCAGGCCGCTAAGCCGGTCCGCGCTTCCAAGCGCATTCGAACCGGCCAGTCGAAGCCGGCGGACACAATTTCACCCAACGAGGAGAACCGCATCTGACCAAGCTTAGAGACCAAGCATGATCGGACAGTTATCAGCTTTAGAGTTGCGAGTCCGCTCCTGAGCGCAGCAACTGCCTGAATTGATTGGAGCGCCGGGGCGAGGCCGCCTGCGCGTCGGCCTGGGGCCGGGGCCGTTTGGCGCTCTCCTGCTCTAGTTCGGCGAGCAGCCGCTCCTGGGCCGTGATCGCTTCGTTGACGTCCCAACGCTCTTCCGGCTGGGTCTCGAACACGCCGCGCAGCGACAGGGGGGCGGCGCCGAGCCGGTTGGGTGCGAAGCTGGCGTGATCGTCCTCGGCCAGGAGGATGGGGTTCTCGCCGACGACCCAGCCCGATTCGAGCACCCGCACGGTAAGACGGGAGATCGCCGCGCCGACCAGCCTGGGCGGCAGGGGCAGGGCGAAGCCGCAGTCGGACGCGACGCCGGCCTTCTGCAGATCGGGGCGCGGGGCCGAGGCCAAGGTCATGGCGACCGGTTCACCATCGCATTCCAACACCACCTGGAGCTGAAGGTCGGGCTTCAGAGGGGCCCGAACCCAACCCGTGACCGACCGGCGGGCCACAGCATCAAGTCGGCCCTGGAGCCGCAAACCATTCAGGCGGCTGGCCGGCGCGGGCATGCTGAGCGGCAGCGCCAGGGCGGCCTCCCACTGCGCCGAAAGGGCCTCAGTGGTCCAGCGCTCGTCGATATGCTCGCGGGAGCGCAGCGCCCGCTGGCCTTCTTCGTCGCGGTTGAGGACGATGGCTTCCAGCCCGCCCGTCCAGTCGTCAAGGGTGCAGTAGCGATCGAACTCGCGATAGCTCTCAATACCGGAGGCGACCACCGGCACGCCCGCATAGAGCGCCGTGGTGAGCCGGTTGTGGGTCTTGCACGCCGTGAACGGGTTGATCGTCATCGGCAGGATGGCGGCGTCGGTTTGAGCCAGCAGGTCGGGGAAGCTCTCGAGCGACCATTCCACATAGCGGGACGGCACCCGCATCGGCTCGACGATCTGTTCGAACTTTTCCCGGCTGTTGCTGCACACGGTCAGCTCCACCGGGTGGTGGGCGGCGAGCGCCTCCAGTTCCTTGCGGATCAACAGCAGGTCGCTCATTCCTGACGGCGCGTTGGGAGAGCCGTGCGAGCCGAACCAGGTCAGGCGCAGGGGGCCCTCGGCGGTGGGCGGCGCGGTGCGAACCCTGTAGCGTTCGACGACATCGCCCACGACCATCGGCTCGACACCGCCGCCCATCTCCTCACGCACCACCCCGGCCAGGGTGGACGTGGAGCAGATCACCCGGTCCGCCAGGGACATCATCTCATTGATGTCGTCGCGAGCGCGGCGGTACTTCGGCAGATCGAACGGGTTGTAGAAGTGATTGTCGCAAATATCGAATACGACGCGACCACCCCGCCGTTTCACCGACTTGGCCAGCGCACGATGCTCCGCCGAATAGGCCTTCGAGAAGACGATGACGTCGTAGCTGTCGGCCAGCGCCGGGTCGAGCAACTCGACCTTATGCCCCCGGGCGCGCAGGCCGGCCGCCGGCGCCTCGACGCGATAGCGGAAGCTTGCGATCCGCCTGTCCTCGACAGCTGTGACCCACCCGACCCGCATAGCCCGTCGCCTTCGTACTTAATGTCGCATTCAGCATATTTCCGCACTGCGGCAAAATCATTTCGCTCGCTGCGCGAAGGTGTTGCGTCCCATTTTGGCTGGGCCGCTTCCCCCGGGCGCCACATTGCAAAAATCGGGCAGGGGGCGGGTTCTGCTGCGGTGCGGCTGGTTTCGCCGCCCTTGCGGCCTTCAAGGAGCGACATCATGGCTGACCGTCCGACCGCCGCCGCCGCCGCCGACCTGATCCTGCGGATGCGACGGGGAGAGCTCTCGCTCAAGGCCTTGCCGGAAGAGGCCCGGCCCCGTACCGCGGCCGAGGCGCAGGAGATCGTCGACCTCGTGGCCGGCCGGCTCGCGGCCCCCTTGCTCGGATGGAAGATCGCCTTCACCTATAAGTCCGGCGAAAGGCCGGTGCGGGCCCCCATCGAGGCGCTGTATCCCTCCGGAGCCACGGTTCCCGGCAGCCCCTCGGGCCTGCGGGTCGTCGAAGGTGAGGTGGTGTTCCGTCTGACCGAGGATCTGCCTGCCCGGACAGACCCGTACAGCTACGAGGAGGTCGCTGGCGCGGTCGAAGCGGCCCCTGCTCTGGAGATCCTCGCGCCCCGCTTCGGTTTCGCCTCACAGGCCGAAATGCGGGCCGCCAGCCGCGCCGGCGGCGGTCTGGACGGCCTGGCCGATCACATTTCGAGCGGGGGGTTCGTCACCGGGCCATTCCGCCGCGACTGGAGGTCGTTGGATTTTCTCCGGATGCGCACCGTCATGCGCGCAGGCGACGTAGTGCTCGCCGACGTCGTCGGAGGCCACCCGCTGATGGATCCCTTCGCTCCCATTCCCGCTTTCGCCAACCTGATGCGCGACCACGGCGGTCTGCAGCGAGGACTGGTCCTGGCCACCGCCTCGCTGACGGGCTCATTCGAAGTTGGGCCTCAGGTTCCGATCTCGGCGAGTGTCGACGGGCTGGGCGCGGTCAGCTGCAGCTTCGCGTGAGTGGCGGTCGGTCCCGACTGGCGCTGGCGCAAAGCCCTCTTGTGTGCGAAAGCGGGACGGAAAAATGCTGCGATGCACCCAAAATGGAGAATCGCCGTTCGCGGCGCCTCTTTAGGCTGCGTCCAAGGGATCGCAGCCCATTCTGGGATGGCCCAACCCTTGCAGTTGGGCTGGGGTCGCGAGAGAACTGAACCGGCGAGCAAGGGAGATATTCATTGTTACGGGGCGCTATAGACTACACATCACCGGACAAGATTGGCGGTTGGATATTCTCTGATATCGCCAGTGTCCGTGATCGGAGAGTTCTTGCCTTCATAGACGATGTTTGCGTCGGCGCCGGCGCGGTCGATCAGTTCCGACAGGACCTCGTTGATGCGGGCCTGGGCGACGGCTTTCTCGGGTTCAACTTCACCATCTCCCCGCCGACTCCGGATGCGGTGACCCGGCTTATCGTCAAGGTCGAGGGCAGCGACGCGGCGCTGATCCAGCGGGCCAGCAAGATCGTGGGGCAGCTGGGGGAAGAGGAGGCCCCGCCGAAGCCGTTCGACCGCCATCCCGATCAGCTTGAGTGGATGCGCGCGCACGGATGGCTGGCCCAGCCCGATTTCGACTTCCTCAAGTTCCTCAACCACGTCGGCGCCTACGACCGTTCGCTGCTGCGGCCTAAGGAGGGCGCCTCCGGCAGCGCCCAGCTCGACCCGGCCGACGAGGCCCGCAGCCTCCTCGAGCTCCTCTTCCTGCAAGAGATCGAGCTCGACGAAACCGAGTACGCCGATGTCTCCGCCCTGGCGGCGGACGCGAAGGCCTTGTCCCGTCTCGCCCGCGATCCGATCGTGGCCCTGTGGACGAAGAAAAAGGGCGGCGTGCTGGTCGTCGAAGGCTCGCATCTGGACGAAGGCGGCGCGGAGGGCTCCCTGGACGGCGCCATCGAGCATAGCTGCGGCCCCAATCGCCTCCTGTTCGTGGACCTGCGCTGCGCCCTGGGCGCCCCCCCCGTGGGCGAGGCCAAGGCCATCCGGGTCCTGTTCGCCCGTGCGGTGGCGGAAGCCTGAAGCCGGCCTTCCGAACTTAGGGCGGGCGCGGCGCGCCCGTTCTTCGTTCAGGGATAATTTGCCTCTTTCTGCGCAAAGGTGGGCTTTATTGAGCGGGTGTTGACTGCTCCACGGGGAACGTTCCTGCCCATGGCCGACCTCTCGACCAAGTCCGCCGCCGCCGGGGAGCGCCTGGCGTCCGCGACACTGACTGACAAGCGTCCCGAGACTGTTCGAGGTCACTTGGATCGGCTGGACCGGCTGGACGGGGTCTCCGGCTGGGCGCTCGACCTTAAGCAGCCAGGGCGGCCCGTGCGTCTTCAGCTGGTCGTCGATGAGGTCGTCGTCGCCGAATGCGAAACCGGTGGAAAGCGTGACGATCTGGTCGCCCTGCTGGGCCGCGACACCCGCCCCGGCTTCCATTTCCCGCCGGAGGCCCTGGCCGGGCTCAAGGCCTTGCTTCCTGATCGGCACGACAAGCTGGTCCGGGTCCGCTTCGCCGAGCCCCGCCTTGTGCTGAAGAGCAAGATCCCAGCCCCGCCGCTGGGCCTTTTCATGGGGCACCTAGACGGTCCGGACGCTAATCCCGTCGCGGTGACCCCGCGCGCGCCGGTGGGGACCGCGTTCGATCTGCTGGCGCGGTTGTCCGACCTGCGCACCGAGGCCCAGCCCCTCACCGAACAGGTCTTCCGCCCGGCCAACGACCGCCCGTCCGGGCGCATCGAGGCGGCGGCGATCGACGACAACGGCTGTGTCTGGCTCATCGGCTGGATGCGGCGCAGCGACGTCGTGGACTTCCCCGTCGTGGTCGTCGATCGGCAGAAGATCGCCGGGGGCTTCTCCTTCACCCATATCGACCGGGAGGACCTGGGGCCTGGCGCCAGCGGCTTCCTCGGCGTCCTGCTCTCGGACTGGCGGCCCGCCGCCGGTTCCGAGGTCTATCTCTATCTGAACGGGGACCCGCGGCAGCAGATCCAGGGGCTGCGGCCGCTGCGCCTGATGTCGAAGACCGACTTCTTCGAGCACTTCAGCAATGTCCAGGCCCAGTGCCATACCGGCAACACCCAGGCTCTGCAGCGCATGCTGGCCAGCCCGATCAGCTGGGCGCCGACCCCCCGCAACGCCTTGCCGGCTCAGGTCGCGGTCGACGAAGTCCTGGTCCTGCCGAGCTTCGGCTGCATCGCCACCGGCTGGGTGCTCAGCCCTCTCAAGCCGGTGGAGTCCCTCACCCTCAAGCTCGGGGCGACCATTCTGCGCGCCGATCCCGCCAGCCTGACCTGGAAAGCGAGGGCGGATCTGGCCAGCATCTATCCGGGTTGCGACAAGCTCATCGAGCGCGCCGGCTTCGTCGGGGTCTTCCCGGGCGTCATCCCGGCCACCGACCTGGGCGGAGCGGTGCTCAAGGTCGGGTTCGGCGACGACGATTCCGCCAACTACGCGGTCGAGACCCAGGCCCTGCGCCGGCTCGGGACGGCGGTCGACCTCAATGCGGTGCTACGGCTCTACCCCGCCCTCGACGCGGAGCCGTTCTTTCCGGCGCTCGCGAAAGCCGCCAAGCAGGAGCAACGCGAGCAGATGGGGCCCATCCAGCCCTACTCCGTCGCCCCCGCCCGCTGCTGCTTCATCTTCGCCGCGCCGAGCGACCGCAGCGACCTGTTTCTGCTCATCGACCGGCTGAGCACCATGTCCCGGCTGGCCGGCCCAGACGTCGGCGTGGTGCTGGTGGGCAGCAGTTCGGCCCTGCGCGCCGAGACGATCATCCTGTTCGAAGATCTTGCGACCAGCGTGGACGCCCCCTGCAGCCTGATCTTCGTCGACGACGGCGACTATGCGTTCCATCATCTGCCGGAGATTCTCAAGGCCGTTGAGGCCGAGCGTTTCCTGTTCGGGGCCCGCGACATCCACGTGACCCGCGGCGGCGGCGAGATTTCCGACATCCTCCGCACCGAGGACGTGCCCATGGCCTATGTGCAGATCGAACAGTCGCTTCTGGGCCAGGCCAGCCAGGTCTGCTCGTCGGAGTGCTTCTTGTCGTCCACCGCCCCCTTCCTGGCGAGCTTTCCCGCCATCCCGTTCAAGCTGGGCGGCTATGCCGGGGACCTCAAGAGCCCGACCGGCGGCCCGGCGGCGATCATCACCGGCGCGGCCCAGAGGATCGGCTGGACCAACACGCCGCGCATCCTGGCGAAGATCAACAACGCATGAGCAAGCAACCGAGCGTGTCGAAATCGCAGGCCGTGGGCCCCGGACGGCGGATCGCCATCTTCTCCCACACCCATCCGTCGATCTCGAAGGGCGGGGCCGAGATCGCCGCCCACACTCTGTTCGAGGGCATGAAGGGGCTCGGCCTCGACCCCCTGTTCATCGCGGCCTGCGCCGAGCAGGACCGGGGCCGGCTGATGCTGGGCTCCGGCCTGGAGCGCGCGCTGATCTATCAGCCCCAGGTCTACGACCATTTCTACCAGCTGGGCTCCCCGGCCTTGGCCGGCCAGCTCGCCCGGATCCTCGACGAGGAGGGGGTGGGGCTGGTCAACTTCCACCACTTCATGAACATCGGCATCGGCTCCATCGGCCGGGGCCTTGGCCTGCTGCCCTCGGGCCGGCCGGTCGCCAAGGTGCTGACGCTTCACGAGTTCCTGCCGATCTGCCAGCACCACGGGCAGATGGTGACCCGGCCGGCGCGCCTGCTGTGCGAGGCGGCGTCGCCTCAGGCCTGCGCCGCGTGCTTCCCCGAACACACCGCGCAGAAGTTCATCCAGCGCCGCCAGGGCTTCATGCAGGCCTTCGAAACCATGGCCGGCTTCATCTCGCCCAGCGCCTTCCTCGCCGGCCGGTTCGCGGACTGGGGGCTCGACGCCTCGCGCATCCGGGTGATCGAGAACGGCCTGCCCCACGCGCCGCGGCTAGCCGCTGGCGAAACCCGCCGCGAGCCCCCCTGGACCATCGGCTACTTCGGGCAGATCAACCCCTTCAAGGGTGTCGACACCCTGCTCGAGGCGGCCGAGGCGATCGCTGAAAAGCCCGAACTGGCCCGGCGCATCCGCCTTCGTATCCACGGCAACGTCATCGGCCAGGGCGAGGCCTTCACCCAGCGCTTCACCGGCCTGGTCGAGAAATATCCCTTCCTCACCTACTCCGGCCCCTACAACAACGCCTCCGTCCATCGGCTGATGTCGGCTTGCGACTACGTCCTGGTGCCCAGCAACTGGTGGGAGAACAGCCCCATCGTCATCCAGGAAGCCTATGGCGCCGGGCGCCCGGTCATCTGCAGCGGCATCGGCGGCATGGCGGAAAAGATCATCGACGGGGTCTCGGGCCTGCACTTCCGCGTCGGCGACGCCAACCACCTGGCCGAGACAATCGAACGCGCCGCCGACCCGGAGATGTGGGCGACGCTTCGCGCCGGCGTCCCGGCCGTCTCCGACGCCCTGCGGATGGCGCGGGAATATCTGCTCGCTTACGAGGCGTTCGTCGGCGCCAAGGCGGTCGGAGGATCGTCGGAGAAGCAATCGTCGGTAGCCGACGTCCGCCCGAGGGACGCCTTCACCGCCCCGATAGCGGGTCTTGGGAGAACCTAAGACAAAACAGAAGTCTCAGCGGTCGGTTGCACGAAAGTGATAGTCGCCGCATATAGTGCGAGAATTAGAGCCGCCAGCGGCAAGTTTGGTGACTGTATTCGAGGAGCAACTTGGTGGCATATATCGTTTTGACGTCGGCGACGAGCGGCACCGCGTCCCTGGATCGGATCATGCGAGTCATCGCCCCCCAAGGGACAAAGATGCGCCGGCTCACCAAGCCCGCCCTCGCCGCGCCGGGCCCTGAGGAAGAGGGCACCTTCGTCGACCCCGATGCGAACACGATCTGGTGGTTCCAGGGGCCACGGCACTGGAACCCTGAGATCGACGTCTCCCGCTTCAAGGTCATGGTGCATTTTCGCGATCCGCGCGATCTGGCTTGCAACCAGTATTGGTGGGCACTCCAGCACCCCAACACCAAGGATTCGCCCGAAGAGGCCGAGCGCAAGCGCCTTAAAGTCGAAGCCATGGGCTTGGAGAAGTACGCCCTTGGCCGAAACAACTTCGCGGCCTATGCGCCCATGATGGCGATTTCGGAAGGGCCGACGGGCGACGATACAACTTACACATCGTATGCTCAGCTTTGCTCGGCGTTCGATTTGCTGGTCGATAACTTGTGCCGGGTGTTCGATTGTTCCCCGAGTTCGGTGGCCGAAAAGCTCATCGGCGAGCGGCCGGAAAGCCTGTTCAACAACCCGGACTGGGTCAAGGTAGGCGGGACGTGGAAGGGCGCAGACATCTCGCCCGGCCGCTACCGGCGCGAACTCTCGCCCGAGGGCATCAAGCAACTCACTGAGAAGTGGCGCAAGGAATTGGACTTCTGCGCGCAGCGCGACGCGTCCTTCCTGTCGTACCTCTACGAATAAGGCGGCGGGCCTGGCCTACACGGCCAGCTCGCAATCCTTGAGAACCGCCGCGGCGAGCGATGCGGCGCCCTGGCGCTGAAGCTTGGCCCCCAGACGGAGCCGCGTCTTGTTGTCGATGCGAGCGAGGTCTGCTTCGGACAGGGCGCGCTTGGCGAGTTCCAGGTCGCCGGCGTCCAGGGCCCGGCTCGCAAGGTCGCCGCGGAGCTTGTCGTTGAGTGCGGATATCTCCAGCGCCGCCCGCCCGATCGCGAGCACGCGCCGGCTGTAACGGCGTGTGCGGGCGGCCTGGTAGAGTGCACGCATATAGTTGGCGCTCTGCCGGCGGGTCGCCCGCAGCACCGACCGGAACTCGCGCTCATCGAACTCTCCCTTGAGTACCAGGCCCAGGGTCATGCTGGTGAGGAGGCCCGATTCCTTAAGTATGGGACCTATGGGGTGACCTCCGAAGCGGATCGGGAGAAGCTGGCTATTGGGGACGGCTTCCGCGATCAGCCTCGCGTGTTCGGCGTCCGCGTCGAAGGCCCCGTAGATGACATAGGTCGCGATGTCGTCGTAGGCGGCGGAATCGAAGGTATCGGCGACGAATTTGTCGCGTCGGAAGAAGCGGGTGAATCGCTGTTCGAACGGCGCCTTTTCCGGATCGATCGAAAACTGCGGGGAGAGAGCCAGAACCCGCTTGGCCCCGATCGCCGGGGCGAAGCGGATCGATGCGTAGGCGCCCATCGACGAGCCGTAGGTGGTCAGGGCCCTGCCCTTCGTCGCTCCGGTGATCGCTTTGACGACGGCCTCGGTTTCGGCCTGGTACCAGTGGTTGTGCGAGGGCAGGACGTGAATCGCGTTCAGGCCCCGCTTGCTGAAGAAGGTCTCCGCAAACCCCTGCTGATCGATCCAGTTGGGGTCTACCCCATCGAACCGAGCTGACTGGAAGGTGATGGCGCAGGGGCCAGGGCCGAGGATCGCCGACCGGACGGCGACCGTCCGCCCCTTGTAGAGCCAGTCCATCACACGTCTCCGTCTGGCGCTCTCGTGGGTGCGAAGCCGCGCCATGAACCCAGCACCTGAGCCCTGGCCTCGCCGCGAGCGGCTGGTGCGACCGGGGATCCCGTCACGACCATCCCATTTCCAACAGCCGGCGCTCGGCAACCGCCACATCCGACGGATGATCGACCGGGACCGAAACCTCGGACATCGCGATCAGCCGAACCTCGAATCCAAGCTCGAGAAACCGGAGGATTTCGATGTCCTCGACCGCTTCCAGAGGCGTCTTTTTCCCCTGGGCGCGGAACGCTTTCAGCCCGGCCGCAGGAAACGAATAGGCGCAGACCTGTCTGTGGCCGAACACGAACTCGCCGCTCTTGCTGCCTGGCACCGGCGCACGGCTGGCGTAGAGCAGGCGCTCGTCCTCGCTGAAGACGAACTTGGGCACGCCGCGGCTGACGAACTCCTCGTGGGACCGGATCGGGCAATAGCCGTTCCAGATGGACTCCGGCCGCTCGGTGGCCGCCTTTATCAGCTTGGTGATGTCGTCAGGGTTGAAGCAGGGCTCGTCCCCCTGGACGTTGATGTAGAAGGGGCGCGGATAGAGATCGGCGACTTCCGCGATCCGGTCCGTCCCGGTCAGACAGTCGCTCGACGTCATCACGCACTGTATTCCAAAGGCCTCCACGGCAGTGCGGATGCGATCGTCGTCTGTGGCGATGATCACGTGCTCCGGCGCCACCGCCGATATGCAGCGTTCGAACGTACGGATGATCATCGGCTTGCCGGCGATGTCCACGAGCGGCTTGCCGGGGAGGCGGCCCGAAGCGTAGCGGGCGGGGATTACCACAAGCATGTCACACCCCAACGCGCGCTGGACAAAGTCGCTGTAGCATCCAAGCATTCACGGCGGCCTCAGGCGCGGCGCGAAAACGCACGGATACTTGGCCGTTTCTGGTTGATGGGCCGAACCGAGTCAACTGGCCGCCACGGGCTGCCGCTGCGCCAGCAGGCGGTCGATCGCGCCGATCGCCTCGGCGGGCGGAATTTCGAAGTTCTGGAAGCTCGGCTTCAGGTCCGGCGATCCGAGCACGATGAGTTCAGGCTCGCTGATGACCTCGGCGTTGGACGTGTCTAGGAATTCGGCGTCCCGAACATAGTCCCTTACACCCCAGGTTACGCACGGCGTGCCCGCCAGCAGGCTGGCCATCATGGATGCGGTGCCGTAGCTCGCCAGAGCGACCTGGGCCGTCGTGCCCCTACTCAGCTTCTCCAGCAGGTCGCGGTCGAACAACATCTCATCGTCGTAATCAGCGCCGGACAAGTCCCTAATCTGCTGAATCATGGCTACAGCCTGGGAAATGATAAGCTCATCGCGGGGGGTTCGGTTGCCGCCCTGGATGGTCCAACCGTCCCAAAGCACATTCAGGCGCTGACCTGAGGCCTTGGCGTCGGCAGCGAGGCGCCTGACCGCTGCAGCGAGCACCTCGAGCTGGTTGGCGAACCTCTTCTTCTCGATGTCGATGAAGATCCAGGCCGCCGGGCCTCCGCGAGCTTGGCCCTCGCTTGGGAGGCGCGAGGCCACAAGGCGCCGGATCACCGAAAAATCCTTGTCGTTCCCCCGGCGGATAAAGCGCATGCAGCAGAGCTTCTGCTGTAGGACGAACTCACTCAACTCGGCCCGGGTGGTTTCGACGCACTCGAACTCCAGGAGTTTCGGAAAAAGCAGTCGCGGATCGATGAAGCAGGCGTCCTTGAGAATGACGACGAGACCGTTGAAGGACTTGAAGGAATCGATCCTCGGCAACAGCCCCGTCTCAAGAAAACCGACGGATTGGGCGAGGTAGTGGGAAGGGCGCGAGTCGCCGATGACGATGGCGCGCCTGAGGTTGCCGGCGGCGTATCCCTCCAAGCGCGCCCGGTCACCCAACACGATCCTGATCGAGGGGCGAGCGCCAGACCGGCGCGTCGCTCGCCAGGAACTGCCAGCCCAGGATCTCGGTGATCATCAGATCCATCGCCGTCTGGGCGGCGTCCGCCAACCGTCGATCGCGGGAGCCTAGGGGGGAATTGGGGTCCAGAACCTTGCAGGCGGCGGCGCGGGCCCCGGGGCCCTCCCCGCGGCTCCACAAACCGCTTTCGGGGGCGAACCAACGCGTGTCGAACCCGAGGATGGCGGCACCCTGCGGGCTTTCAACAGCGGCGGCTCGCGAAGCTCTCATCGTAGGAATCCCTTGCGGCGTTGGGTTTGCCGCGGACGATCGCAAGCAAGCTCCCCAGCGCGATCATCGGCAACAAATGCTGACGATCAGTTGAGGGGCCGCCACATTCGGATGATCGACGCCCGCGCCTACCCAATCAAGCCATCGACCCGTGCAAGTTCGGACTTCAGCGCCGGCGCCAGACCCGCCTCGAGAATCAGGAACAGTGGGTTCTTGATGTGCCTTAGATCGATCACGCTCTGCGGGTCGATGATCGGCCGATCGTCTTTCGGCTTGACATAGCCGAACTTAGCCAAAGCAATGTAGCACTGGCGGCAAGCAGTTGCGGTGTTGATCAGATCGCCGATCACCCAGACGTTCTCCATCAGATTCTGGGCCTCGACCACATCCTTGTAAGCGAGGACGCCGGTCTCGAGAGATTGCTTGGCCTGATCATGCCTTCCCGTCACATGACTAAGCAAGCCATGCATGAAGCAGGGGGGATGGCCGCATAGCATTTGAAGGCCAGTGGAAGATCGTTCCGGATCAGAGCAAGATGCCCCGCGACAGTGGCTAGAGAGACAGTCCAGCGGACCGCCTCCCAGGACGGATTGTCGCCACCGGACTCGATCAGCGCCACGCCTTCCTTGATCGCCCGGGGCGCCTTGCCCAGAATCCAGGCGATCGTCGCATGGTCCTGTTCGGTCAGGGTCGTAAGATTTTTCTCAAGGATGCGGTGAGCTAGGATTGTGAGGGCTGAGGCTCGCACGATCATGTTGTCGGCGAAGCGCGTGGCGGCCGAGCGGGCCGCGAGAGTCAGCAGTTCGGGCGACTTGTAGCGGGAATGATGTAGCTGAGCCTTTTCGAAAAACAGTTCCTTGGTGGGAAGGGCCAGGGCTTCGAGCAGGTCGCCGTGAATCTCGCTGATGGGCAGGCGCAGATCCGGCGCAGCTTCGTCGATCGCTGCCAACTCATAGCTGTTCAGGGCCAGGAGCTGGTTCTTGTCGAGTCGCGTGGGGCCAAACTTGAGCGGCGCGCCCTTCCAGTTGGAAGGCACGCCGAGGCTCATGACAGTAGTCGCGCCAATCTGAAGCCGGAACTTGCGCCCCGCCAACCCGGGATCGAAGCCCTTCAACTCAGCCGTAAATTCGGCTTTCGCACCATCATCGACGATCAACTGACGGAGGACGAATCCGTCCGCGTCCGCGGGCTTCTCCATAGTCGACTTTCTTCGTTCTTAAGACGCCGCGCTCCCTGGGTCGTGGCGCAATCTACGCTATCCTCTTCAACGCACGTCGAGCCGACTCGGCGCCACGGTCGTCGTCATCAATCTACTGCGGCGTTGCGAAGGCCGAAAATCCGCTCCGCAATAGTGAACTGCTCTTCCCAGTCGACCTCATAGGCCGTGACCTCGTCCAAATCGTACAGCAGCGGTTTGGCGCCGACCCGGTCGTCCAGCTTGGCCATCAAACCCACGTCGATCAGGAATGCGGCGCTGTTGACCATGAATAAGGGCTCCAGGGTTTGCGTGCGGGGCCACTTTTCTTTGGCGCGGTCGTAGTTGAGCGGACCGGTGCGGCTCCAAAGAAAGTTCTGCACTGGCGTCACCGACATAAGGCTGTCGTGGGTTCCAGCCGCTATAGCGGCGCGATAGGCGTCCACCATACCAGCGTACTGTTCTGCGCCCACCATCGGCGAGGTGACGTGAGTCCACAGCACCGCCCCGGAGTCCACGATCGTCGGCACATAGCCGACGATCTCGTCGGTCGAGGTCGCCGAGCTGCACAGGCTGTCGGGACGATGGTCAATGACGATCCGCGAGCTCTTGGAGGCATATTGCTCGCCGATGGCGATCACCGCCGGGTCGTTGGTCGAGAGCACGATCCGGTCAATGGCCCGGCAAGCGTCGAGCTGGCGTAGCTTGACGCCCAGCAGGCCGTGGGCCTCGTCAGCGAACTGGCGCGTATTTTTCAACGGCACCCGCTGGCTGCCGGCGCGGCAGGGCAGGAAGGCTATGATTTCCGTCATGCTTGCACCCGATCTGAAGCTGTCAACACGTCAAGCCGGTCAGGCACTCGACCATGGGGAACTCGCCGGCATTGGCGCGGGCGGTCATAGAATCCTTAACGGTCGAATGGCGCGCCATGAACACGAAGTCCGCCCCGCTCCTCGCCGCCGCGTTTGCGTCGGCCTCAGCGTCGCCCACGAACAGTAGCCGGGGGCGCCGGATTCCCGCCGCCTCGAGCTGGGATCGCACCCGCTGCAGGTTCTCGAACTTGGCGGTGGGCGAGCCGAATACGCAAACGAAATGACGACGCAGGCTGCGCCGCTCGAACACCTCGATCAGCTCCGCCTCGTCGCTGCCCGACACCACGAACAAGGGGCGGCCGATGCTGGACAGCAGGTCGGCCATCCCCTCCGTCTGGTCGGCGGTCAGGTATCCGCGCCGGCACGCGTCGCCATAGGCCCCAAGCAGTTGGGCCTTGGTGACGTGGCCGGGCGCGGACCCGAATTCACCCCCCAGAAGGCGGTCGAACAGGACGTGACGGGACAACCCGAAGTTCACGCTCTGGAACGCGCTGAAGCGCTCCGCCGTCTGTTCGTCGAACCCGGCGGCGAGAACCACCGCCTTGAAGGCGTCGATCTTCATCCCATTCGTGTCGAGCAGCACGCCATCGCAATCGAATACGACCGCGTCGTACTCGTCGAGCGGACTCATGCGGCCGGCACACCCTGCAGGTCCACGAGCCGAGCGTAGATCGACGCCTTCGGCAGGTCGTACAGACCCGGCGTGAGGCTTTGGACCGTCACTTCCGGATGGTCCTTCCGGAAGTCGTCGATCATAGACTGGACTTCACGGCCCAGTTCCTGTTGGGCGCTTGTGGCGTTGGCGTAGCCGTCGAAGCCGGCGAAGGAGATCCGCGTGGCGCCCAGCGACAGGGCGGCTCCCAGCGCCAGCGACAACGGGCCGATGTCCGAGACGGGGCCGAGGTGGCCGCCTTCACCGCGCGGCACGTAGGGCTTCACCTGCACGACCGGACCCGGCAGGTCGGTAGGGACGGTTCCGGCGAAGCGCGGCGGCTCGGCCGTGACGAACGCGCGGATGTTGTCCAGAGCTTCGCTCGCGGGCAGTTTGGTGACCCCGTCGCCGGCGAGGCAGACGAGCTGTTGCGAACCGAAATCGGCGATGCTGTCGAGGTTGCGGAAGTTAGCGTGGACAACCGGCACGCCCGACCCATTGGCGAAGCGCGCCAGAGCCGCGTGGTGCTGATGGACCGAGGGGCCGCCGCCAATGATGAGCACTTCGCCGGAGGCCGAGATCGGCACCGAGTTCAGGCGCAGGGGCTCGTATTCGCGTTCGTCGAGCTGTCCCGGGCTGTCCTTCTGGAGGGCGCGCAGGATCGAGACCACCGAGTAGCGGTTCTTACCCAGCCAATCCATGACGTCCTTCTGCGGCAGGCTGGACGCGCCGGAGATCATGTAGGCGAGGTTGGTGCCCCAGCCGTAGACAGCCTTCATACCCTCGAACATCTCGACCACCTCGGCCAGGGCGTCGTAGTCGAGCGGCTGGTTCTCCTGGGCGGCGCGATGCACGAGGTAGAGTTCGGTGCGCGTGTTGCCCGCGCCGCGGCCCATCCCGGTGAAGGTCGCGTCGACGATGGTCGCGCCGTTGTCGATCGCCGCCAGAGTGTTGGCGAAGGCCAGGCCGATGTTGTCGTGACCATGGTAGCCGATGTCGATGCCCGGCAGCAGCTCGACGGCCTTGGCCACGGCCGAGCCCACCGACTGCGGCAGGCAGCCGCCGTAGCTGTCGACCAGGGCGACCGAGGCTACGACGCCCTTGCAGCCGTCGAGGCCCTCCAGCTTGCCCATGTCGTCGGCGTAGCTCGACAGGTACATCAGGTTGAACCCGACGTCGAAGCCGAGCGCCTTGATTGCGCGGGCGAGCGCCAAACCGGCGCCGAGCTCCTTGGGCGCCACCGCCAGACGCACGATGTCGACGATCCCACCGAGGTCGCCAAGCAGGGCGGGCACGCCTTCGGGCTTGTTGTCCTTGGCGTCCAGCATCACAGCGAGGCGCTGATGGGGGGCGAGCCGCGACTTGATCGCGCTCAGCCGTTCCCGCGTCAGGTAGAAATAGTTGCCGAAATAGCCGAGCTTCGGATTGCTACAGTATCCGATCTCGATCATGTCGACGGGCAGCTTCGAAACTGCGTCGAGATAGGTATCAGCCGTCTTCTGGTCGAAGTCCCAGTCAGTATAGTAGCCGCCATCGCGAAGCGTGCAATCGAGCACCTTGACCTGCCGCTGCATCCCGTTCTCCAGACTAGTCATTGTCACCAAGCACCCTGAGAGGACACCGCATCCATGGTCGGTCGCCCCCCTAGGCGCGTCATTCTCGCGGAGGTTCTCAGCACCTTCGCCGATCACCCTGACTTCAAGGGCCTATTATCATAAAGGGTCCGCACGCTCCAATGCGGCGACCCCGTGAAACTGAGCCATTTCAAACTTGCCGACGCCGGAGGCGCCTGGTTCCGGTGCTAGCAAGCCTCATGCCAGCACAGGAGGCCAACCCATGTCCCATTCCGGGGCGGGGCGGCCTGCTTTCCTGCGCGGAAGTAGCGACAAGACCGCGCTGCCGATGTTAGGCCCGCCGCGCCATGCCGCGGTGTAAGGACACGGCAACCCCCAACTGCTAACTTGCGTTCATGTGACCTCTGGCCGAGCATCTATTCCTATCATGCCCCTAGTCTCGTTTTCAGGCGCACAAGCCTACGCCAACCTCCGCGCCGATCGCCTGTCGCTCTGGCCGGATGGCCGTCGGGACCGGACCCGCCTGTCGGGCGTGGCATCCGTCGGCTTCAAGCCCAGTTTTACGCTCAAGCGGGGGGAGGCCGTGTTCACCGCTGGCTCCTGTTTCGCGCGGAATATCGAGCAGCGGTTTTCGGATCTCGGGTTCGACGTTCCCGCTACCCGCCTCTCCCTGCCCCCCGAAGAGCGTGCGAGCGATACTGGCAACGACTTCCTAAATAAGTATCCACCCCAGGCGATACTCAACGAAATGCGCTGGGCGCTTGAGCCCGGCGCCGCCTATCCGCAGGACGGGCTATTCGACCTCGGCGACGGCCTGTGGCACGATCCCCATCTGGCGCCCAATCTAAAGCCGGCCTCTCTGGAGCGCGTGCTCGAACGGCGGGCGCTTGTGACCGAGTTATACCGACAGATACCATCGTGCCGGATCATCGTATTGACCCTCGGCCTGGTTGAGGCCTGGTTCGACGAACAGACCGGCTACTACCTCAACGGCGCCCCGCCGGCCCCGGTCCTGGCCCGCCAACCCGATCGGTTCCGGCTGGACGTGCTCACCGTGCAAGAGGTCGAGCAGAGCCTGAAAAAGATCTCAGACCTGTTGAGCGCCTACGGCCAGCGCAAGTCGCGCACCCTGCTCACCGTCTCACCGGTGCCCATGCGCAACACGTTCACCGGCGAAGACGCCATCTCGGCCAACGCCTACAGCAAGGCCGTGATGCGAGTGGCCGCGCAGTCCTTCGCCCGGCGCAAGCGCGTCGACTACTTCCCAAGCTACGAGATCATCACCCACACCAGTCGCTCGTCCGCCTATATCCAGGACAACCGCCACGTCACCCCGCAGGCGGTCAAGGTGATCGTCGACCGGGTGGTCGAGGCCTACTGCCCTCAGCTTGCGCCCAAGCCCAAAGCCGCGCCGAGCGCCGCGTACCCGAAGGCGGCCACTGTGATGAACGCCCTGAAGACCGGTGATTTCGCCAAGGCGGCGGATCTGCTGGCGGACCTCGGCCAGCGCGACGACTATGTCCAGGCCGGCTTCGACGAGTTCACCTACCGCTTCGAGTACGGCCGCACCCTGCTGCGCCTGGGCAGCGCCGCCGAGGCGCAGGCCCAACTGGCCGCGGCCGTGGCCGCCAAGCCCACGTCTTCCGACGCGATCTACCAGCTGGCCCGGGCCCTGGCCCGTCTGCAGCGCCCCCTAGACGCCGAACAGGCCTTCCGCCGCGCCGCCGAACTGAATCCGGCCTCGGTCGACATCCGCCTGGGCTTGGCCAACCAGCTGAGCGAATCCGGCCGCTTCGACGAAGCCGAGGCCGAGGTCCAAGCCGTCCTGGCCGCGCACCCCGAGGAGGCGAAGGCCCACACCCTCGGGGCGACCATCCGCAACCGGCGCGAGGAAGCCGCTGAAAAGGCCGCCGCGGCGGCCGGCCCTCTCGCCAAGCGCCTCTAGGCCCCTTCGCCGGCCCGGGTCAGGCCCGCGTAGAGCGCGCACAGATCGTTCAGCCTGGCGGCGTTGGCGGCCTCCGGGTCGATCGGGGCCGCGGTCGCCGTCAGGGCTCCGGACCGGATCTGCATGATGCGCTCGGCAAGGGACGCGGAGGAGCCGGCCACGAAGTGCGCGCCGTCGACGCCCGGCTCCACTTTCTCAGCCATGCCGCCAATGTGGGAAACCAGCACCGGAACGCCGGCGACGCGCGCCTCCTGGATCACCAGCGGCGAGTTCTCCCACCACACGGAGGGGGCGACGACCCAATCCACCGTCTGCAAAAGCGCGCCCGCGTCCTCGTTACGGTAGGGGCCGTGCAGGCTGACCCGCGCGCCGGCCTTGTCCAGTTCGGGGCCGAGCGCCTCGAACCAGGCGCGGTTGGCTTCGCCATTGGCCGCGCCGAAGATGGTCAGGGTCACCCCGGCGGCGGCCGGCAGCTGGTTCATCGCCTTGAGGAGCACATCCAGCCCCTTGTAGGGCGTGAACTGGCCGAAATAACCCAGCCGGAGGGGGCGGTCGTCCGAATAGGCGGCCGGGCGGGGCGGCGTGGGCGCCCTCGCCCTCACCGGCAGGATGTTCTCGATCACCGCCAGCCGCTCGCGCGCAATGCCCCACTCGGCGTAGCGGTCGGCGAGAAAGCGGCTCGGGGCGATGAACCGCTCCACCTGCGAAAGACGCGCCAGCAGCCGCTCGCGGCGCAGGAACATCTCACCGGGAGTCCGGCCGGGCATGCACCGCACACAATCGGCCGGCGACCATTGGTTGCACAGGGCACCGTCGCGGCGCTTCATCTGACCGTGATGGGCGCAGATCGCCCCGTACTCGTGGAGCGTCAGGACGGTGGGGACGCCGAAGGCCCTGGCGCTGAGGTCGAGGCAGTCGGCGCTGAAGCCGAAATAGTGATGGAAGTGGGCCACCTCCGGCTCGAACCGGGCGATCAGCTCGCCGAGTTCCCGATGCAGGTCGGCAGGGGCCAGCGAGGCGATCTTGAAGCTGTCCACCGCCCCCCGGCGCCAGAGCACCTCGTCCGCCCGGCCGCGATAGAGGCCGAAGGGCCCGGCGTGGCCGATCTCGTCACGGCCGACCGCGGCGATGAATACGGCTTCATGGCCCATCGCCTTGAGCGCCTGGAAATGGGCATAGGCCGCGATCTCACCGCCGCCGAACCGGATCTCCGGATGACTGTGGGAAAAGACCGCTATGCGCACGACGGGTTCCGCGCGCTCCACGCCACGGCGTCGATCAGGTTGACGCCGCCGCGGGGATCCGACGGGGCGCCCTTTTCCGCCGGAGGGTCGAGCAGGAAGGCCTGGTCCGTCTGCCAGATCACCACCCCGCGCCCGGCGGCCTGCAGGCGGCGGCAGAGATCCGCGCCCAGGAAGTCGCGGCCGAAATAGCGCCGGTCGAAGCCTTCGGCGGGGAAGTCGGCGCGCCTGATCAGCAGCAGGGCGGCCGCCAGGGCTTCGGCCGGCGCCGGGTTCGTGTCCTGTCGGCGCGGCGGCAGGCCCATGCCGGCCTGCTCCAGCAGGCGCAGGCCGGCCATCGAACCGGAAGCCCGCAGCTCCAGGGCGCCGCGGCAGAGGCCGCCATCGGCGAACCTGAGGCTGAACCCGCAGGCCGCCACGCCCGGCTGATCGTCCAGGTACTCGATGGCGGACCACACGGCGTCCAGGCCGCGCAGGTGCACGTTGGGGCCGATCAGAAGGACATAGTCGGAGCGGCTCTCCGCCATGCCCTGGTTCAGGGCGTCGGCGGCAAGGCCGGGGGCGATCGGCGACAGGGCCAAAGTGGGCCGGGAGATGTCCGGCCCGCAGCGGACCAGGGCGCTGCGCAGGCGCGACGCGCGCCCATCCTGCCCGTCGACGACGATCCATTCCGTCTCGGCGCCCGCGCCGCGTTGAAGCCCGAGCCCCTCGAGCCCGAGGTCGCCGCTCGCCCCGAGGCATTGGACGACGGTGAGCCGCGCCGCGGCGGGTTCGGGCGCCGGCCCGATCCGGAGCCGGATCGGCGCGGCCACAGGGGCTGGGGCGGGACGGACATCGGTCAGGATAGAAAGCAGATCGACGATCCGGTCCGGCGCCACGACGGAAAGGGTCTGCACGAAGCGGAGGTGCTCATCCTGGTCGAGGGTCTCGGCGCGATGGCGGTCGTCCGGCCCGATATCCAGCATCCGCACCCAGCCGTCGGCCGCGTCGCCGACCACGACCAGGGGGCGATCGGCGGGGAGGGCGGTTTGGAGGATGAAGCCCGCGTCGGCCTTGGCGAATGGCGAACGCTTCTCCTGAAGGTAGGCCTCCACGTCCTTGCGCGGATGCAGCAGGGCCGAACGGCCGAGGTCGACGTGCCGCAGGCTCATCGGATCGACCAGCAGGGTGGTCCGTTCCGACACGGCGACCGCCCAGCCCGCCGCCAGCAGGCCGCCTTCGGTCCGCACGGCGGTCTCCAGCTTGGCCATCCGGTACGGCGCCTCGCTCATCGTGAGGCCCTCCCCCCCGTAGGCTTCGAAGAGGGCGCGTTCGATCGGGTCGACGCATAGCGCGATCAATTCAGCGCGCCAGGGCTGGACGCGGCCGGTCCAGTCGGCCGCGCCGTCGAGGCGGAGCCGGGCCGTCCGCCGGGGCCCCGCCCGCGTCGAGACCACCTGCGGCTCGGCCGTGTCCAGCGCCGTATAGAGCGCGTCCGGAATCGGAAAACACGCCGCGAACGGGCGCAAGAGTCCCGGAGACGCCGCCTCGGCCGCCGGCGTGGCCAGGCCTCGAGGCGCGATCGAGGCGGCCCGATCGCCGACCGCTGTGAGCTCGATGTCGAACCCGGACTGCACGCAGCTGCCAACGACATAGAGGTTGTTCAGCAGCAGGAAGGCGTCGACGATCTCGAAGCCGTGGCCCGCATGGCGGGCGATCCCAGGACCCGCGCCAGGCCGGGCGCGGAAGGGCAGCAGCCCCAGGCCTTCAACGGCCAGGCCGACGCTGAGCTCCTCCGGCGCCGCGTCGCGGGGGAGGAGGAGCTCGAACCACGGCAAGTCCATATCGTAGGCGGTGGCGAGGACAGGCTCGGGATCGCCGTCGCGGAAGACCTGAAGCTGGAGCGCCCGCCCCTTCAGCTCAGGCCAGTCCTCGGCCACCGTCACCCGCAGCGCCCCCTCGGCGTCATAGGCCACGGCGAACAGGGCCGAGGCTCGGAAGACTGCGCCGTCCAGCCCAGCCTCGATCATACCCGGCGCGGCCAGCACCATATCCCCCCCGTCCAGGGCCTCGATCGGGAAGTGGGCCGCAAACCGGGCCCGCCCGTCCTGCTCGGTCCAGGCCGTGGTCACCGGGTAGGGGAGGCGGCGGTCGCCGCGCCACAGCTCGAGCCCCGTCGGCCGGCCCCTCCAGTCGCCGGCGAGGGCGCCCTCGATCTTGCCGTAGCCGGCGCGATCGATCTCGATCGCGAGCGCGCCTGCCCCCGGGGCGATCTCGAAGTCGGCGCGCTTGCTTTTGAGGCGGAACAGCCCGTCCGCCGTGCGGGCCTCGAAGCTGTGCGGCCGCCCATCGCGATAACGCTCGGGCGTCACAAGGGCGAAAGCATAGCCGCCATCGCCTTCTCCAAGCTCCACCAGCTTGGGGTCCAGTCTGTCCGCCACGCAGACCCCGGCCACCGACCCGTCGATGAGCACCTCGACAGCCAACCTGTCGGACCGGCTTTCCCGGTCGGTGACCCAGCCCCGGATCACCGCATCAGTGTCCACCCGGACCCAGCCCGCCAGGGCGCGCACGCGCTCGGGGGCGCCCTGTTCGGGGTCGCTGCGGCTTGCCGGCTCTGCTTTCACGGGCGCTTGAATGGCCATTGGAATTTGGACTGGAAGTCGATCCTTAGGTGTTGCTTAAAGCTCGGCATGGCTTGGTGGGCAAGAAATCGCTTTCTGAACTGCGGCCGTGATCCCGACGTCCGGATGAGCATACTGAAGACTCTGGACATTGAGATCGGATGAAGCCGGAGCCCGCATCCCCTTTGCACAGGCTGAACGTCGGGAAAGAGGTTTTCCTGTGCCGGCGCCTGCCGGACGTCCTGGATGGGCGTGAAGCGGAAGCAGCCATCGCCGCCGCCCTCGCCGCCGCGAAGGCCGAGCGGCCGGGGATGCTCTACTGGAACGCCCGCATCGAAGCCACGCCGCCGGGCAGGATCCGCTTCGGGCGCGCGGGCCTCGACCCCCTGCTGGCTTGCGACCACGACCTGTCGTCGTGCACGGCGATCAGCGAGCCCGCCTTCGAGCGCCTGGTCGCCCGCGGGGCGGTGAAGGGCGAGGCCGACTTCCCCAGGGCCGTGGCCCTGCTCGCCCGCGCGCCGGGGCTCGGCGCGGTATGGTGCGAGGGTCTGGAAGGCGTTATCGACCTGCAGGCGCCGCCCCCCCTGACCCTGCCCCAGGGACCGGCCACCAGCGCCGACACCCTCACCCTCGCCATCCTCGTCCACAGCCCCGCAGCGTCCGTCGAGCCGTTCTTCGCCGCCCTCAAGGGCCAAGTTCTGGCAGGCGGTCTCGATGTTCTGGTGCTCGCCCTCGATCACGACTCCGAACAGATCAGGGAGCTGACGCGCCTGATCAACCTGGCGACCGCGGCCGACCCCCGCATGAAGGTCCGCCGCTATGCGATCAGCGGCCCCCTCGCGCCGGAATTCCTGGCCAATATCGCCATCGGCCTGGCGACAACGGAAGCGGTCGTCCTCGCCGACGCCCACTGCATCCCCGTCACCGCCAACGCCGTTCAGAGGCTGGCCGACTGGGCTCTCAGCGGGGACGCCGCCGCCGCCTGCCCTCGCATCGTCTTCGACCGGCGCCTTGTGGCCGCCGGGCTGGCGCTGGCGGCTTCTGGCGACGGAGCCGAATCCGTCGTGGCCTGGGATGATCTGAAGCTTTCGGCGGAGCTGCGGACCGCCGCAGCGCCCGCGCCCTGGTTCTTCGCGGCGCGACGGACCGCCTGGCTGGCGGCCGGGGGCCTGCGCCGCAATCCCGCCGGCCCCTTCTGGACGGCCGGCTTCGCCTTCGCGCACGGGCCAAAGGGACGGACCTATCTGGTCGGATCCGAGATCGCCGAGTGGATCGGCAAGGAGCGCCCGCTGTCCGCCGGGCAGAGCGCTCCGGCCCACAACAGCCTTCAGACCCACGCTATGGCCGCTATCCGCGAGCCGGAGCCGTCATCGGCCCCTGTCCCTCTTTTGGGGGGCGGCGATCTGGTCGCCCTGCCGGGGGCAAGCGGTTCCGGCCAAGCCGCCTTCTCCGACCGCTTTCCCAGCGCCGCCGACCTGCGCGTGCTCGTCTTCGCCGACCTTTTCGGCGCGTCTCAGTCCATCGCCTTCGTCGACGGCCTGGCGGCGGCGCGGGATCGGGGGGCGGTCGCCGTCCGGATCGTCGATGAGACCGCCTTGCCCGGGGACAGCCGGGCGCTGCAGGAAGCGGAGGCGGCGGAACTGGTGGACAACCATCTCAGCGCGACCCAGCCGCAGGTGATCGTCGTCTCCCGCCTTGGCCATAGCGGCCTCTGGCGCGCGGTGCGGAACGCCGCGCGGCGGGACGGCATTCCCGTCCTGTGCCACCTCGACGACGACATCCTCGGCCTGCCCGCCACCTTGGGGATCGAGCGTTATCGCCTGGCCCGCAGCCCGAAACGGGCCCTGACCGTGCAGCGCATCCTGAAGGAGGCCGACCTGATCCTGGCCGCCACGCCGGCCCTGGCCCAGCGCCTGAAAGCAGGCGCCGGTCATGACCGCGTCGTGGCGCTGAGCAGCGGCGCGGCGGGACGCCCCGGCGCCCGCCGCACGACCGCTCCGAAGACCCGCCTGCGGATCGGCTACATGGGCTCGGCCTCTCATGACCATGACCTCGCCATGGTGGTCCCCGCCCTCAACAGGGTGCTCGCCGCCTATGACGGAGTGGAGGTTGCGCTGTTCGGATCGATCGCAGAGCAACCGTCAGCCCGGCGCATCGAGGGCGCGGTCGAGCGGTTCGGGCCCGTTTCAGGAAACTACATGGGCTTTCGGCGACGGCTGTCCGAACTCGCGTTCGATATCGGCTTGGCTCCCCTCACCGACGAGCCCTTCAATCGGCTCAAGACGGCGACCAAATGGGCCGAGTACGCCGAAGCCGGCGCCGCGACCCTGGTCTCCCCGCTCGGGCCCTATGCGGCGATCGTCGAAGCCGGAGCGGCCCTGGGAGCCCGGCCTCAGGCCTGGGAGGCGGGACTTCGCCGCCTCATCGAATCCCCGCGGCTCCGGAACGATCTCACCGGGCGCGCCGACCAGCTTCTCACCGAGCGATATGGGTGGGACAAGCTTGAGCAGGAGGTTCTGGCCGCCCTGGACCGTGTGCGGACGGCCAAGCGGACGGCGGCATGAGCGAGCAGGAACCCGATCCGCCTGGAACGGCCTTGGCCTCGGCGGCAGGCGAGGAGGCCCTGCAGACAGAGCTGCAGGCCCGGATCGCCGAAGCGGAATGGCTCAAGAGCCACTACGAGGAGCAGCTTCGGGCGGCCTTCGCCCAGATCGGGGCGCTGCAGGCCCGGGTCCGCGCCGCGGCTCCCCCCGAGAGCGCCGTTGCCCGGCAGCCTGAGGCCGACGCCGCCGAGCTCGCCCAGTTGAGGGCGGAGGTGAAACGCCTTTCCGCCGCCGAAGCTCGCTATCTCGACCGCATCGAGGAACTCAAGGAAGCGATCGACCATGAACGCTGAGCGCTCAGGCGCCGGGGCGAGTCTGGCCGCGGGTGCGTCCGACCTGATGAGGCGGCTCTTCCCCCCACAGATTGAGGGCTACCTGGACCGTATCGTCGCCGATGAAGCCGTCGGCTGGGCGTTCGACCGTCGAAGACCCGATCGCCGGGTGCTGATCGTCGCGCGGTACAAGGGCCGCATCGTCGCCGAGTGCCTCGCCGACCTGCCGCGACGGGACCTCGAAGGCGCGGGCAAGGGCGACGGACGCTGCGGCTTTCGCCTGAAGATTCCGTCCACCCTGCCGGAGGCGGCGCGCCAGGATCTCGCGATGGAGGCGGTGGCCGGCCTTCGCCGCCGCCTGCTGAGCCGGGCCAAGCGCTTCCGCGTGGAGGAACCCGCCGCTTCGGCGGCCCCCGACCCGTTTCGCGGCCCCCCCGCCGGATTCATCGAGCGCTATGTGGGCGGTGTCCTCAAGGGGTGGGCGGTCGATCCCAATAATCCCGAGACCCCTGCCCAGATCGACGTGTTCGACGGCGAGGTCTTCCTGGGCGCGGTCAGGGCCGAGATTCAGCGGCCCCGCCTGCAGGAATCCGGCGCGCCCTTCGGCGCGCGGGGGTTCGAGTTTCGCATGCCGGACACCCGGGATGTCGGGCCCGACCACATCCGCGCCCGCATCTCCGGCACGCGGATCGACCTGAGGCGCAGTCGCGCCTTTCCTGGCGATCTCGCCGGCCGGGGCGGCCCAGCCGCGCCTTCCGCCGGAACAAATGTCCATCCCGCGGGCGCGGCGAAGTCGCCGGCACGCGGGAGATCTCGGACCGTCGCTGACCTCCGTCCGCGCCCAGGGCGAGCCGCATCCCGCCCTCGCCGTGCTCGGCCCCCCGCTTCCCGAGGGGGTCGACGCCGAGACCTTCGGGCCGGGGAACGAGAGCGGCCTGCGATCCTTCTTCCGGAGCGCCGCCATGGTGGCGTTCCTTTCCCCAGGGCAGGCGGCGGCGCCCCTGGCCGCTCAGGCCCTGCGCGGCGCGCCTGCGGGCGATGTCCTGTACTGGCGGGCCGCCGGGGGCGCCGGACTCGGCCCCGATCCTGATCTGGCGGTGGCCCTGGGCGCCCGCACCTCGGGACTTGCGATCCGGGGCGACGTGCTCGCGGCCCTGCCTCCCGATTTCGCCGCCTCCCTCGCGAGGGAGGGACTGGGCGCCCTGGAAGCCTGGGCGGCCGGAGCGGGGCTCAAATGGACTGAACTCGACGAGCCTATCGCCACCCCTGCGGCGCGGGCGGGCGCACGATCGACACGCGGAGCGGGCGAGCGTCCTCGGCGGCTCAGCCTGTGCGCCTGGAGCGGGTGGGATGAGGGCCCTCCCCTCGCCCTGCGCGCCCTCCTGGCGGGCGCCGACGGGTTCGACGTGGAGATTCTCGCCCCCGCCGATCGGGCGAAGGGTTTGCAGGACCAGATCGCCGCCTGGGCGTCTCCCGGCGCCCGCAGCCTCGCCGTACGGCCCGTCGATGTTCCGGGCGCCGGCGGCTCCGCCCCGCTGTGGCGGATCATGACCCTGGCGGCGACAGGGCAGGTGGCTATCCTCTGCCACGGCGAGGCGGAAGTTCCCCCCGAGGCCTTGGCCAACCTCGCCGCCTGGGCGCATCGGCAGGACATCGGCGCTGCCACCCTGCCGTTACGCGCCGACACGGAGGGCGGATTGGCCGGCCTCACGCTCGAATTGGCCGGAGGGTTCTGCACCGCCGCCGAGGCCGGCGTGAACGGGGCGGATCTGACTGGGCGTCCGATCCTGGCCGCGCCTGCCGCCTTCATGGCCATCTCGCGCGCGGCGCTGGCGGTCGCCGACGGGTTCGATGCCGACGGCGCGGGCGAGTTGGCGGACCTTGACCTCGGCCTTCGGCTCCGCGGGCTGGGACGGCGATCGGTTCTCCTCACCGGCTTCCAGGCGGAGGCGCCCGCCGAGCTGATTCGGCGGTGGCGGCGCCGCGTCGTCTCCCCAAGCTTGATCTCCGCGCTTTCGGCCGGCGCTCGCGCCGATGTCGCCGCCTTCGCAAGCCTGACGGCGGCGCCGCGTTGAAAGCCCCGGCCCGTCGGGTCCTGGCCGCGATCGATCTGGTGCAGGATTTCGACGTCCTCGCGCCCATCCTCACCCGGTTGTCCGAAACTCCAGAGCTGGATCTCAGGATCGTGGTCAGCGATTGGCTGGCGCGCCGGGCGCCGCGGATCGCCCTCGACCTGCGCCTTCGCCGGCTGGCCTTCGATTATGTGAAGCGCAGCGACCTGCTAGGCGGGTCGGGGCCCGGCCTCGACGGGACAGATATGCTGCTGACGGCCTCGGAGTCCTCCGCAGGGCCGCATCGCTGGGTCCGCGCCCTGGTCGAGCGCGCCAATCGGGCGGGCCTGGGGACCTTCACGGTCCAGCACGGCCTGGACAACCTGCAGACCCTGGCGGTCGCCGACGGGGCCGGCCCCCCCCCGATCGCATCGGATGTCCTGTTCTGCTGGCCGCCGGAGGAGAGGCTGCCTGACGATCTGCCCCCTCGCCTGCGCGCCAGGCTCGCTTGCGTGGGCCGGGCCCGTTTGGAGCCGCCGGCCCGCCTCCCCACGTTTGACCTGGCCGTCTTCGAGAACCTGCACGCCAAGGCCTATGCCGAGGCCGACCGGGACCTCGTGCTGGAGCGGCTGCTTGGACTGGCGCAGGCGCGGCCGTCCCTGGCGATCTATGTTCGGGCCCATCCGGCTGGCGGTTGGCTCGACCATGCGCGCGGGCGCCTGTCGAAACGGCGGAACCTGACCTTCGTCCCCTCCCGCGCCGCGCGACGGGCGTTGGAGGACGGATCGGCGGTAGCGGCGCTGGCGCGGCGGGTGATAACCACCCCCTCGACCATCGCCCTGGACGCCGTCCAGGCCGGACGCCCCGTCGCCCTGGCTCTCGACGGAGGCGCCTTGTTCTCCCCGCTTCCCGTCCTGGGCTCCCTCGATGACTGGATCGCCTTCGCCGATGCGCCCGCCGGGCTCCCGGACGGGCAGGCCGGATTCTTCGCCCGGCACGTGCGCGCCGGAGACGCCGCCGGCCGTATTGTTGAGCAGCTGGTCGCCTGGCCCGGGAAATCCGATGCGTAGCCGGCGGTTTGAAGCTAAAAGCTCAGCAGGTGAGCCCCAGGTACGGGGCGGGGGCGTCTGATCCAGCATGAGCGTATTGCTGCGAGCGACAGCGATTCAGGGGCGCGTCATCGGCGCCCTGATGCTGCGCGATCTCGTGGCGCAAGGCGCCAGCGGCACCATCCCTTTCTTCAAGGTGCTGCGCCGCCCGATTTTCATGGTGGCGGCATTCTACGTCCTGGGCCGCGTCGCGAGCGGTTTGGCGCCGCATGGCATCCCGCTTCTGGTCTTCATCGTCACCGGCTATCTGACCTGGCTCGCGTTTTTACGCTCGTTCGTCGGCGTCAGCGGCGCTGGCGGCAGCGCCAGGGTCCTGATGATCCCTCACGTCACGCCGCTAGACCTGATGCTGAGCGTCGTTGCGCTTGAGTTCTTCGTCTATACTGCAATCTTTGTCGCCTTGACCGGCGCAGGGCTGCTGTTCGAACAGGCTCCGCTGCCAGCCGATCCCCTCGGCGTCATCCTCGCGTTCTGGTCGGCCATCGGGCTTGGAACTGCAATGGGCATGATCGCCGCCTCGGTCGGCCGCATCACGCCGATCCTTACCGATCTCTTCATGGGCGTTCGCATCCTTGGGCACGCCCTGTCCGGCGTGTTCGCGCTTGCGACCGACACGCCGCTGTTCGTGCTTGAGATCCTGAAATGGAACCCGCTGTTCCACTCCATAGAGTGGCTGCGGGAGTCGTGGTGGTCGGGTTACAAGTCGCCGATTGCCGATCCCATGTACATCCTGACCTGCCTGTTCTTCCTTGTGGCGATAGGATTGGCCACCGAGCGGGTTACGCGGCCTTGGATGGCCGAATGACGGTACAGGTCGTCGATGTATCCAAATCTTATCTCGCGTTCGGGCGCCGCCACTATGTCTTCCGCGACCTCAATCTGACTTTCCCCAAAGGAAGGAATATTGGGGTCATCGGGCCGAACGGCTCGGGCAAGTCCACGCTTTTGCGTTTGATCGCCGGCGCCGAGGAGCCGGATAAGGGCTATATCGCCCGGGACATCCGCCTGTCATGGCCCCTCGGCTTCGCCGGCGCCTTCAATATGGGCCTAAGCGGCGTTGCCAACGCCCGGTTCTTCGCCCGACTGTACGGCAAGAATCCCAACGAGGTGGTGGAGTTCACCGCCGAGTTCTCTGAGCTAGCGGATTTTCTCCAGTGGCCGGTCAGAGCCTATTCGACCGGCATGAGGGCGAAATTCGCCTTCGCCCTATCGATGGCGATCGACTTTGAATGTTTACTGATCGATGAGATTTTAGGCGTGGGGGACGCTGCGTTCCGGGCCAAGTGTGCGGCCGCGCTCGCCGAGCGGCAGTCCCGGTGCAACATCATTCTCGTCAGCCACAATCTTAAGGATGTTTTGAGGATGTGCGACCGCGTTGTGATCCTCGGCGGACCTCAGCCCATCATTTCAGACGATGTACGCAATACGGTAAAGCGCTATGCGCTGATGCTGGGAAATGTTCAGGAAGCGCTGGAGCTCTAGGATGAACCTCCAAGCCACAGAGGTCAGCGGCCGTCCGGTTAGCGAAGTCGGCCAGCGATCCGTATCGGGGCGCGGCGCCCCGGTGCGCCGCCCGTTCCTTCTCTTCATCTCGATCACAGCCCTGCTCGCCGCGATCTACTATGGCCTGCTCGCTGCGCCGATGTACGTGACCGAGACGCGCTTCAGCATCCGCAGCCAGCAACCGGTCGCGCCGACCAGCATCATGGCCGCCCTCAACGGCGGCGCTGGCCGCGACTCGCTAGCGGACATCACGGCGGTACAGGACTACATCCAGTCGCGAACCATGCTCGCCGAGCTCGAAAGCGCGTACCATCTGCGCGATTCCTATTCAAAGTTCAGGCTCGACTTCCTTCACCGCCTGCGCCCCGGCGCGAGCGAGGAATCCTTCCTCAAGTTCTACCGCAAGATGGTCCGCGTCCGGCTCGACCGGGAGGCCGGCATAATCGAGGTCGACGTGCGGACGTTCGACAAAGCGTCGGGGCCTCTCATCGCTAGCTCGATCCTGCTGCGGACCGAAGCTTTCGTGGACGGCATGACCCAGAGGCTGAGGTCGGAGACCCTTCGCTCGGCCCAGGGGCAGCTCGATCAGGCCAACCGGGATGTCGAGGTCGCCCGAGCGGCGGTCGCCAGCTTCCGCAACGCCGCCTCAAGCGTCAATCCGAGCGCCGGCGCCGCACAGATCCAAGGCGGCCAGGCCGCCCTCGAGAGCCAGGCCGCCACCATCCAGGCCGAGCTCGCTTCCGCCCTCACTTTCAACCGCCCGGATTCTCCAGTGGTGCGGCAACTCCGCGCCCGCCTGGCCTCGGTCCAGGGCCTGGCCGCCCGCCTGCGCGCCGAGCAGGGCGCCGGCGGCGGCGGTCGCCAGGTGACTGCCTACGAGACCCTCTTGGTCCAGCGCGACAACGCAGAGCGGAAGCTCACGGCCGCATCGGCCAATTTCGACACGGCCCGCGCCACGGCGCAGCAGCGCGAGAAATACGTCGTGCGGGTGGTGAACCCGAGCCCGCCCGATAAGCCGACGCAGCCGCGTCGTTTCCTGGACTTCTTGACGGTCTTGCTGTTCGCCCTGACCGGCTACGCCATTGTTTCTCTCGCCATCGCGGGCATCCGCGACCACCGTGGGGTCTGAATTCATGTTGAGGTTTGGACTTGCGGCCCTGGCCGTCCTGACGATGCTCGCCGAAGAGAGTCGAGCTCAGGCCCCCGCCAGCAGCCTGCCGCCGACCGTATCGGCCCTTCAGGTTCAGGCCCCCGCCCAAACGCAGGGGCGAGCGGCCCCGCTGCCCCCCACGGGCCCGGTCATGGTCACCATGGCCGACGGGACTCAGGTCCCTGTCTTTGGCTCGGACCTGTTCTCCGGGGCCTTCGCCTCGGCGCGGCCGGGCGCGCGCAGCGACTACCCGATCCAGCCGGGCGACCAGATCGCGGTGCGCCTATTCGGCGCAGTCAATTCTGATGCGGTCCAGACCGTCGATAGCAACGGCCAGCTGTTCATCCAGGGCATCGGCGCCATCAACGTCTCCGGTCTACCCGCCGGCCAACTGCAGTCGCGGGTCTCGACGGCCCTCCGATCCGTCTACACCGATGCGGTCGGCGTCTACGTCAATGTCGTCAACGGCGGCACCTTGGGCGTGTTCGTCACCGGCGACGTACAGCGAGCCGGCCGCTATGTCGGCTCTCCGGGCGACAGCGTGCTGTTCTTCCTCGACCAGGCCGGCGGGGTCGATCCTCTGCGCGGCAGCTTGCGCGACATCACCATCCGCCGCGGCGCCCAGGTGGTCGGCCGCTACGATCTCTATGACTTCATCCTGAAGGGGTCGATCACCCCGTTCCAGTTCCAGGACGGCGACGTGGTCTTCGTGGCCCCGCGCGGCGCCCTGGTCGCCGCCGTCGGCGACGTGCGCAATTCCTACGCCTTCGAGACGCCGGTGGGGTCGTCGACGATCACGGGGCGTGAGCTCACCACCCTGGCCATCCCGACCGCCAGCGCGACCAGCACCAGCGTCACCCGGGTCCAGAACGGCCTGCGCAACTCGGCCTATTACACCGTCTCCGATCTCGGCGCGGCCACCCTCATCGACGGCGCGACCGTGGTGTTCCGGTCCGAGATCTTCACCCAGACCATCAACGTCTTGGTCCGCGGCGACATCCAGGGTCAGACGGCCTTCGTCATGCCCCGCGGCGCCACCCTGAGCCAGGTCCTGGCCCAGCTTCCCCTCGACGGCAGCGATATCGTCCGCGAGTACATCCACATCGAGCGGCCGTCGGTAGCGGCCGCGCAGAAGGTCGCCCTCGACCAGGCTTTGGACAATCTCGAGCGCGCAGCCCTCACACAGCCCACCTATGGCGCCGAGACGGCTGCCGCCAAAACAGCGGAGATCGCCGCGATCCAGTCCTATGTGGCGGCGGCCCGCCAAGTCCAGCCCGACGGCAAGGTGGCGATCTATACTGACGGTGTTTTCAACGACCTTCAGCTGATGAGCGGCGACACTATCATCCTGCCACGCCGCTCGGACGTGGTGCTGGTCGCCGGCGAGGTGCTTTCGCCCGGCGCCTTCTCCTACACCTCGCGCCTGGCGGCGCGGGAGTTTGTCAACCGCGCCGGCGGCTTCGGGCAGAACGCGATCAAGAACAAGGTTGTGCTGCGCCGCGCTGACGGCACGGCCGTCGTCACCAAGGCGGGCGAGCAGGTCCGCGCCGGCGACACCATCGTGGTCACGCCCAACTTCTCCGCCGGCCGCAAGATTCAGCTGTGGCGCGACCTGACCCAGATCGCGTTCCAGATCGCCACCACCGCGGCCGTGGCCATCAACTTGAGCGACCGCAACAACTGATGCCAAGCCGCCCCCGGCTCAGGTCGGGCGGCGGGCGGCGGGCGGCGGGCTCGCATGGTTAACCTCATCGAAACCGACAGATAGCTAAGCCTTAACCACGTCCTCGCTGCCGCGCGGGCGGGGGGTCTGCGGCGTCGCCCGGGGGGCGGTGCGCGCTGACAGAGCAGTGGAATCGCCGCATGGCGAGACTGACGCCTTTTGGACCTGCCCACCGGCCGCCGCTCGCTGCAGCGGCCTGCGTCCTTCTGGTCCTTTCCTTCTCCACCGCCGCCCACGCCCAGGTTCTGGAGATCGGCGACGGCGGCGCCGTGACCACCTACGACGGGCCGACCGTCTTCACCGAGCAAGGCGCCGAGCCGATCACCCCCCCCGCCCCAGAGCCCGCGCCCGCTCGCCGCGGCGGCGATCCGGCGGGTCGGGCCGAGGTCCAGCGTGAGATCGCCGCCGCAGCCGCTGCCTATTCCCTCTCCCCCGCCCTGGTCGAGGCCGTGGCCTGGCGCGAGTCGCGCCTGCGTCACGACGCGGTCTCCCCTGTCGGCGCGACGGGGGTCATGCAGTTGATGCCCGGCACGGCCCGCGACCTGGGCGTCGACCGCTTCGACCTGCGGCAAAATATCCAGGGCGGCGCGGCCTACCTCAGCAGGATGGTTAACCAATTTGGCGGAGACCTGACCCTGGGGCTCGCCGCCTACAACGCGGGCCCGCAAGCGGTGCGGCGCTGGGGCGGCGTGCCGCCCTACGCAGAGACCCGGAACTATGTCGCCGCCATCCTCGACCGCCTCGCCGCCCGCGCCATCCAGACCACGCCCTAAGGAGACGCCGTCCATGACCTTTCAAACCCGCGGCGCCGCCTTCATCGCCGCTGCCGGCGGCCTGCTCGCCGCCGACGCCGCCCGCGCCCAGAGCGTCCAGCTCGACCCCGCCGGCTCCAACGTCCTGATGGCCGGCGTCGGCTGGCTGCAGGGCACCATGATGGGCAACATCGCCACCGCCGTCGCAGTGATGGCCATCGCCGCCTGCGGCTTCATGATGCTGACCGGCCGCCTCAACTGGCGCTACGGCGCCACCGTCATCCTCGGCTGCTTCGTCCTCTTCGGCGCCGCCACCATCGTCGGCGGCATCCGCTCCGTCGCGACCGGTCTGTAGCCGCGATGGCGGAGCAGCTCGACAGGGACCCGGTGTTCGGCGCGCTGACCCGCCCGCAGATGTTCGCGGGCGTGACCTACAGCTTCTTCGTGCTCAACGCCGTGGTCACCGCCGAGCTGTTCCTGATCACCCGCTCGTTCTGGGCCCTGGCCGCCGCCGTGGTCATCCACCTGGTCGGCTACGTCGCCTGTCTCAAGGAGCCGCGGGTGTTCGACCTGTGGCTCACCAAGGTCAGCCGCTGCCCGCGGGTGCGCAACTTCAACCTGTGGGGCTGCAACAGCTACCGGCCATGAGCAGCGCACCGAAGCTTCGCATCGACCAGATCGTCCGCCGCGAGCAGCAGGCCGGCTCGCGCCTGCCCTACGCCCGCCACGTCGACGACAACACCATCGAGACCCGCGACGGCATGCTGATGCAGGTGATCCACCTGGCCGGCCTGCCGTTCGAGACCGCCGAGACCGACGAGCTCAACTACCGCAAGGCCGTGCGCGACACCCTGCTGCGCGGCCTCGCCTCCTCCCGCTTCGCCCTCTACCACCATGTCGTCCGCCGCGAGGTGACGCCCTCGGTGGAAGGCGAGTTCGCCGACGATTTCTCGCGTTCGCTGAACGACGCCTGGAAAGAGCGGCTGGCGGCCAAGAAACTCTACGTCAACGACCTGTTCCTGACCCTCGTCCGCCGCCCTCTGCAGGGCAAGGTCGGGCTGATCGATCAGGCCGTCACCCTGTTCCGCGGCGCCGCCGACGGCCCCGAGGTCCAGGCCGCCCGCGCCCACGACCTGCGCGAGCTGGGCGGCGCCCGCGAGACCATGCTGTCGGTGCTGGCCCCCTATGGCGCGCGCCTGCTCGGGGTCTACGACACCGAGAACGGCCCCTGCTCGGAGCCGCTGGAGTTCCTCTCCACCCTGTTCAACGGCGAGATGCGCCCGGTCCTGCTGCCGCAGCAGGATCTGGGCAACTACCTGCCCTACCGCCGGGTGAGCTTCGGCCTCGAGGCCATGGAGCTGTCCAAGGCCGGCGCCCTGCCCCGCGGCTTCGCGGCCATGGTGTCGGTGAAGGACTATCCGGCCCAGACCGGCCCGGGAATGCTGGACGACCTGCTGCGACTGCCGCACGAGATGACGCTCACCCAGAGCTTCGCCTTCGTCGACCGCCAGGCGACCCTGGACAGGATGAACCTGTCGCTGCGCCGCATGCGCGCCGCCGACGACGAGGCGATGTCCCTACGTGCCGGCCTGGCCCAGGCGAAAGACGACGTCGCCGCCGGGCGGGCCGCCTTCGGCGAGCACCACCTGTCGGTGATGGTCAAGGCCGATAGCCTCGCCGGGCTGAACGAGGCGGTCGGCGAGGTCCAGTCGGCCTTCACTGAGCTCGGCGTCATCTCGGTGCGCGAAGACGTCAATCTGGAGCCGGCTTTCTGGGCCCAGTTCCCCGGCAATTTCAAGGACATCGCCCGGCGGGCGACCATCTCCACCGCCAATTTCGCCGGGCTCGCCTCGGGCCATAACTTTCCGCTCGGCAAGGCCGAGGGCAACCATTGGGGCCCGGCGGTCACCGTGCTGGAGACCACCTCGGCCGGCCCCTACTACTTCAACTTCCACAAGGGCGACCTGGGCAACTTCACCATCATCGGGCCGTCCGGCTCGGGCAAGACGGTGGTGCTGGGCTTCCTCCTCGCCCAGGCCCAGAAGTTCGCCCCCCGCACGGTGTTCTTCGACAAGGACCGCGGCGCCGAGATCTTCCTGCGCTCCATCGGCGGCCGCTACGAGACCCTGCGTCCCGGGCACGCCACCGGCTTCAACCCCCTGCGGCTGGAAGACACCCCGGCCAACCGGCGCTTCCTGACCGAATGGGTCGGCCGCCTCGTCACGGCGGGGGGCGAGACCCTGTCGCCTGAGGATACGGCGCGGATCAAGGACGGGGTCGACGCCAACTTCGACCAGGCCCTGCCCTACCGCCGCCTGCGCTACTTCGCCGAACTGTTCCGGGGCGAGCGCCGCCCCGACGCCGCCGACCTTTCGGCGCGGCTGGCGCCCTGGTGGGGGACCGGCGAGCGGGCCTGGCTGTTCGACAACGACGACGACCGGCTCGACCTCGACGCCATGACGATCGGGTTCGACATGACCCAGATCCTGGACGATCCGACCGCGCGCACCCCGGCCATGATGTACCTGTTCCACCGCGTGGAGCAGCGCCTGGACGGCCAGCCGACCCTGATCGTCATCGACGAAGGCTGGAAGGCCCTGGATGACGAGGTCTTCGTCGGCAAGATCAAGGACTGGGAAAAGACCATCCGCAAGCGCAACGGGGTGATCGGCTTCGCCACCCAGAGCGCCGCCGACGCCCTGTCGTCGAAGATCGCCAGCGCCATCATCGAGCAGGCGGCGACCCAGATCTTCATGGCCAACCCCAAGGCGCAGGAAGCCGAGTACTGCACCGGCTTCGGCCTGACCGCCCACGAATACGAGCTGATCAAGTCCCTGCCCGACACCGCCCGCTGCTTCCTGATCAAGCACGGGACCGACAGCGTCGTGGCGCGGCTGAACCTGGCGGGCAGCCCTGAGCTGCTCACCGTTCTGTCCGGGCGCGAGAAGACCGTTCGCATCCTCGACGACCTGCGCCGCGACCTCGGCGACGATCCGGCCGGCTGGATGCAGAAGCTGGTGGGACGCGCCTGATGGCGGCCCTGTGCCCGGCCCCCGGCGACGACATCGGCCTGGTCCGCGGCCTGATGGCCACGGTGGACTGCAACGTCGGCGCCCTGACCCGCGAGGGCTATGGCGTGCTGTCGCAGCCGGGCGGCGTGGTCATGGCCGTGATGGTCAGCCTGATGACGATGTACGTGGCCTTCATCGGCTATCGCATGCTGCTCGGTCGCAGCCCGCTGCACATCGGCGAGCTGACCATGTCGGCCCTGAAGATCGGCGTGGTCATCGTGCTGGCCTCCAACTGGGCCGCCTATCAGACCGTGGTCTACGACACCCTGTTCAAGGGCCCGGCCCAGCTAGCGTCCATGCTGATGAACGCGGTCCAGCCTGAAGGTTCGGCCTTCCGCGGCGATCCCTTCGACGGGCTGCAGGTCGCCTTCGACGAACTGCAGCGGTCCGCCTCGGCCTTCGCCGGCCGGGCGGGCGCCCAGGCCTCGCCCTTCGTCGGCGGGGTCGGCTTCGGCGCCTTCGCCCTCAACAGCTCGGCCATGCTGATGCTGCTCTCCAGCCTCGGCGTCGTCCTGGCCTCCAAGATCGTCCTGGCCGTCCTCCTGGCCCTCGCGCCTCTCGTCGCCGGCCTCCTGCTGTTCGACGCCACCCGCGGCGTGGTCGAGGGCTGGCTCAAGGCGGCGGTGGTGTTCTCGATCGCGCCCTTCCTGGCCACCCTGTTCCTGGCCCTGCAGCTGACCCTGATGGAGCCGACCCTCATCGCCCTGGCTGCCGCCCGCGGCGAGGGCCGCACCGAGCTGGCCCACGCCGTCGGCGCCCTGGTGCTGATGAGCGTCTTCCTCTGCGTCCTCGCCGGCGCCGGGATCGCCGCCGTCATGCTGGCCGCCGGGGTGCGCCTGCCGCGCAAGGGCTCCGACGCGGCCGCGTCAGCGACCCGGTCGACCTCGACCGCCTCGTCCACCTCCACCGCCGCCCCCGCGGAGATGCAGAGCCGCGTCGCCGCCGTGGCCGCCGCCGCCGCCGCCATGGAGCGCCGCGACACGGCCGCTCCGCGCGCCGGCCGCAGCCAGACCACCGACCGCCGCATCACCCTCGGCGCCGACCGCACATCCACCCCCGCCGCGGCCGTCGCCGGCGGGACCACCCCACCCCTGGGCCAGAGCTACCGCAGGGCCTCCGCCCCGCGCCGCTCGGCCGCTGCCTCCCGGAGGGACCGGTGAACGCCGAGATCGCCACCGCCGAACGCCGGCGCCAGACCTATTATACGGACGCCGCCACCTGGGCCGGCGACGTCAACGGCCGCCTGAGGGCCTCCGCCAAGATCGCCTGGATCGCGGCCGGCGCGGCGGGACTGATCGCGGTGCTCGAAGCCGTGGCGCTGGTCACGCTGATGCCGCTGAAGACGGTGCAGCCCTATACGATCCTGGTCGACCGCAACACGGGCTATGTCGAGGCCGCCACCGGCCTGAAGCCCGGCCCGCTGACCCAGGACGCCGCCGTGACCCAGGCCAGCCTGGTCGCCTACGTCACCGCCCGCGAGACCTTCGACCGGACCGACCTGAACGAGAACTTCCGCAAGGTCCAGCTGCTCTCCGCGGGGGACGCCCGCGAGGGCTATCTGCGCGAGATGAGCGCCAACAATCCGCAAAGCCCCGTCAAGACCAACACCGCCGACACCACCGTCCAGACGGTGATCAAGAGCGTGTCCCTGCTGAACCCTACGTCGGCCCTCGTCCGCTTCGACACCGTGCGGCGGAGTGGGGGCCAGGCGGCCGGGGAGATGCGCCCCTACAGCGCGGTGATCAGCTTCCGCTACAGCGGGGCCCCGATGAAGATGGCCGACCGGTTCGTGAATCCGCTGGGCTTCCAGGTGACCCGCTACCGTCGCGACGCCGAAACGACCGGTTCGATCCCGACGCCGTCCGGTCTTTCGACCCAAAGCCCCCGGGGTCCCCTGTCGTGAAACCGGTGACCCTCGCCATGGTCGCGGCCCTGGGCGTCGCCTCCGCGGCGCAGGCGGCGGACCAGCCGGTCCCCGGCCCCCTCGACCCGCGCATCCGCACGGTCCAGTACGACCCCGACCAGGTGGTGCAGCTGCGCGGCTGGTTCGGCTTCCAGCAGATGATCGAGTTCGCCCCGGACGAGCGGATCGAGAACGTCTCGATCGGCGACGCCATGGGCTGGCAGGTGACGCCCAACAAGCGCGCCAACATCCTGTTCCTCAAGCCGATCGACCGCTCGGCGGTGACCAATATGACGGTGGTCACCAATCTGCGCCGCTACGCCTTCGACCTCGTCGTCGCCACCGAACGGGCGCGTCCGGACGCCATGGCCTATGTGGTGCGCTTCCGCTACCCGCAGGCCGGCCCGGTCCAGGTGGTCGAGGTCGAGCCCCCGGCCCCACAGGCCGAGGTGATCGGCCCCGAGAGCTGGAACTTCGCCTATACCTATACCGGCTCGAAGGAGATCCTGCCGTCCAAGGTGTTCGACGATGGCCGCTCGACCTTCTTCTCCTGGCCCGCCACCGTCTCGGTCCCCGGCATCTTCGCTGTCGGGACCGAAGGCGGCGAGAGCCTCGTCAACTACGCCGTGCGCGGTCAGTATCTGGTGGTCGACCAGATCTCCCCTCGCTTCGTCCTGCGCAGCGGCAAGTCGGTGACCACCGTGGTCAACGACGCCTTCGCCATTCCCCAGGGCGGGCCGGGCTCGCCCCAGCCGGCGGCGGCGAAGAAGCGCGGCCTTCGGCTCGGCCTGTTCAAATGACCGACAACCGCGACCCCCGGACCCTGGGCATAGGCCCCCCCGACGACCTGGCCTTCGCCAACGCCGAGGCCGGCCCCGTGGTCGCGCGCCAGAGCGGGGCCCTGCCTACCGCCTTTGTCGCCCTGGCCGTCGTCCTGCTCGGCTTCCTCGCCTTCATGTGGATGAGCGGCCAGCGCACCCAGCGCGAGGCGACGCCGATCACCGCGCCGGTGGCCAACGCGCCCCAGATGGCGGCCGGCCCGCCGCCGGTGGAGCTGGCCGAGCCGGCCCCGGCCTACACGCCCCCGGCGCCTCAGTTCACCATCCAGAACACCCTGCCGCCCTACCCGTCGCCGCAGACGGTGGGACCCCTGACCCCGCAACCCGACCCTAACCAGCGCCGCCGCGCCCCCGCCATGGTCGTCGACCTCGGCCCGGCCCCAGCCGAGGCGTCCACAGCCGCCGTGGCCGTCCCAGCCGGCGCCGGCGCCCAGCCCGCAGGCGCCGCGGCCGACACCGACCCCAAGGCGGACGCCATGAGCGGCATCGCCGCCGAGGACCGCTTCGCCGCCCGCGTCGGCTCGGGCGCGGCCGAGCGCGTCCGCGCCACCACCTTGCGCAACCTCGACCTCCTGGTGCCGCAGGGCGCTGTGATCCCCGGGGTGCTGGAGACCGCCATCAATTCCGACCTGCCGGGCTTCGCCCGGGCCGTGGTCAGCCGCGACGTGCGCGGCTTCGACGGGACCCAGGTCCTGATCCCCCGCGGCTCGCGCTTGATCGGCCAGTACAAGTCGGGCCTGGCGCTGGGGGCCTCGCGGGTCTTCGTCATCTGGACGCGGGTGATCCGCCCCGACGGGGTGTCGATCCAGATCGGGTCTCCCGGCACGGACGATCTCGGCCGCGCCGGCGTGACCGGCCAGATCGACCGTCACTTCTTCAGCCGGTTCGGCGGCTCGATCCTGCTGTCCGTGCTCAACGCCGGGCTCTTCGCCCTGTCGGACAACCGGCCCACCGCCCAGGTGGTGATCGGCTCGTCCAGCGACGCCACCAACGTCGCCTCCAGCGCCCTGACCGCCGACCAGTCCCGGCCGCCGACGGTGAAGACCCCGCAAGGCTCGCCGATCCGGATCTTCGTCGCCCGCGACCTGGATTTCTCCGGTGTGGCCAAGGTGGTCGCGGCGAAGTAATCGGCGCGGAAGCTCCAGTTATCGACCAGTTTTTTAACGCGCTGCTGCCATAGTGGCTAAGCCCGTAGAAGGCGGGTTGTATGAACAGTGAGCTTATGAACGCCCCCGCCTCGACCCAAGGCTTCTATCTACAGGCCTATCTCGCCCCCTTCGCAGCTCTGCTGGAGCGGACCGACGTCACCGACATCTTCGTCAACCGCCCGGGCGAGATGTGGGTCGAGACCCTCGGCGGCGGCCTTGAGCGCCACGACGCCCCCGATCTGGACGAGACCATCCTGCTGCGCCTGGCCCGCCAGATCGCCAGCCTGACCCACCAGGGCGTCAGCCGTGAACATCCCCTGCTGTCGGCCTCCCTGCCCGGCGGCGAACGGGTCCAGATCGTGGCCCCTCCGGCCACCCGCGGCCCCATGGCGCTGGCGATCCGCAAACAGGTCGTGGCCGACCTGACCCTCGGCGACTACGCCAAGTCCGGCGCCCTCGACAGCGCCCGCCGCAGCGGCTTCGAAGAGCGGAGCAACATCGACCAGCACCTCGAGGCCCTGCTCGACAACGGCGACGTCGCCGGTTTCCTGTCGGACGCCGTGCGGGCCCGCAAGAACATGGTGATCGCCGGCGGCACCTCCACCGGCAAGACCACCTTCCTGAACGCCCTGCTCAAGGAAGTGCCCGACCACGAGCGCCTGATCGTCATCGAGGACACCCCCGAAGTCCAGATCGCCCACGCCAACGCCGTCGGCCTCGTCGCCGTCCGCGGCGGTCAGGGCGAGGCCAGGGTCACCGTCGAAGACCTGCTGCAGGCCTCGCTGCGCATGCGGCCGGACCGGATCATCATGGGCGAACTGCGCGGGGCCGAGGCCTATAGCTTCCTGCGCGCGGTCAATACCGGCCACCCCGGCTCGATCACCACCGTCCACGCCGACAGCCCCAAGGGGGCGCTGGACCAGCTGGCCCTCATGGTGCTGCAGGCCGGGGTGAACCTCGGCCGCACCGAGATCGTCGACTATGTGCAGGGCGTGGTCGAGGTCTTCGTCCAGCTCTCCCGCCGCGACGGCCGCCGCGTGGTGTCCGAGATCGCGTTTCGGCCGCAGGGCTGACCAGCGCCTTCGCCCGGCCTCAGCCGGACGCGTGTGTTCTTGCCTGTGGGTACGCGATCGCGTACAAGACAACTATGCGCACCACTTCCTACAGCGATCTTCGGAAGAACCTTGCGACTATGCTCGACAGCGTGATCGCCGACCATGCACCCGTGATCATCACCCGCGACAAGGGCAAGCCCGCCGCTGTTCTGATGTCCCTTGAGGACTTCGCCTCCTACGAGGAGACGCGCTACCTGCTCCGCAGCCCGGCGAACGCCGAGCGGCTGATCGGCGCCGTCAGCGAGCTCGACCAGGGCGGCGGGCGCGAGCAACACCTCGACGAATGAAGCTGATTTTCAGCCAACAGGCGTGGGAGGATTACCTTCACTGGCAACCCCAGGACCGGAAATTGCTGGAGCGGATCAACGGCCTCATCAAGGAGTGCCAGCGCACCCCGTTCCAGGGGACGGGCAAGCCCGAACCGCTACGGGGCCCTTTGTCGGGCTGGTGGTCGCGCCGCATCACCCAGGAGCACCGGCTGGTCTACCGCGCCACGGAGGACGGCCTTCTCATCGCGCAGTGTCGCTATCATTACTGATCAGCCTTGAGCCCTAACGCGGCGCCGTGCTCCGCAGCTCCTCCCCCAGGGCCCACCGTTCTCCCTCCAGCGACAGGGCCGGATGATAGTAGGGGTCGGCGGCCAGCCGGGCGCCCCAGCGGTCGTGCATCAGGGCCGCCTCTTGGCGCAGCCGCACCGCCTTCTCCGCCGTGGCTTCCGGGCTGCCTCGCGAGGCCGACTCCAGGTGAACGAGGCGCGCGTGCGGGGTCCACACCGTCTTCCAGCCCCGCATCGCCAGGCGCAGGCACAGGTCCACGTCGTTGAAGGCGACCTTTAAGGCCGGGTCGAACCCGCCCACGGCCGCGAACTTGCTCCGCTGGACCGCCAGGCAGGCCCCGGTCACGGCCGAGACCTCGCGCACCACCCTCAGCATCGCCTGCGGCCCGTCCATCGTGCCCGGCGCGCCGCGAAACGGATGGCCCGCCACCCCGTGCGCGCCCAGGCCCAGCGCCACGCCCGCGTGCTGCAGCCGTCCGTCCGGGTAGGACAGCTTGGCCCCCACCGCCCCCACGTCCGGCCGCATCGCCAGCGCCGTCATCTCCTGCAGCCAGCCCGGCTCGACCACCCAGGTGTCGTCATTGAGGAACACCAGCACCTCGGCCGTGGCGTCCGCCGCGGCCTGGTTGTTGAGGGCCGGGAAGTCGAACGGCCCGTCGATCCTCAGCACCTGCACACGCGGCCGGGCGGCTAGCGCCTCCAGCAGGGTCAGGGCGGCGGGCTCCACCGAGCCGTTGTCGACGACGCACAGATCGGGCGCCCCGTCGGTGCGCTCCAGCACCCCTGCCGCGCAGGCGGCCAGCAGGTCGGCCCGGTCGCGGGTCGGGACGATCACCCGCACCGAAGGCGAAGCTTGGGCCGGGGGCGGGGCTTCGACCGGCCACGCCTGCGCCTGCGCCCGGCGCCACAGCACCAGCGGGATGTGCCGCACCGATCCGGCCGGAAGCTCCGGCGCGATGCGCCGCGCGTCGAGCCCGCCGGCGGCCAGGTCGGGCCGTACCGCGAAGGCCTGGCCGATGTAGTCCTGGCGCTCCAGCCGCACGGCGTCGAAGGCGGTCTTGAAGACGGGTCCGCACGGCTCGCCCTGCCCGTCCGTCCTGTCCTCGTCGGCATAGACCATGCGCACCGCCGGGTCGGCGAAGGCCTCCGCCAGCCGGGCGCTCGCGCCCTCGACCAGCCGTCCGCCGGCCACGAAATCCTGGGCCGGCGCTCCGGTAGGCAGATCGGCGGGCGGCGGCGCCGTCCGCGCCAGCCAGGCGCGATAGGCGGCGTCCGCCGGCGGGCCGAAGGGCGCGTCCCGTCCCGGCAGATAGCGCGGCCCATGCTCCGGCCAGGCCGCCTTCAACGCCTGGGCCCGCGTCTCGCCCGCCCGGCGTCGGTCGCGGTAGAGCGACCACGGGTTCCACGGCTCCACCGTCGCCTCGCCGCCAAGGACCTCGATCCGCGCCGGCGGCGTCTCCAGTCGCAGCACCCCCGGCGCCAGGGCGGCCGCCAGCAGGTCGCCGCGCGCGTCGAACGCCGCCGCCAGCGCCGTCCCCGTCACCGAGCGCCAGTGCGGGCGCGCCGTCACGCGTGAGGCGATCCAGGTCGCGGCTGTCAGCTCGAGCAGGCCGAGGGTGCGGAACGGCTCGGGCAGCCGGTCCATGAAACCGGCCGGGTCGCCGAAGAAGGCCAGCCGGAGGCCGTGCAGCCGCCGCATCATCGGCCGATACCCGGCAGCGGCGAGGGCGCGCGGCGCATGGCCGCCAGCCGCGCCCGCGCCGCCTGGGCGAGCGCCAGCCGCGACGACGGGCTAGACATCAGGCCGGCGATCGCCTCGGCCCAGGCGCCCGGCTCCATCGGAAGCAACCGGCCGTCGGTCCCGTCATGCACGAAGCCGCGATAGGCCGGGGCGTCGGCATAAAGGCCCGCGGCCCCCAGCCGCGCCGCGTCGAACACTTTGACCGGCGCCCGGGCGTCGTTGACGGCGGAGGCGAACAGAGGCGCCAGCGCCACGGCCGCCGCCCGGCCGGCCTGGGCGGCGCGATAAGCCCGCCACTCCGTCTCGGCGACGAAAGCGACATTCTCTGGTGCGGGCTCGGGCCGTCCCGTCAGCTCGAATCGTACCGTGGGGAGCCGGCGCGCCACCTCGATCACGAACCCGCGCTCAAGCGGGTGCGAGGCGCCCCCATGATAGATCACCAGCGACGGCGGATCGGCTAACACCGACGGAGGGTCCATGTCGGGCAGGGGCTCGACCACCGCAGAAGCGCCGTAGCGATCGGCCAGGACAGGGGTCGAGGCCCAGATTTCGCCGACCACCGCCCCAAGGCCGGCCGCGTGCCGCCCGTGGCGCCAGGCGACGTGGGACCGGTACGACCAGGGCAGCGAAGGATCGGCGATCATGGCCACGATGTCGTCGTCGAGCATCAGGGACACGCCGGCCAGGCCCTGGGCGTTCTTCAGGGCGTTTAGCCATGCTGTCGCGGCGTAGCGGACGATGATCACCCACAGCCCCGCCGTGTCGCCGAGGGCGGGCGGATTGTTCAGGTCGGCGGTCGACCAGGGCACGCCCGACGCCTCCAGCCGGGGCCGCAGATAGTAGTCGGTGGTGGGATTGTCGCCGAGCTGCAGCACCAGCACCCGGCGGACGGGCCCGCCGGCATGGCGCCCGCGCGGGACCACCCGCCCTAACGACGCGATCACGGATCGCGGCTTCCCGCCCTGGTAACGGGCGCTCATCCGGCTTTCGAAGAAGCTCGGTGTAACCACCGTCACGGCGATTCCGTGCGGCGCGAGCAGGGCCCGCAGCGCCTCGCCATAGGTCCGCACCCCGGCCTTGGAGGCGGCATAGGCCGGCATGTAGGGAATGCCGCGATAGGCGGCGGTCGAGGCGATCAGGGCGATCTGGCCCCGGCCCCGGGCGATCATCCCACCCGTCAGCGGCTCGATGGTGTGGATGGCGCCCAGGAGGTTGGTGCGGACCTGCTGCGAGGCCGAGGCCACGCCGTCGGTCGAGGCCGGACCTTGCGTACTGCCCGAAACGCCGGCGTTGGCGATGACGAGGTCGACCCCGCCCCCCGCCTCGAAGGCCTGCAGCCACGCCTCCAGCGGCCCGGGCTCGGCCACGTCGATGATGGCGGCGTCCACCTCCGCCCCGAGCGCCCGGCAGTCTTCCGCCACCGCCCGCAGCCGTCCGTCGTCGCGCCCCACCAGCCCGAGGGTCGCGCCGGGCGCGGCGTAGCTGAGCGCCAGGCCGCGGCCGAGGCCGCTCGAGGCGCCGGTGACGACGATCCTTCTGGGTTGTGCGCCCGGCATGGCCCGGCCGGGGTCTCCGTCAGCCCGCCCGGCGGCTGAGCGCGGGCTCAGGCCGTTCGCCGGCGTCGGCCCCGAAACCAGCCCCCAGGTCCGCCACAGCTTCGGCCTGGGCGATCCGGGCGGCCATTTCAATGGCGGCGCAGGCGCCGAGCCGTTCGGCGGCCGCCTCGACCGCCGCGCCGAGCCCTGGCTCCTTGTAGTAGACGCCCCGGATGTGCAGGGCGCCGGCTGCGGCGCGCACGAAGTCGGCCAGCAGGGCCGGTTCCGGCGCTCTCGCCTCGGTCCAGAACCGGTCGAGCATCCCCTGGAAGGTCAGGCCCTCGACATCGTAGATCGCCTGTCCGAGGGCAAGGGTGGGCAGGCCGGCCTGAAGCGCCATCAGGCCGACGGTGCTGTTGACCGTGACCAGGCCCCGGGCCCCGACCAGCAGGTCGGGCAGGTCGCCGCCGTCGATGAAATTCACCCGGTCGGCGGCCCCCGCCGCAGTCGCCGCCTCGCGGATCAGGCCCCTCCAGTCTCGCATCCCAGAATCCAGGGGGTGCAGCTTGATGAATAGCCGGTCCTCGCGGGTTTGCCGCGCGAAGGACGAGATCACCTCCCGCAACGGCGCCTCCATCCCGTCGAAGCGGGAGTAGGCCCGGATGCTGTAGTCGAGCTCCATCTGCATCGGGAACACCCAGTAGGGCTGTCCCGCCGCCCGGGCCGCCCGCACCGCCCGCGCCGCCGCCCGGCGCGCCTGGGCGCCGTTAAGCAGCCGCCAGCCGGTGGTGATGTGGACCATCACCGGATTGGCCAGGTGGTGCGAGCGGTAGTGGGGGAAGGGCAGCCGCACCAAGGTGTTGGCCAACTGATAGACCAGGTCCCACCGCGATTGGGCGGCGAAGTCGTCGCCGTAGCGCTGACCCAGTTCGGGGGGCGGGAAGGTCGCCGCCAGCGCGCGGATCGCGGCCGGGCGGCGGGGAAAGCGGGAGCGCCCGCCCATGCCGTCGCGCTCCAGCGCCAGCCAGTCGGGGCGAAGATAGCCGAAATCGGTGACCGTCACCCGCACGCCGCGGGCCTCTGCCTCTTCCACGGCGATCCTGTGGTAGGGCCGCTGCTCGCCCAGCAACACCAGATCGGTCACCCCTTCACGGACCAGGAGGTCGGCGACGAACGCCGGCCAAGCCTCAAGGCTCCCGCGGTAATTGATGGCTCCGGGCCGGCGCCAGAACAGCCAGTCGCCGAGGCTGAAATTGACCCGCAGCACCCGGTGCCCCGAAGCTTCCAGCCGTACCGCCAAGCGCCGAAAGAAGGGCGATACGGGCCCCTGCAGCAGCAGGAACGTCTGAGCGGCGAAAGCGGGCATACGAGAACCGGCTACTCTTCTGGTGCGACGATCACGACGGGATACGTCCGCGGCGCGAAGTCATGATTATGGCGAGCCTTGTCGGCGGCCACTCTTTTAGCGTGTAGAGGCTTATAAATCCCCAATTGCCTCAACGCACACCGGCCGGAGTCGATGCGTCTAGCCCTTCTGACCTACGAGGCCCTGGCCGGAGCAGAGGCCGTCCGCCGCTTCACCGCCACCCACGCCGCCGACATCGTCCTGGTCGGCCTGTCGGACGTGCACCGGCCCGCCGAAGGCGACGCGGCCGCCCAGACCCGCCGCCACCTGCGCCGGTCAGGCTGGCGGATCACGCCCTATCTGCTGGCCAACTTCACCCTTCCGGCCATGAGCCCCCGCTGGCTGCGCCGCCGCGCCGCCGCCCGCGTCGAGGGCCGCCCCCTGGCCCAGACCTGCGCGGCCCTCGGGTTGCCGGTGACGGCCGTCGCCGACGTCAACGGCGAGGCCTTCCTCCAGAGCCTGGCGCAAAGCGGGGCCGAGCTGATCGTCACCTTCCACTTCGACCAGATCCTGTCGGCGACCACCCTGGCGGCGGCGCCCCTGGGCGGTGTCAACGTCCACGCCGGCCTCCTGCCCCGCCATCGCGGGCCTGTCCCCACCATCCACGCCCTGCTGGAGGACCCGCCGGCTACGGGGGTGACCGTGCACCGCCTCGTCGCGGCCATCGACGCCGGGCCGATCCTGGCTCAACAGGCCCTGGACCTGCCCCGGGGAGCCAGCGCGGTCGAGGCCGCTCGCCTTCTGCACCTGGCGGCCGTTCCCATGCTTAGCCGGGTGCTCGGGGAGATCGAGCGGGGCGAGACGATGGAGCGGACGGCCGAGCCCCTGCCCTACTGCGGCTGGCCCACGGCGGTCGAACTGAGGCGGCTCGCGCGGATGGGACGGTCGATGGCGAGGTGGCGGGACATGCTGAAAGCCCTGTCCACCCCCACCTGACCCGAAAGGGGACGGGGCGCCCGCGCGCTGCACCGCAGCAAACCCACCGCTCCCTCCACAGGGGTTGGCGCTTGGCCGATGCTGCATTGTCGCGGATTTTAGCCTAAGGATCGGCTCTGCAAGGGAATTCGCCTCGACGACGCCTGTGTTGCGGCGCCGTCCGGGCCCCTTGGGGCGGTCACGGGTACAGGGTAGCTGCGTCAGATGAACCGGTTGGACATCGCGATCGTCGGAGCCGCCTGCCGGCTGCCGCAAGCCGCAGATTTGGCGGCCTTTTCCGACCTGCTGTTCGCCGGGCGCGACGCGGTGACGGAAATCCCCGCCGACCGCTGGAGCAAGCGGTTCTACTACGATCCCGATCCCAAACAGGCCGGCAAGGCCTACACCTTCGCCGCCGGAGTGCTGGGCGACATCGCCGGCTTCGACCCTGGCTTCTTCGGCATGTCGCCCCGCGAGGCGGTCAACACCGACCCTCAGCAGCGCCTCCTGCTGGAGCTCGCCTATGAGGCGATGGAGGACGCCGGCATTCCCATCGACCGCCTCGGCGGGCGGGACATGGGCGTCTTCGTCGGCAATTCGGCCTGGGACTACGCCGCCATCAAGACCGGCGACATCGCCCTGATGGACAGCCAGACCATGCAGGGCATGGCCCTGTCGTCGAGCGCCAACCGCATCTCCTACATCTACAACCTGCGCGGCCCGAGCCTGACGGTCGATACCGCCTGCTCCTCGGCGATGGTGGCCCTGCACCTCGCGTGCCAGGCCATCGCCGCGGGCGAGACCCCGGCGGCCCTGGTCGGCGGCGTGAACCTGCTGATCTCGCCCCAGGGCTTCGTCGGCTTCAGCCGCGCCTCCATGCTGTCGCCCACCGGCCGCTGCCACGCCTTCGACGCCCGCGCCGACGGCTATGTGCGGTCCGAGGGCTCCGGGGTCCTGGTGCTCAAGACCCTGGCCGACGCCCTGGCCGACGGCGACGAGATCCGCGCCGTGATCCGCGCCACCGGGGTCAATTCCGACGGCCGCACCAACGGCATCTCGGTGCCGAGCCGCGCCGCCCAGGCCGCCCTGTTGCGCCAGGTCTACGAACGGGCCGAGGTCGAGCCCGACGACCTGGCCTATCTGGAGGCCCACGGCACCGGCACCCCCGTCGGCGACCCCATCGAGGCGGCGGCCATCGGCGAGGCCCTGGCCCAGCGCCGCGCCTCGCCCCTGCCCATCGGCTCGGTCAAGACCAACATCGGCCACCTGGAGGCGGCTTCGGGCATGGCCGGCCTGCTCAAGGTGCTGGCCGCCTTCGAGCGCGGCGCCGTGCCCCCCTCGCTCTACGGCGAGACGCCGAACCCGCGCATCCCGTTCGAAGACCTGAACCTCGCCCTGCTGAGCAAGGCCCACCCGCTGGTGGCGGGGCCGCAGGGCGTGCTCGCCGGGATCAACTCCTTCGGCTTCGGCGGCACCAACGCCCATGCCGTCCTCGCCGCCCCACCCGCGAAACCGGTCCAGGCCGACAGTGGCCGCGCCCCGCCGCTGTTGCTCTCGGCCCGATCGGAAGAAGCCTTGCGGGCGCTCGCCGCCGACTGGTCAGCCCTGCTGAAGACCGACCCGCCCGCCGCCGCCGCCCTGGTGCGGGGCGCCGCCCGTCGGCGCGAGGCCCACCCGCACCGACTGGTCGCGATGGGCGACGCCCTGCCCGCCGCCCTCGACGGCTGGCTGGACGGCGAGAGCGCCGATGTGACCGCCGGCCAGGCGTCCGACGGCGCCATGGCCTTCGTCTTCTCCGGCAATGGCAGCCAGTGGGCCGGCATGGGCCGCGACGCCTACGCCCACTCGGCCGCTTTCCGCCGGGCGGTGGACGACATCGACGCCCTGCTCGCGCCCCAGCTGGGCTGGAGCGTCGCCGCCCGCCTCGCCGGACCGCCGGAGTCGGTCGCCCTGCGCCGCACCGAGGTCGCCCAGCCCCTTCTGTTCGCGGTCCAGGTCGGCGTCGTCGCCGCCTTGCGCGATCAGGGGATCGTCCCCGACGCCTGCATCGGCCACAGCGTCGGCGAGATCGCCGCAGCCTGGACCACCGGGGCCCTGAGCCTTGAGGACGCCTGCAAGGTCATCGTCCACCGCTCCCGCCTGCAGCAGGAGCGCCACGGCTCCGGCGGCATGGCCGTTCTCGGCCTCGCCCCCGAGCCTGCCCGCGCCTTCCTCGCCGAGCACGAGCCCGCCCTGGAGATCGCCGCCGTCAACGGCCCCGCCTCGGTCACCGTGGCCGGCCCGGCGGCGGCCCTACAGACCCTGGCGACCACCGCCCGCGCCCACGGCCTGGTCTTCTCGCGCCTCGATATCGACTACGCCTTCCACTCCTCGGCGATGGACAGCCTGCGCGAACCCCTCGCGCGCTCCCTGGCCGACCTGTCGCCGGCCGCGCCCATCCTGCCCCTGATCTCCACTGTCACCGGCGAGGCCGTCGCCGGCCCCGACCTCGGCGCCGACTACTGGTGGCGCAACGTGCGTGAGCCGGTCCGCTTCGCCGCCGGGGTGGACGCCCTGATCGCCCAGGGTGTGCGCCTGTTCATGGAGATCGGGCCCCAGCCCACCCTGCAGTCCTACCTGCGCGCCGGCCTGAAACAGGCGGAGGCCTCCGGGGCCATCCTCTCGACCCTGTCGGCCGATCCGAAGGCGGCCGATCCCTTCCCCGCCATCGCCGCCCGCGCCCATGTGGCCGGCCGCAGCATGGCCGGGGCGGCCCAGTTCGACGGCCCGTCCACCCCGCGCGGCCTGCCCGCCTATCCCTGGCGCCGCCAGCGCTTCTGGGTCGGCTCGACCAGCGAGGCCGTGGAGCTGATCTCGCCACCGGAGGAGCATCCGCTGCTCGGCTTCCGCCGCGACCCCAAGACCTTCGAGTGGATCAACCACCTGTCGACCAGCCGCATGCCCTGGCTGGACGACCACCGGGTGGACGGGTCCGTGGTCCTGCCCGCCGCCGCCATGGTCGATATGGCCCTGGCCGCCGCCCGCGCCTGGCGCCCCGACGCGACCGCCCTCGAACTGCGCGACTTCGAGATCTTCCGGCCCCTGCTGCTGGACGAGGCCCGCGAAACGGTCTTCCGTCTCGATGCCGAGACCGGCCGCTTCGAGCTGTCCAGCCGCACCCGCCTGTCCCACGATGCGATGACGGTGAGCGCCTCGGGCCAGGTGGTGGCCGAGCCCTCGCCCTCGTCCCTGTTCCAGCCGACCGCAAAGGCCGCGTCCAAGACCCTGACGCCGGAACAGTTCTACGTCTTCACCGACATCCTGCGCATGGAGTACGGGCCGGTGTTCCGGCCGGTGACCGGCGCGGTGGTGTTCGGCCCCGAGGCCGCCGAGATCGCTTTCGACCCGACCCACGCCCCGCCCGAAGAGGGCTGCCTGGTCGATCCGGTTCTGCTCGACGCCGCCTTCCAGGGGGTGCTGGCCACCAAGTCGCTCGAATTCACCCTGCCCGGCGACAGCGTGCTGCCGTGGCGGTTCGGCCGGGTGCGCCTGCTTCGCCAGGGCGCCGTGGCGGTCAAGGCCCGCTGCGAGCTGCGCCGGGTCGGCCCCAAGGCCCACTGCGCCGACGTCGCCCTGCTGGATGCGGACGGCCACGTCATCGCCGAGCTGCTGGAGTGCTGGTTCGTGCGGGTCCGGCCCGGGGAGGCCGAGGCGCCCGCCCGCCAGTTCTGGACCGCCCTGGTCCCGACCCCGCGCCAGCCCGGCCGCATCGGCGGCCCCGAGGTCGAAGCGGCCCTGGCCGACTTGCGCCCGCGCGACGACGCCTCCGGCTCCCTGCTACTCGCCCGCGCCTATGGCGCCGCCGCGGCCCACGAGGCCCTGTCGGCCCTGGCGCAGGACGGCCTGGTCGATGAGAGCCGCATCGCCTCCGACGCAGAAGGCCTGTTCGACCAGCTGCTCGGCTGGCTGGAGGAGGAAGGCCTCGCTGAGCGCGCCGACGGCGGCTGGCGTATCGCCCCCGAGAGCGGCCTGCCCGCGTCCGCCGAAATCTGGCAGTCTCTGCTCCTCGACCATCCGGCCGCCAGCGCCGAAGCCGCCCTGGCCGGCGGCGGCGGCGCAGCCCTGGTCCGCGCCCTGCAGACCGGCCTGGACGCCTTGCCCCTGCCCGCCGAGCGTCTGGTCGAACAACTGCTGTCGGCCTCTCCCTCGGCGATCGCCGGCGCCGAAGCCCTCGGGCAGGCCGTCGCCGCCCTGGCCGCGAGCTGGCCGGCGGGGCGTCCCCTGCGCATGGCCGTGATCGGCCAGCCTTCGGCGCGCCTGCTGCGCCGCCTCCTGGCCCGCCTGCCTGATATCGCCCTGAACTGCGTCGTGGCCACCGACGACGACACGGGCCTGGCCACGCTCGCCGCCGTGGCCCGATCCCACCCCGGCGTGCGGGCGCAGGCCTGGAGCCCGCCCGCCGACCCCGTCGGGGCCAGCCTCGGCGGCGAGGGCTTCGACCTCGTCGTCGGCGCCTATGCCTTTACCCGCTCGGGCGTTTCCGCCGGGGCCGCCAGCGCGCTGCTTGCCCCCGGCGGCGTCCTCTTCGCCGTCGAACCCGAGCCCAACCGCATCTGGCCCCTGGCCTTCGGGCCGCAAGCCGCCGCCCGTCTCGCCGAGGCCGAGGCCTGGGCCGAGCGCCTGCAGCTGTTCGGCTGCGTCGGCGTCGAGACGGCCCAGCTGCCCGGCGCCGTCTGGCCTGCCGCCCTCATCGCCGCCCAGCGCCCGGGGATCGATCGCTCCTTAGAGCCCGACGCCGGGCCGCCGGAGGTGGAGAGCGTCATCCTCGTCCTCGGCGAAGGCCCCTCGGTCCTGGCCGAGGCCCTCACCGCCGCCCTGGCCGAACACCGCAAGTCGGCCCTGCTGCCGGCCGACGCCTTGGAGGAGGTGCTGAGCGCCATCGGGCCGCCCGGCTGGCGCGACCTCGTGCTGGTGGCGCCCCGCGGCGCCAACGACCGCGCCGTGCTCGAACAGCTTCCCACCATCTGCGCCCGCCTGGCGGCCAGCGCCGGCGCCCTGCCGGCGGCCGAGCGCACCCGCTTCTGGCTGGTGGCCGAAGGCGCATCGACCGACCCGGGCGCCGCCGCCCTGGCCGGCCTGCGCAAGGTGATGACCAACGAGGGCGTCGACTGCCGCTTCGTGCGCATCGAACCGGACGTGGCCCCGGACCGCCTGTCCGACGAGGTCCTGGCCCCCGGCGCCGAGCGCGAGGTGGTGCTGACCCCGCAGGGGCGCCTGGTCCCCCGCCTGCGCGCCGGCCTGCCCGCCGCAGCCGCGCCGCCGGCCGGCCGCAGGCTCGACATCCTGCGACCGGGCCTGCTCGGCAGCCTGGCCTGGGAGGCCCTTGATCCGCCCGCGCCCGGCCCCGGCGAGGTCGCCATCGCGGTGGGCGCCGCCGGCCTGAACTTCCGCGACGTGATGTGGGCCCTGGGCGCCCTGCCGGACGAGGCCCTGATGGACGGCTTCTCCGGCCCGACCCTCGGCCTGGAATGCGCCGGGGTGGTCACCGCCGTCGGCGAAGGCGTCGAAGGCGTGGCGGTCGGCGACGCGGTCGCCGCCGTGGCCCCCGCCGCCCTGGCCACCCACGTCGTCACCAAGGCCCACGCGGTTTTGCGCCTGCCCGCCGGCATGGATTTCGCCGCCGCCGCCACCTTGCCGGTCACCGCCATGACCGCGGTCTACGCCCTCGGCCGCCTGGCTGATCTGCAGCCGGGCGAGCGGGTGCTGATCCACGGCGGCCTCGGCGGCGTCGGCCTGGCCGCCATCCAGTACGCCCGCCACCGCGGCGCCGTGGTCTTCGCCACCGCCGGCTCGCCGGCCAAGCGCGAGCTGCTGCAGCTGCTCGGCGTCGACCACGTCTTCGACAGCCGCAGCGCCAGCTTCGCCGACCAGATCCTCGCCGCCACCAGCGGCGAAGGCGTCGACGTGGTGCTGAATTCCCTCTCGGGCGCCCTGATGCAGGAGTCCCTGCGCCTGCTGAAGCCCTTCGGCCGCTTCCTCGAAATCGGCAAGCGCGACCTGTTCGGCAACACGCCCGTGGGGCTGCGGCCGCTGCGCCACAACGCCTCGTACTACGCCATCGACGCCGACCAGCTGCCACGCCTGCGCCCGGCCCTGGCCGCCGCCCTGTTCCGCGAGATCGGCGAGCTGATCGCGTCCGGCGCCCTGAAGCCCCTGCCCTATCGCGCCTTCGGCTTCGACGACGCGGTCGAGGCCTTCCGGCTGATGCAGGGCTCGGGCCACATCGGCAAGATCGTGCTGATCCCCGAACCCGTCGTAGAGCCGCCGCCCGCCACCCCAGCCTTCGCCGTCAGCCCCGACCGCACCTATGTGGTCTCCGGCGGCACGGTCGGCTTCGGGCTGGAGACCGCCCGCTGGCTCGCCGCCCGCGGCGCGAAATCCCTGGCCCTGCTCGGCCGCCGCGGCCCCGCCACCCCGGGCCTCGCCCCCGTCCTCGCCGACCTGGCGGCGCAGGGCGTCGACGCCCGCGCCTTCGCCTGCGACGTCGCCGGCGCGGCCGCGTTGGAACGGACCCTCGCCTCCATCCGCGCCGACATGGCGCCCATCGGCGGGGTCGTGCACGCCGCCATGGTCATGGACGACGGCCTCCTGCCCAACCTCGACCGCGCCCGCTTCGCCTATTCGCTGGAGCCGAAACTGGCCGGCGCCTGCGCCCTCGACCGCCTGACCCGCGCCGACCCGGTCGAGGTCTTCGTGCTCTATTCCTCCATCGCCGCCGCCCTGGGCAGCCCGGGTCAGGGCAACTACGTCGCCGCCAACGCCGCGATCGAGGCCATCGCCCGCCGGCGCCACGCCGCCGGCCTGCCGGCCCTGGCCGTGCAATGGGGCCCGATCTCCGACGCCGGCTACCTGGCCCGGCAGACCCATATCCGCGACATTCTGGAGCGGGTCCTGGCCTCGGGCGAGCTGACCGCGCAGCTGGCCCTGGACGCCCTGCCGGCCCTGATCGAGTCCGGCCTGCCCGTGGCGGGCTACGCCCTGGTCGACTGGAGCGTGATCCGCCGCCAGCTGCCCGTCGGCGCGACGCCCTTCCTCGACGACCTCGCCGACGGCGGCCCGGCCAAGGCCGACCACCGCTCCCTGCGAGAGGAGATCGCGGGCTGCACCTGGGATGAGGCCCGGGCGCTCACCGCCGACCTGCTCGCCGACGAGGTGTCGTCGATCCTGCGGCTGCAGCGCGACAAGATCGACCTCGACCGGCCGATCGCCGACATGGGCTTCGACAGCCTGATGGCCCTGGAGCTGCGCCTCGCCGTCGAGGCGCGGCTGGGCCAGGAGCTGCCGCTGCTTTCGGTCGGCGGCGGGACCACCCTCAACGCCATCGCCGCCCGTGTGGTGCGGACCGCCCGGGGCGAGGCCCCGCCCGAGGCCTCCGACCTCGCCGACCGCTTCGCCCGCCATGAGCCCACCGCGGAGCTGGGGGCGTGACCGGCCGCCCCGGCGGGTTCGGGCTGGAGCCCGACGCCAAGGCGCGCCTGCTGGGCCAGCTGGCCGGCAAGGCGGTGCAGCCCCGCGCCCCCGCCGTCTCCTCGCCGCTGGAACGTCCGCCCCTGGGCGACCCTGACGCCCTCAAGGAGGCCGGGATCGTCGCCGAGATCGGCGCCCTGCTGGGGATCGAGAACCCGTTCTTCCGCGCCTATTCGGGCCTGCCCACGCCCTTTGCCGAGGTCGAGGGCCGGACCGTCTCCAACTTCGCCTCCTACAACTACCTCGGCCTCAACGGCCACCCGCGGGTCAGCCAGGCCGCCAAGGCCGCCATCGACCGCTACGGCACCTCCGTCTCCGGCAGCCGCATCATGTCGGGCGAGCGCCCGGTCCACCGCGCGCTGGAGGCGGCCCTGGCCGGCGTCTACCGGGCCGAGGACTGCGTGACCTTCGTCAGCGGCCACGCCGCCAACGTCACCACCATCGCCCACCTGACCGGCCCCGAGGATGCGGTCGTCTATGACGCCCTGGCCCACAACAGCATCGTCCAGGGGGCGATCCTCTCAGGAGCCCGGCGGCGCAGCTTCGCCCACAACGACCCGGACGAGCTGGAGCGGGCCCTGCACCAGGTGCGCAGCCAGGCGCGCCGCATCCTGGTGGTCGTCGAGGGCTGCTACAGCATGGACGGGGACGTGCCCGACCTGCCGCGCATGGCCGCCATCGTCCGCCGCTACGGCGCATACCTCATGGTGGACGAGGCTCACGCCCTGGGGGTGCTGGGGGCCACGGGCCGCGGCGCGGCCGAGCATTTCGACATGGACCCGGCCCTGGTCGACCTGTGGATGGGCACCCTCAGCAAGACCCTCGCCTCCTGCGGCGGCTATATCGCCGGCGGCGGGGCGGTGGTCGAGCACCTGAGGGGAAGCGCGCCCGGCTTCCTGTTCTCGGTCGGCATGCCCGCGCCGGTCGCCGCCGCGGCCCTGGCGGCCCTGGAGACCATGCTGGACGAGCCCGAGCGGGTCGCGCGCCTGCACGCCAACGGCCAGGTGTTCCTGCAGGCCGTGAAGGCCGCCGGCCTCGATTCGGGGGCCGCGATCGGCGAAGCCGTCATCCCCGTCATCATCGGCAGCTCCCTGCGCACGGCGCTCACCGCCGACGCCCTGTGGAAGGCCGGGGTCAATGTCCAACCGATCCATTATCCCGGCGTGCCCGAGCGCACCGCCCGACTGCGCTTCTTCATCACCTCCGAGCATGAGCCTCAGGAGCTGCGCCGGGTGGCCGCCCTGACCGCCGAGCGCCTGGCCGCGGTCCAGGTCGACCCGGCCCTGATCGCCGAGCTCGCGGCAAAGCTTGGCTCATGAGCCGGACGGCGCGCCCGTGAGCCTGCTCCTGCCCCTGCTGGCGGCCGCCGCGGTGGGCCAGCCCATGGCCTATCCGTCGTTCCCGACCAGCCGCGACTTCAGCGCCGTCGCCCGCTGGCTGGAGCGGGAGTCGGGCGTCGCCCGCCGCGACCTCGTCGCCGTCCACGACGACCTGGCCTGGGCCATGGCCCCCATCAGCGGCGAGCGCCTCGCAGGCCAGCCGGCGGTGATGCGCGTCGAGGCCCTGGACGCCGCCGCCTGGAGGCGGCTGGGCGGCCGCTCGGCCATCGTCTTCCTCGACCCGGACTGCGAGGCCCGCCGCGCCACGGTCCGCAGCGCCGATATCTACGCCGCCTCCAACCTGTTGGGCGACGTTCGCCGCGGCGTGGAGCCCTCGGCCCTGCCCGTCACGCCGGACGCCCTCGCCGCCGTCGCCCTCGGCCTGTGCCGGGGCGCGGTCCCCCGGCCTCAGCCGGTCGCCGTCGCCGTCGCCGCGCCCGTTTCGCCCCCGGCGCCGAAACCAGCCCCCGCTCCGCGCCCGGCGCCCCCGCCGCCTGCGCCGCCGCCCGTTCAGGTCGCCCGCCCCGCCCCGACGATTCAGGCCGCTCCGCCGCCGACCCCGCCGACCCGTCCAGCCGTGGCGGCCGGTCCTGCCGCCGCCCCTGTCAGCCCACCCGCGTCCGTGATCGCACAGGCGGCTCCCTCGCCGCCGTCGCCTCCGGCCCCACCGCCCCAGCCGGCTCCGGCCGCCGGGCCGACCGTCCAGATCGGGGCCTTCGGTTCCTCGGGTGCGGCCATGGTGGCGTTCAGCGAGCTGGTCGCCGCCCAGCCCAGGCTTCTCGCCGGCAAGCTGCAGCGGCTGGAGCCGGTCGCGGTCCAGGCGGGCACGCTCTATCGCGCGGTGCTGACGGGGTTTTCGACCGAAGCCGAGGCCCAGGCCTTCTGCAGGGCCCTCACGGCGGCCGGCAAGCCCTGCGTGGCGCGGCCCGGGCCCTGACGCGGGGGCTCTACGCTCCGACGTGGGCCGCCAGCTCCGCGTAGGCGCAGACGATATGGTAGAATGAACTGGCCGGAGCCGGCTCTTCGACGAAGCTGCCGTCCGCGCGGCGCTTGTCCCGCCACAGGCCGGGCACCACCCCTTCGAAATAGGTCATCAGCGCCTCGCCGGCCTGGGCGGCGGCGGTCAGATAGGCGTCGCGGACGATGGGATCCTTCTCCCCGTCGGCGAGCATCAGCCCGGCCTTCAGGCGCTCGGTCTGCGGCCACAGGCGCGCGTCCGGGTCGGCCACGCTGAAGTCTTCGAGCAGGTCGTTGATCGTCACGCCGCTCTTGAGATCCACCCCGCGCTCGCCGATCACGAACAGCCGCCGCGCCGCCGCCATCGCGTCCGGGCGCGAGCGCCGCCGGCCCCACCGCTCCAGCAGCCACGCCCATTCGAACTGGTGGCCGGGCTCGACCAGCTGGCCATCGCGGCCGGGGGCCGGGGCCCAGTCGGCGGTGAAGTTCTCCTTCACCACCCCATGGGCCGGATCGATCAGCCGGGTCAGGCACAGTTCGGCCAGGTCGTCGGCGAGGGATTCCCATTCCTCCCCGCCGTCGGCCTCGGCCCAGGCCAGGGCGCTCTCCATCAGGTGCATATGCGGGTCGGACTGGAACGGCGTCGGGCCGCCGACCTCCGCGAAGCCCCCGGCGGCATGGCCGTGGTTGGCCTTCAGGGCGGTCAACAGGGCCACGGCTTCGGCGCGCAGCACCGCGGCCTCGTCCGGCAGGGCCTTGGCCCCTTCGGCCAGGGCGAGGAGCACGAAGGCCTGGTCGTAGACGGTCGAGGTCTCGTCGGCAGGGGTCCCGTCCGGGTGCAGCAGGGTGCGGAACAGGCCGTCCGGGCGGCGGTAGCGGTCGCGCAGGAAGAACAGGCCCTGGGTCATGGCGCGCCGCCACGGCCCCGCCCAGCCCAACTGGCCGGCGATGGCGTAGCAGAAGGTCTGGCGGCCCTGCACGCGGGCGCGCAGGAGGCGGTTCACCGGATCGCCGTTGGGCTCCAGCGCTTCGCGGAAGCCCCCCACCAGGGGATCGGAGCCCAGGCACCACCACACCGGCAATGCGCTGGTGAAGAGCCAGCGCTCGAAGCGGGCCCGCAAGGCCGCCAGGGCGGCCTGGGGCGGCGGCGGCGGCGCCGGGGGCGGGGTCATCGCCTTCAACTGGTCGTAGGCGATCTTGACCGACTGGCTGGCGTCCAGGCTGCAAACCAGGACGTCGTCGCCCTCGATGACCACCGCGACGCGGTCCAGCCCTATGCCGACCACCGTGCGTCCCGCGGGCGCGCGGATCAGGCTGTCGCGGCTGTCCAGCAGCAGGGCCCCGCCGTCGTTCACATTGCCGTCGGCGTCCCGGGCCGAGGCGGCCCAGACCGCTTCCCAGGCGCCCACGTCCGACCAGGCCAGGCTGATCGGCAGGACGGCGGCGCGGTCGGTCTTCTCCATCACCGCATAGTCGATGGATATCTTCGGCGCCCGGCCGAACACGGGGGCCAAGCGGACCATCGGGCTGGAGGCCGTGACGCCCGACACCTGGGCGTCGGTGACCCTGGCGTCGCGGACGGCGTCGCGGACGATCCGCAGCAGTTCGGGGGCGTAGTTCTCCAGTTCGCCGAGCAGCACGCCCGCCCCGAAGACGAAGTTGCCGCTGTTCCACAGATAGCCGGCGTCGACATAGCTGCGCGCCATGGCGGCGCCCGGCTTTTCGACGAAGCGATCGACCTTGCGGATCTGCCGGCTCCCCTCCAGGGCGGCGCCTGGGGCGATGTAGCCATAGGCGCTGGACGGTTCGGTCGGCGTCACGCCGAAGGTGACGATGGCGCCCATGGCCGCAGCTTCGGCGGCGGTCTCCACCGCCCTGCGAAAGGCGGGGGCGTCCGGGATGTGATGGTCCGAGGCGACCATGGCCACGACCGCGTCGGAGTCGAGGGCGGCGATCCAGGCCGCAGCGGCGGCGAGGGCGGGCGCGCTGTCGCGCCCCTCCGGCTCGATCATCACCGTGGCGGACACGCCGAGTTCCGCAAGCTGGGCCTGGACGGTGGCGGCATGGGCCTCGCCGGCGACGATCAGCGGCGACTGGCCGCCGCTCAGGCCGCCCATCCGCAGCACCGTCTGCTGGAACAGGGACCGCGGCCCCAGGAGCGGCAGGAACGGCTTGGGCCGATCGGCGCGGGACGCGGGCCACAGACGCACGCCGGCGCCGCCGCAGAGAATGACCGGATGGATGCGCAATTCGACCCCGAGGATTGTCGCCCGCTTATAGGTCGCCGACCTTTACCGCGCCATGAACCGCTTTTACCGGGCGCCCGCCGCTTCGTCGATGATCCGGCCCAGGGCGACGTCCTTGTCCGTCACCCCCTTCGCCGAGTGGGTCGTCAGCACCACCTCGACCCGGTCGTAGACGTTGCTCCACTCGGGATGGTGGTCGAGCTTTTCCGCCGCCAGGGCGACGCGGGTCATGAACCCGAACGCCTCGGCGAAGTCCTTGAACCGATAGCTGCGCGAAATCGCGTCGCGGTTCGGGACCGCCGCCCATCCCGGCAGGGCCTCCAGAGCCGCCGCCGCGCCGATCCGGCCGTCGTCTTGCGTCATGGCGATCCTCTGGTCCGGGGCCAGCATGGCGCCCCGCGACGGTCAGGCCCAGAGCCGCCCGTGTTGGAGCGACGCAGTTTCTGGTCTACTGGACTTTCGTCGGGGGAACCGGGCCGGCCAGCGCGCCGGCGCCAGGGATCGAGCGCGTGAACTTCATCCAGCAACGGCAGCCTCAATCCCGCCTGGGCCCGCAATCTCTCCTGGCCCGGGCGGCGCTGCTGCGTGACGGCGAGTCGGACAGTCGCGCCTTCCGCTCCAGCACGCTTTCGACCTGGACGGTCTATGCCCACGACCTCGTCTGGGCCGCTGTGATCATGGCCGGGGTGCTGGCCGGCCGCTACATGTTCGAGCCGGGGCCCATGCCCTGGGACGCGATCTGGGTCACCGCCGCCATCTTCGCGGTGATCTGCGCCGGGGTCTTCCCCCTTTTTCGCCTGCACCGGAGCATGTGGCGCTTCACGGCCCTGAACGACGTTATCCGCATCGCCCAGGCGGTGATCGTCGCCGACCTGCTGTTGCTGCCGGTCCTGTTCCTCACCACCCGCCTCAGCGACTTTCCCCGCTCGGCGCCCCTGATCGCCGCGCCCCTGCTGACGGTGGCCCTGGCGGCCGGCCGGGTGCTGACCCAAGCCTGGGTCCACGGCGACCTCGGCGCCGCCTTCCGCTTCGAGAACCGCACCAATCCCCATGCGGTGGTGGTCGGCTCCCCCGCCGCCGCCGCCGGCTACCTCACGTCCCTGCGCCGCGACCGCCAGGCTTCTGTCCGGGTCGCCGGCATCGTCGGCCTCGACGAAGGCTTCCAGGGCCGCACCATCCATGGGGCCGAGGTCCTGGGCTCCCTGTCCGAACTGACCGCCATCCTGAAGAACCTGGCCGAGGCCGACAGCCAGCCGCCGCAGATCGTGATCGCCGAGCCGCGGCCGAGCCGCGCCCTGCTAGAGGCCGTGGTCGCCGCCGCCGGCGAAGCCGGGGCCAGGGTCAGCCGCATCCGTCCCGCCGAGGGCGCCGCCGGCCGCCTCGCCCCCCTGGAGGCCGCCGACCTGCTCGATCGTCCGCCCCGACGCCTCGACGCCGAGCGCGCCCGGGCGCTGATCGAGGGCAAGCGCGTCCTGGTCACCGGCGCCGGCGGCACCATCGGGTCGGAGCTGGTCCGCCAGGCCCTGGAGCTGGGTCCCGCCCAGCTGATCCTGCTCGACGCCTCGGAATTCAATCTCTACGCGCTGGATCAGGCCCTGCACGAGGCCGGCGCCCCCAAGGTGTGGACGGCGACCCTGGCCGACGTGCGCGACAGGGAAGGCCTGCGCGCCGTGTTCGAACGCGAGCGGCCGGAGGTGATTCTCCACGCCGCGGCCCTCAAGCACGTGCCCCTGATGGAGCTCAATCCCACCGAGGCGGTGCTGACCAACGTCGGCGGGGCGATCAACGTCACCACCCTGGCCCGCGAGTTCTGCGAGACCCTGGTGTTCGTCTCCACCGACAAGGCCGTCAATCCCACCAACGTCATGGGCGCGACCAAGCGCATCGCCGAGCGCTGCGTCCACGCCATCGCCGCCGGCGGCAAGGCCCGGGTCGCGGTGGTCCGCTTCGGCAATGTGCTGGGCTCCACCGGCTCGGTGGTCCCCCTGTTCGAGCGCCAGATCGAGCAGGGCGGGCCGGTCACCGTCACTCACCCGGACATGGTGCGCTACTTCATGACCGTGCAGGAGGCCGCCAGCCTCGTCCTGCGCACCGGCACCCTGCCCGAAACCGAGGCCGGCGACGACGGCCAGGTCTATGTGCTGGACATGGGCGAGCCGGTCCACATCGACCACCTGGCCCGCCAGCTGATCCGCCTGCACGGGCTGCGTCCCGACATCGACATCGCCATCGTCCACACCGGCCTGCGCCCCGGCGAGAAGCTGTGGGAGGACATCTTCTACGATTCCGAGGCCGTGCGTTCGACCAACGCCGACGGGGTTTGGGTGGCCTCGGACCCGGCCGAGCCTTGGGGAGCGATCGAGCCGGCGGTGAACGGCCTTTTGACGGCGGCCCGCGCCCGCGACCACGCGGTCGTGCTGGAGCGGCTCCAGGCCCTGGAGCCTGCCTTCCGCCCAACGCGCAACGGCCTTGAATCCTAACCCTTAAGCTTACCGTTCGCCCCTGGGATGAAAGTGGCGCCCAAGTCGGTGAATGCGGCGTTTACGTCCTCGTTCAAGGCCTTCGGGCCGCGTAATCATCGGTAGGCGTCATGCTGTTCCGCTTCTCCATGGCCTTCGCGCTCGCGGCCTCTCTGGCCGGCGCGGCCCATGCGTATTCGCCCCTCGATCGCGACTCCCAGATCCTCTCGGAACTGCCGGCGGACGCTCCGCCCGGCGAGTGCTACGCCCGGGTTACGGTTCCGGGCCAGCCCGCCGGCCCGCCGCCGATGACCATGGGGGCCCAGTGGGTGCTGAACCCCGGTCCCCCCGGCTCGCCCGGCCCGATCTGGTGCCTGGTGCCGACCGGCCCAACCCCGGTCGCCGTCGCGCCGACGATCGAGCGCACCGGCTGGATCCGCGTTCTGTGCGACACCGACGCCACCCCGGCCCGCATCCGCGGCGTCCAGCAGCGCCTGCATGAGCGCGGCTACTATCGCGGCGAGATGAACGGCCGTTACGACCAGACCACCGCCTCGGCCGTCGGCCAGTTCCAGTCCAGCCAGCACATCGGCCACGGCGGCTATCTCAGCCTGCAGACGCTCGACGTCCTCGGCATGCAGGACGGTTACGGCCCGGCGCCGATCCCTGGGCCCGTCTATGGCCAGGGCTACAGCCAGTCGTACAGCCAGGGCTACCAGCAGACCGCCGCCTACGGCGCCCTGCCCGACCCCTGCGCCCAGTCCTGCTACGCTCCGCCGCCCCCGCCGCCGGTCGTCTACCAGCCGCCCTGCTGCCAGCAGCCGGTCTACCAACCGCCCGTGTACCAACCGCCCGTGTACCAGCCTCCGGTGTATCAGCAGCCCGTCTACGCGCCGCCTTGCTGCCAGCAGCCGGTCTACGCACCCCCGCCCTGCTGCGCCCAGCCCTATGCGGCCCAGGGCTATGGTCAGCAGGGCTACCAGCACGGCTATGCCCAGCAGTCCTATTCCCAGCAGGGCTACTACGCCGGCTCGCCCACCCCGGCCTACGCCACGGGCGGCGCCTATGCTTCGGCGCGGGCCTCGGCCTATGCCGGCGGCGGTCGCGCCAGCGCCTCCGCTTACGCCTCCTCCAGCTCGGCCATCCAGAATGGCTGGCTCACCTGGGGCGGCATGACCCGCTACTAAGCAACGCCTGTCGTCCCGGACGGCCCGCCAGGCCTGTCCGGGACACCTAACGCGCGCCGAACAGCGCCGAGCCCACCCGCACCGAGGTCGCGCCGAAGCGGACCGCCGTCTCGAAGTCGCCGCTCATCCCCATCGACAGGCGCGAGATCCCGTTCCGGGCGGCGATCTTGGCCAGCAGGGCGAAATGCGGCCCAGGCGGCTGGTCGGCGGGAGGGATGCACATCAGCCCCTCGATCTCCAGGCCATGCGTGGTGCGCGCGGCGGCGATGAAGGCGTCGGCCTCGCCCGGCGCCACCCCGGCCTTTTGCGGCTCCTCGCCGGTGTTGACCTGGACGTAGAGGCGAACCTTGCGGCCGGCCTTGCGCATCGCCTCGGCGAGGGCGCCGGCCAGCTTCTCCCGATCCAGGGTCTCGATCACATCGAACAGGGCCACCGCGTCGTCGGCCTTGTTGCTCTGCAAGGGGCCGATCAGGCGCAGCTCGACCCCATCCCGCCGGCCGGCCCAGCGGCTTTGCGCCTCCTGCACCCGGTTTTCGCCGAACACCCGTTGACCCGTGGCCAGCATGGCGTCGATCCGGTCGTCCGGCTGTTGCTTGGAGACCGCGACCAGGGTCACATCAGCCCCCGTGCGGCCAAGACCGTCCGGCGCGGCGCGGGCGGCGGCGTCGATGCGCGCCAGGATCTCGGCGCGAACGTCTTCTGGGGATGAAATTGCGGGCAAGGACGGACCGGTTGTTCGAGGAGGCCGCAAAGCTAGGCGCGCGGGCGACCCTGCGAAAGCCCCGACGGCTCGCCTTGCCTACGCTTTTCTTCCTGACCGATCCTGACCGCACCCCGGACCCCGTGGCGGTCGCGCAGCGGCTGCCTCGCGGCGCGGGGATCATCTATCGCAGCTTCGGTGATCCGAACGCCGTAAAGATAGCCGCGGCCCTGATGGCCGTGGCCAGGGCTCGCGGCCTGATCCTGCTGATCGGCTCCGACGCCGCCCTGGCCGCCCGGGTCGGCGCCCACGGCGTGCACCTGCCCGAGCGGGCCCTCAGGATGGCGCGGCGCGTCCGCCGCCGCGGCTGGATCGTCACCGGCGCCGCCCACTCGGCCCGGGCGCTCACCGCCCCCGGGCTCGACGCCTTCCTGCTCTCGGCGGTGTTCGCAAGCCGCAGCCCCTCGGCTGGCCGGCCCCTCGGCCCCTTGCGGCTGGCGCGGCTTGTCCGCCAGGCGCGATCCCCTGTCTATGCCCTCGGCGGCGTCAGCGCGGACACGGTCCGTCGCCTGCGTAATTCAGGTGTTGTGGGGGTGGCGGCGGTGGAGGGTCTTGAGCCCTAGAACCGGAACGCGGTCTCAAGATGGACGCGGGGACCGGCGTCGAGCGGCGTAACCTGACGCGGCTGGGCCAGACGATCGCCCAGGCCGACGGCGGCGCCGACCTGCATCGAGGGCGTGATGCGGAAAAAGGCGCCGGCCTGGACGTCCTTCCAGTCCGTGTCGCGGTTGTTCGGCTGGATCATGTCCAGACGGAAGCCCCAGCGGCCCTTGCTGTCCCACTGCAGCTGCTTGTGCGGCGGCGTGGCGGCGTAAGGGGCGGCCGACAGGGAGGTGGTCGGACGGATCGGCGCAGGCGCGCGCGAAGGCTCAGCGGCGAAAGCGCCACCGGCCATGATCCCCGAAAGGATCAGCGCAACTCCCAAAACCGACGCGTACTTGGCCATGTCCCCAGACGCCCTAGCCCACCTGTGGGCTCAACCCAAACGCACAATTCGCACAATAGTATGTCGTTCGATTAAACGCGGGTGAAACGGCCCGTCAATGCAAGGCGAGCCTTGAGCCCCACTTCAGCCCCATTCCGCCTCGATCTGTGGCGGCTGAGCCACGCGATTCCCGTTTGGCGGCGGTCGCTCGGTGTTGTAGACCGGCGGACGCGTCCGGGGCTAGCTCTGGCACGTCGGGCGCCTGTGCGCCTTTGCGCCTGTATAAGGTGGGATGGAGCGGGTGAATATGTCGGTAATTCGCGGGGCAGCGGTCCTGTTTCTGGCCGTGGGGCTCGGCGTCGCTGGATGCGCCTCTCGTGGGAACAATAACGACACCCAGGCCGGGGGCCAGCAGATCGGGGTCAACGGCTATCTGTGGCGCGCCTCCCTCGACACCCTGAACTTTATGCCGCTCGCCTCCGCCGACCCGTACGGCGGGGTGATCATCACCGATTGGTACGCCAATCCGGAAAAGCCCGACGAGAGGTTCAAGGCCCAGGTCTATATCCTGGACACCCGCCTGCGCGCCGACGGCCTGAACGTGACGATCTACAAACAGACCCGTAGCGGCGCAGGCTGGATTGACGCGCCCACCGCCGCCGAGACCGCGACCGACATCGAGAACGCGATCCTCACCCGCGCCCGCCAGCTTCGCCTGTCCAATCTGAACGGTTGAGGCTAGACACTAGCCCCTCCCGAAGCGCTCACTCGGCGCCTCTCAGTTGCTGACCGTCGAGCGCCATGGCCCGGTACAATCCGAAAGAGTCCGAACCCCGCTGGCGTGAAGCCTGGGAGAAGGCGGGCTCCTTCACGACAATCGACGCAGCCGACGCCGGCGATGCGCCCAAGTACTATGTGCTGGAGATGTTCCCCTATCCGTCGGGGCGCATCCACATGGGCCACGTGCGCAACTACGCCATGGGCGACGTGGTGGCCCGCTACAAGCGCGCTAAGGGCTTCAACGTCCTGCACCCCATGGGGTGGGACGCCTTCGGCATGCCGGCCGAGAACGCCGCCATGGAGCGGGGCGTCCACCCCAAGGCCTGGACCTACGACAACATCGCGGCGATGCGCGACGAGCTCAAGAGATTGGGCCTGTCGATTGATTGGTCACGGGAATTCGCGACCTGCGACCCTGAGTACTACGGCCGTCAGCAAGCCTGGTTCCTCGACCTGTGGCGCCGAGGCCTCGTCTTCCGCAAGGAGGGCGTGGTCAACTGGGACCCGGTCGACAACACCGTCCTGGCCAATGAGCAGGTCATCGACGGCCGCGGCTGGCGCTCCGGCGCCGCCGTCGAGAAGCGCAAGCTGACCCAGTGGTTCCTGCGCATCACCGACTATGCCGACGCCTTGATCGAGGGCCTCTCCACCCTGGATCGCTGGCCCGACAAGGTCCGGCTGATGCAGGAGAACTGGATCGGCAAGAGCCGGGGTGCGCGCCTGCGCTTCCAGATAGAGGGCTCGGAAGCCGAGATCGAGGTCTATACCACTCGCCCCGACACCCTGTTCGGCGCCGCCTTCCTGGCCCTCGCCCCCGACCACCCCCTGTCCTCGCAGATCGCCGCCGCCAATCCGGCTGCCGCCGCCTTCATCACCGAGTGCCAGACCCGCGGCACGTCGGAGGCCGAAGTCGAGGCGGGCGAGAAGCTCGGCTTCGACACCGGCCTGAAGGTCGTCCACCCGTTCGACCCCGACCGCCGCCTGCCGGTGGTGATCGCCAACTTCGTGCTGATGGACTACGGCACGGGCGCCATCTTCGGCTGCCCCGCCCATGACCAGCGCGACCTCGACTTCGCCCGCAAATACGACCTGCCGGTGCGCGAAGTGGTGCTGCCCCCCGGCGCCGACCCCGCTGCCTTCAAGGTGGAGGGCGACGCCTATACCGGTCCCGGAACCCTGTTCCGGTCGGGCTTCCTTGACGGCCTGCCGGTCGAAGAGGCCAAGGCCGCGGCGATCGAGCGGATCGAGGCGATGGGACGCGGCGACGGCGCCACCGTCTACCGCCTGCGCGACTGGGGCGTCTCGCGCCAGCGGTACTGGGGCTGCCCGATCCCCATCATCTACTGCGCCGAATGCGGCCCCGTGGCCGTGCCCGAGGACCAGCTGCCCTTGGAGCTGCCCGAGGACGTCACCTTCGACCGACCGGGCAATCCGCTGCTGCGCCACCCGACCTGGAAGCACACGACCTGCCCAACCTGTTCGGCGCCCGCCGAGCGCGAGACCGACACCCTCGATACCTTCGTGGACTCGTCCTGGTACTTCGCCCGTTTTACAGACCCCAAGGCCAAGGACCCGATCGACAAGGGCGCGGCCGACTACTGGCTGCCGGTCGACCAGTATATCGGGGGGGTGGAGCATGCCGTCCTGCACCTTCTGTATGCGCGGTTCATCACTCGCGCCCTGAAGGACGAGGGGATGCTGGGGGTGGAGGAACCCTTCGCCGGCCTGTTCACCCAGGGCATGGTGACGCATGAGACTTTCCGCGTAAGCGCAGACAACCGTTGGGTTTCTCCGGCCGAGGTCGAGGCCGGGCAGAGCGGTCTCACCGAGCGTTCGACCGGCCTGCCCGTCGTGACCGGCGGCATCGAGAAGATGTCGAAGTCGAAGAAGAACGTGGTCGCCCCGGAGGAGATCTTCGAGAGCCACGGCGCAGACGCCGCGCGCCTGTTCGTCCTCTCCGACAGCCCGCCCGAGCGGGACGTGCAGTGGACGCAGTCAGGGCTGGAAGGCTCCTGGCGGCTGGTCAGCCGCATCTGGGCCGAGTTCGACGCCCATCCGGTGGGCCACAACCTCGAAAGCGACATGGTCGACGCCGACCGCGCCGCCGAACTGCACCGCATCACCCACCGGGCCATCAAGGCCGTGGGGGAGGCGATCGAGGGCTTCCGCTTCAACAGCGCCATCGCCCGCATCTACGAATTCCTCAATCAACTCAGGGGCTTCCCGGTCGAAGCCGTGGGCCCCGCCGTGCTCGGCGCCCGCGTGGAGGCGCTGACCGCCCTGGCCCGCCTGATCGCCCCCTTCGCCCCTCACCTGGCCGAGTCGTGCTGGGAAAGGCTGGGTAATGAGGGCATGGTGGTCGAGACGGAATGGCCGGTCTACGATCCCGAACTGGCGGCGGAGAACGATCGGGTTCTCCCGGTCCAGGTCAACGGCAAGCGCCGCGGCGAGATCCGCGTCGCCGTCGGGGTTTCGGCCGCCGAGGTCGAGGCGGTGGCCCTGGCCGATCCGGAGGTCCGCCGCCACTTGGAGGGCCTGGAGGTGCGCAAGGTGATCGTCGTGCAGGACCGCATCGTCAACATCGTGGCCGGGTAGGGAAGATGCGCGGGATTCTCGCGGGCGCCGCAACGGCGGCCATGCTGGGCCTTTCGGCCTGCGGCGGCTTCACGCCCCTCTACGCCACCCCGGGCGTCACCTCCGCGCTGCGGGCCGTCGACATCACCACGCCGCAGAACCGCATCGGCTTTTTGATGCGCGAGCAGCTCAACGACCAGTTGTCGCGGCGCCTCGACGAGCCCGCCCGCTATCGCCTGGAGCTGACCGCCGAAGAAGTGCGCAGCGCCCGGGGCCTGCGGGTCAACAACGTGGCCTCCGACTTCGAGCTCGTGCTGCGCATCGGGTACAGGCTGGTGGATAGCGGCACGTCCCGGGTCCTGCTGTCCGGCGTGGCGCCGGTGACGGTGTTCTATGTTTCGGCCGACGCGCCCTACGCCGGCATCGCCGCCCAGCAGGACGCCCAGGAGCGGGCCGCCAACCAGGCCGCGATCCAGATCCGGCTCGATCTATCGCGCTATTTCAATCGGCTGGCCACCAACCCGGCCCCGCGCACCCCGTGATCCTGTCGAAGCGGCCGGACGTCGACCGCTTCCTCAAGGCGCCGCCCTCCGATATCCGAGCGGCGCTGATCTGGGGCCGTGACCGCGGCGGCGTACACGAACGCGCCGCCATCCTGGCCTCGGCCATCGCCGAGACCCCCGACGATCCGTTCAACGTCGCCCTGCTGACCGAGTCCGACCTCGACAAGGACGGGGCGCGGCTGGAAGACGAGCTGTCGGCCCTGTCGATGATCGGCGGCCGGCGGCTGATCCGCCTGCGCATGACCGAGGGCAAGCCGGCCTCCGACCGGGCCGCGGCCGAGGCCCTGAAGCGCCATGCCGACGGCGAGCTGAACCCCGACGCCTTCTTCCTGATCGAGGCCGGGGCGCTCGAGCGCGGCTCGGCCCTGCGCAAGGCGGCCGAGGCCGCGAAGGGCGCCGCCTGCATTCCCGTCTATGAGGACGAGGTCGGCGACATCGCCCGCATCGTCCGCGAGGCCCTGGGCGCCGACCGGGTCGGCCTGACCGCCGAGGCCCTGGACCTGTTCGTCGCCCGGCTGCCCAAGGAACGCGGGGTCGCGCGCCAGGAGATCGAACGCCTGATCCTCTACCTTGGACCCGGCAGCGGGGTCAGCGCCACGCCCGCCGACCTCGAGGCCTATCTCGGTGTCGAGCCCGAAGCCTCGCTGCAGGACGCCGCCGTCGACGCCTTCGGCGGCCGCGCCGCCCAGGCCCAGGCGAGCTTGCGCCGATCGCGGGCGGAGGGGGAGGGGGGTCCGGCCGCCGTCCGGGCTATCGGCATGCACCTGGGCAAGCTGCGCCGCGCCCTGGTCCTGACCGGCAACGGCGCCGGGGCGCAGGAGGCGGCCAAGGCCGCCGGCGTGTTCTGGAAATCCGAGCGCGAGTTCCTGCGCCAGCTCCGCGCCTGGAAACTGACCGACCTGGACGGCCTGCAGCCCGAGGTTCTAGAGGCCGACCGAGCCTGCAAGACCACCGGCTATCCCGACGGCCTGATCGCCGAGCGCCTCGCCCTGACCATCGCAGCGCGGGCGCGGCGGCTGGGGCTCTGAGGCCGCAACCCCGGTAAAATAGGGGTAAAAAGCCCGGGATTATCAATCGCTTGCGGAGAATGCTCGCACAAACCACAACCTGTCGTACCCCTGTGCCTCTCTGTGCGTATTAGCGGGGGTTACTCGCCGTTGAAAAGCTGGCCGGCGGTCAGGCGCTGACACAGGTGGTCCAGCTGCTCCAGGGTCTCATAGCGGATGACAACCTGGCCGCGGCCGCCCTGGTCGTCGATCTGGACCTTGAGGCCGAGGGTCTCGGCGATGTCATCTTCCAGCGCGACGGTGTCGGGGTTACGGCCTTTACGGCTGGGTCCCGAACCCTTCCCCCCCGAACCCCTGGGCGCCGACTCGGGCCGAGCCTGGGCCTGGCGCGACAGCTGCTCGGCCTGACGGACCGACAGGTCGCGTTCGATCACGGCGCGGCCGAGGGCCACCGGGTCCGGGGCGGTGGCGATGGCGCGAGCGTGGCCGGCCGAGAGCCGCCCGGCGACCAGGTGCTCGCGCACCTCATCCGGCAGGGCCAGCAGGCGCAGGGTGTTGGCGACATGGCTGCGGCTCTTGCCGACGACCCGGGCCACCACCTCGTGGGTACGGCCGAAGCGGTCGATCAGGGCCTTGTAGGCCAGCGCCTCTTCCACCGGATTGAGGTCCGCCCGCTGAACGTTCTCGATGATGCCGATCTCCAGCACGTCGAGGTCGTCGAGCTCGCGCACCAGCACCGGCACGGCCCGCAGGCCGGCGGCCTGGGCCGCGCGCCAGCGTCGTTCGCCGGCGACGATCTGGTATTCCCCGGCATGACCGGCCATCGGCCGGACCAGTATGGGCTGCAAGATTCCCTTCTCGCGGATGGAGTCGGTCAGTTCCTCCCTCGTCCAGCAAGGCCGACAGCCCGCGCCCCAGTCCCCGTCGTCCGCCCGGTTCGGCCATTCGTCCCTACCTGTCGTTCAAGCGGCGGCGCCGGCCGCGACGAGGCGGGCGCGTTCCCGCGCCACGACCTCGCGGGCCAGCTTCATATAGGCTTGGCTGCCGGAGCACTTCAGATCGTAGATCAGCACCGGCTTGCCGAACGACGGCGCTTCCGAGACCCGCACATTGCGGGGGATCACCGTGTCGTAGACCTTGTCCCCGAAGTGGCCGCGCACGTCGGCGGCGACCTGGTCCGACAGGCTGTTGCGCCGGTCGTACATGGTCAGGACCACGCCCTGGATCTCCAGCTTGGGGTTGAGGCTGGCGCGGACCAGATCGACGGTGCGCATCAGCTGGCTCAGCCCTTCCAGGGCGAAGAACTCGCACTGCAGCGGCACCAGCACCGCGTCGGCGGCGGTCATGGCGTTGACCGTCAGCAGGTTCAGCGACGGTGGGCAGTCGATCAGGACGTAGGAGTAATGGTCCGGCCCGTCCTTTAGGCCGGTGATGGCGTTGCGCAGGCGGAAGGAGCGGCGCTCGGCGTGGCCCAGTTCGATCTCGACCCCCGATAGGTCGGCGTCCGCAGGCACCAGATCGAGGCCCGGCACCGCCGTGCCGACCGTGGCTGAGGACAGGGGCTCCTCGTTGACCAGCACGTCGTAGATGGTGGTGGTGCGCCGCGACTTCGGCACCCCGAGGCCCGTCGAGGCGTTGCCCTGGGGATCGACATCGAGGACCAGAACCTTTTCACCGACGGCGGCGAGCGCCGTGGCCAGGTTGATGGCCGTGGTGGTCTTGCCGACGCCGCCCTTCTGGTTGGCGATGGCCAGGACCCGCGGTTGGATGGGCGGAAGATCAGACACGGGCGAGCCTTTCCACACTGACGATGCGACCGGAAGCGTCGCTCCGGCTGGGGATGAGCGTCGCCTCGAAATTCCAGGACTGGCGGGCGTCCGCCAGTTCCGCCTCCGCGGCCGCCCCTTTGAGGAAGAGACCACGGACCTTTCCCCGCAGGATCGGCCGAGCATAGCCGAAAAGACGTGACAGGGGGGCGCAAGCTCGCGCCGTCACCACGTCGATTCCTGTGAGTTTCACGTCTTCGGCCCGAGCGTTGTGCACGGTGACCGGCAGGGCTAGTTCCGACGCCGCCTCGCGCAGGAAGACGCAGCGCTTGCCCAGGCTTTCGATCAGGTGAACGTGCCCGCCCGGCGTATCCTTGAGCAGTATGGCCAGCACCACCCCAGGCAAGCCGCCACCAGCCCCGATATCGGCCCAGACGCGCGCTTCCGGAGCCAGGGCCAAAAGCTGAGCGCTGTCAAAGGCATGGCGGCGCCAGAACACCGCCATGGCCGAGGGCCCGACCAGGTTGATACGTTGATTCCACGTATCGAGCAGGGTCCGGTAGCGCTCAAGCTCGGCCATTTGGGTCGCGGTGGCGCCGGTAGCGTCCGCAAACGCCGCCGCTTCGAAGGTTTGTGGAACCGCGGCGGGCTCAGGCGGCGGTGTCGGCGCGTCGGACATGGGCAAGTAGGGCCGTGAGCGCGCCGGGGGTGACGCCTTCGATGCGGGAGGCCTGACCCAGGGTAAGCGGCCGAACCGCGGCCAGCTTTTCACGCACCTCGTTGGAGAGGCCGCCGACCCGAGCGTAGTCGAGGGCGGGGTCCAGGCGCAGGTTCTCGTCGCGGCGGAAGGCCGCCACGTCGGCCCCCTGACGGTCGAGATAACCGGCGTAATGGGCGTCGATCTCGATCTGCTCCCGCACCTGCGGCGACCAGTCGGCGATCTCAGGCCACACCTGAGCCAAGGCCTCGAAACCAATGTCCGGATAAGCCAGTAGCTGGGTAAGGTCACGGCGCTGACCGTCCGCATTCAGCCTCACCCCATGACGGGCGGCCTCGTGCGGCTTCAGCCCCAGGGCCTTGGCCTGCGCGCGGGCGGCGGCCAGGGCGGCGGCCTTGGCCTCGAACTGCGCGCGGCGGGCCGGTCCGACGATCCCAAATTCGATCCCGAGCGGGGTCAGCCGCTGGTCAGCGTTATCGGCGCGCAGGGTCAGGCGAAACTCGGCCCGACTGGTGAACATGCGGTAGGGCTCGGTGACGCCCCGGGTGACCAGGTCGTCGATCATCACCCCGATATAGGCCTGATCGCGCGCGAAGCTTACGGGATCGGCCCGGCCGCCGGCGGCGAGGGCGGCGTTCAGCCCGGCGGCAAGCCCCTGCGCGCCCGCCTCCTCATAACCCGTGGTGCCGTTGATCTGGCCGGCGAGATAGAGGCCGGGCAGGCGCTTGGTCTCCAGGCCCGGGGTGAGTTCGCGCGGATCGACGTAGTCATACTCGATGGCGTAGCCGTAGCGCCGCACCTGGACCTGCTCCAGCCCGACGATGGTGCGCAGGAACAGGTCCTGCGTCTCCTCCGACACCGAGGTCGAGACGCCATTGGGGTAGACGGTGTCGTCTTCGCGGCCTTCAGGCTCGAGGAAGATCTGGTGGCTGGTCTTGTCGGCGAAGCGGACGACCTTGTCCTCGATCGACGGGCAGTAGCGCGGGCCCTTGCCTGTGGCCCGGCCGCCGTAGACGGCGGACTCGCCCAGCCGCTCGGCGATGATCCGGTGCGTTTCTTCGTTGGTGTAAGTGACGCCGCAGGCGACCTGGTCGGCCGAGACCGCGGCGTTCATGAAGGAGAATGGGGCCGGATCGGCGTCACCTTCCTGCCGTTCGACCCGGTCCCAGGCGATGGTCGAGCCGTCGAGGCGGGCAGGGGTGCCGGTCTTGAGGCGGCCCATGGCGAAGCCCAGGCCGTACAGCCGGTCCGACAGGCCAATGGCGGGCTGGTCCCCGTGCCGGCCCGCGGCTATGCGCAACTCGCCCCGGTGGATCACGCCCTTCAGGAAGGTGCCGGTGGTCAGCACCACCGACGGGGCGCGGTATTCGTTTCCGTCCGCGTCGACGACGCCAGCCGCCCGGCCGGACTCGACGAGGAGATCCTCCGCCGCCGCAGCGCGCAGAGTCAGGCCGGGTTGCTCCGCCATCGCCGCCTGCATGGCGGCGCGGTAGAGCGCCCGGTCGATCTGGGCCCTCGGCCCGCGGACCGCCGGCCCCTTGGACCGGTTCAGCATGCGGAACTGGATGCCGCCGGCGTCGGCCATGCGGCCCATCAATCCATCCAGCGCGTCGATCTCGCGGACGAGATGCCCCTTGCCCAGGCCGCCGATGGCCGGGTTGCACGACATCTCGCCAATTGTTTCGAGCTTGTGGGTCAGCAGCAGGGTGCGCGCGCCAAAACGCGCCGCCGCCGCGGCGGCTTCACAGCCGGCGTGCCCGCCGCCGATGACGATGACATCCCATGCGCTCATGGCCGGGTACATAGGCGCGAGGGGCCGCTGCGTCTATCGCTGCGGGCGTTTCACGTGAAACGGTCGCGGGCGAAGACGCCCCTTTCCTCGCATTCTGGGAGGACGACTGGTGGTGGGCGCGGGCGGGGTCGGCGCGGCGGGACGGTAAAGTAGCGCCCTGTTTCACGTGAAACAGGATCGTGTCTGACGGCTCACACGGTATGGCTCAAGCCTCACCCGCTTCCCGGCGAGCGCGCCCCTCGAAGGGCGGATAGGCGCCGCTGTTTCACGTGAAACTATTTGCCGATGCAGAAGGTGGCGAACACGCGGTCCAGCACGGCGTCGGGGTCGATCCGCCCGGAGATGCGCTCCAGGGCCCTGGCGGCGAGACGGGCGTCTTCGGCCACCAGTTCGGCGTCGCCGGAGGGGAGGCGGTCGATCGCACGGCGGAGGTGCTCCAGGGCCTCGGTGAGCAGGGCCCGGTGCCGAAGGCGGGTGGTGGCCGGGAAGTCAGCCCCGCTGAGCGCGGCGGTGATACGGCCGGCCATGACCCGCCGCAAGGCCAGGGTCCCGTCGGGAACCGCCACCGTGGTCTCCACCGTTTCAAGGTCGGGCCGGATCGCGGCGGCACGGTCCGCGCCGGCCGGCCGGTCGGTCTTGCTGAGCACCAGGATGTCGGTAGGGGTGACGAGCGTGGCGGCCTCCCGCCACGCCCCCGCCTCACCGCTGGCGTCCACCACCCACAGGCGCAGATCGGCGGCCTCGGCCCAGGCTCGCGCGCGGCGCACTCCCTCCGCCTCGATGGCGTCTTCAGACTCCCGGACACCGGCGGTGTCGGCGAGCAACACGCGATAGCCGTCCAGGACGAGCGGCGCCTCGATCACGTCGCGCGTGGTGCCGGGCGTCGGGGTGACAATGGCCGCGTCACGCTCGAGCAGGGCGTTGAGCAGGCTCGACTTGCCGGCGTTGGGCGCCCCCACCAGGGCGATGCGAAAGCCCTCGCGAACCCGCTCGCCCCGGGCGTCGGCCAAGCTGGCCTCCAGCTCTCCCGCCAGCCGGCCAAGCGGCCCGCTGGCCCGGGCCGCCAGCATGTCCGGCATCTCCTCGTCGGGAAAGTCGATCTCGGCCTCCAGCCACGACAGGGCCTCGACCAGTTCGGCGCGCCAGGCGTCGTAGCGGCGGGCCAGGGCCCCGCCCAACTGGTCGAGGGCCTGGCGCCTCTGGGCGCCGGTCTCGGCGTCGACCAGGTCGGCGATGGCCTCGGCCTGGGACAGTTCCAGCCGCCCGTGCTCGAAGGCCCGGCGCGTAAACTCCCCCGGCTCGGCCAGCCGCAGCCCCAGGCCGATCAGGGCGTCCGCCACCGCCTCGACCACGGCCGGGCCGCCGTGAAGTTGCAGTTCGGCGACGTCTTCGCCGGTGAAGCTGGACGGTCCCTCGAACCACAACACCAGGGCCTCGTCGATCGGCTCGCCGCCGGCTGGATCCCACAGCCGGCGCAGGGCCGCCGCTCGCGGCCGGGGCGCAGGCCGCCCGGTCAGGGCCTCGACCGCCTCGCGGCTCGCCGGGCCCGACAACCGCATCACCGCCACCGCCGCCCGGCCCGGGGCGGTGGCCAGGGCGAAGATGGTGTCCGTCATGGCCTCAGGGCTTGCCGCTGAACGAGCCGCCGGTCGCGGCCGTCATCATCTTCATGAACTGCTCCTGAGCCATGCCCCCATAGGACATCCAGCTCTTCATCAGCTCTTCGGGCTGCATCATGGCGGCATTGCTCTCGAAGCGCTTGCGCACCTCCTCGACCAAATAGTCGTTCACCGGCGCCACGTCCGGAAGGCCGAGGAAGGCCCGCGCCTCCTGAGGGGTGCAATCGACGTTGACGGTCACCTTCATCTTGTTCTCCACGGCGCAGCGGATGCGCACGTCTTTGTTATGGCCGGTCCATGGACCGATGCGCTAGTAGCCAAAGCCTACAGCCCCTGGGGGAAAGCATGAGCGAGCGCATTACCGTTTCCACCGCCGACGGCGATTTCGCCGCCTACGTCGCCGCGCCAAAGGGAGACGGGCCGTTCCCCGCCGTTGTGGTGATCCAGGAAATCTTCGGCATCAACGGCTTCGTCCGCCTGGTCGCGGACCGCCTGGCGGAGCAGGGCTACCTCGCCGTCGCCCCCGACCTGTTCTGGCGCATCGAGCCGGGCGTCGAGCTCACCGACCAATCGGAGGCCGAGTGGAAGAAGGCCTTTGAACTGATGAACGCCTTCGACCTCGACCAGGGGATCAAGGACATCGCCGCCACCATCGACAAGGCCCGCGCCGATCCCCGCTGCAGCGGCAAGGTCGGGGCCGTGGGCTATTGCCTCGGCGGCCTGCTGGCCTTCCTGACCGCCCTGCGGACCGACGCGGACGCCAGCGTCTCCTACTACGGCGTCAACATCGACAAGTTCCTGGGAGAAGCCGAAGGCTTCACCCGGCCGCTGATGCTGCACATCGCCGAGGAGGACGGCTTCGTGAACAAGGAAGCGCAGGCCAAGATCGTCACGGCCCTGGCCGGCAAGCCGAATATCGAGGTCCACACCTATCCGGGCCGTGACCATGCCTTCGCCCGGGACGGCGGCCAGCACTACGACGCAGCCGACGCCGGCAAGGCGGCCGACCGCACCGCCGACTTCTTCAAACGCACCCTGGGCTAGACAGCATGAAGGCGATCCAGATCGGGGCGTTCGGCGGCCCGGAGGTTATGGACCTCATCGAGCTCGACTGGCCCAAGCCCGGCCCAGGCCAGATGCTGGTCCGGCACGAGGCGATCGGCCTGAACTTCATCGACGTCTATCAGCGGACCGGCCTCTACCCTGGACCTCTGCCTGCGGTGCTCGGCCGTGAGGCGGCCGGCATGGTGGAGCAGGTCGGCGAGGGGGTGACCCGCTTCAAACCCGGCGATCGGGTCGCCTATAACAATGAGCTCGGCGCCTATGCCGAATTCAATGTGGTCCGCGCCGATCACGTCGTCTCCCTGCCTGACGCCGTCCCGAGCCGGCTCGCCGCCGCGTCCATGCTGAAGGGAATGACGGCCGAATTCCTGGTGCGGCGGATCTGGCCGGTCGAGGCCGGCGACACCGTGCTGGTTCACGCCGCCGCCGGCGGGGTCGGCACCATCCTGTGCCAGTGGCTCGCCCATGTCGGGGTGACGGTGATCGGCACCGTCGGCTCGGACGCCAAGGCCGACTACGCCCGCGCCCACGGCTGCGCCGAGGTCCTCAACACCGCGACCGACGACATCGCCGCGCGCGTGCGGGAGATCACCGGGGCCGGGGTGAAGGTCGCCTACGACTCCATCGGCAAGGCCACGGTCGACGCCAGCCTGGCCAGCCTCGCCAAGCGCGGCCTCCTGGTCTGCTACGGCAACGCCTCCGGTCCCCCACCGCCGATCGAGCCGGGCCGCCTGGCCCGCGGCGGGTCGCTGTTCCTCACCCGGCCGACCCTGTTCGACTACATCGCCACCACCCGGGAGCTGGACGACAGCGCCGCGGCCCTGTTCGAAGTCATCGCCTCGGGCGCCGTGCAGATCGAGATCGGCCAGTCCTTCCCGCTCTCCGAAGCCCGCGCCGCGCACGAGGCGCTGGAAGGGCGCAAGACCACCGGGGCGACGGTGCTGATCCCGTAGCGGTATGCGGCCGCCTCAGGCCGCGAGCATCCGCTGAAACGCCGGCCGCTCGGTCATGCGGCGCTGATAGTCCAGGATGGGGGCGGGGACCCGGTCGGCCCGCTCCAGCAGACCCGTGACGATGCCCAGGGCGTAGACCACCGAGATGTCGGCCAGGGTGAAGTCGTCGCCGGCGATATAGGGGTGGCGGGCCAACTGGCGGTCGACCAGGATCAGGCGCCGGAAGAATCCCTCCAGCACCATGGTGCAGGTCCAGTTGTCCTGGACCTCGGGCGGCCCCATGAACCGGGTGCCGATGATGGCGTTGAGGGGGGCGCCCAGACCTGCCTCCCCCAGGAACAGGAACTGCAGGTAGTCGGGATAGTTGGGCTGGTCCGACTTTACCGTCAGGCGACCGCCGGCGTAGCGGTCGGCCAGGTACTGCATGATGGCCACGGACTCGGTCATCATCACCTCCCCGTCGCGCATGGCCGGGATGGTCTTGGCGGGATTGACCTCGAGGAACTCCGGCGGCGGCGGCGCGCCGAAATGGAGCGGAACCACCTCATAGGGCACGCCCAGCTCCTCGGCGGCCCAGATCACCCGGGTCGATCGGCTGCGCGGCGCGTGGAAGACCTTGATCATGGGACCCTCCAAAGTAATTGGGCGGCTGTTCCCAGCCGCCCATAGTCTTAAGTGTTCATGGACTGGAAGAAATCGGCGTTGTTCTTGGTCTGCCGCAGCTTGTCCAAGAGGAACTCGATGGCGTCCTGCGCGCCCATCGGGTTGAGGATGCGGCGCAGGACATAGGTCTTCTGCAGAACATCCTTGGGCGTGAGCAGTTCTTCCTTGCGGGTGCCGGACTTGAGGATGTCCATGGCCGGGAAGACCCGCTTGTCGGCGACCTTGCGGTCCAGCACGATTTCCGAGTTACCGGTGCCCTTGAACTCTTCGAAGATGACTTCGTCCATCCGCGAACCGGTGTCGATCAGGGCGGTGGCGATGATGGTCAGGGAGCCGCCTTCCTCAATGTTCCGCGCCGCGCCGAAGAAGCGCTTGGGGCGCTGCAGGGCGTTGGCGTCGACGCCGCCGGTCAGGACCTTGCCCGAGGAGGGGACGACGGTGTTGTAGGCGCGGCCGAGGCGAGTGACCGAGTCCAGCAGGATGATTACGTCGCGCTTGTGCTCGACTAGGCGCTTGGCCTTCTCGATCACCATCTCGGCGACCTGGACGTGGCGGGTGGCCGGCTCGTCGAAGGTCGAGGAGATGACCTCGCCCTTCACCGTCCGCTGCATGTCGGTGACTTCCTCGGGGCGCTCGTCGATGAGCAGCACGATGAGGTAGCACTCGGGGTGGTTGGCGGCGATCGACTTGGCGATGTTCTGCAGCATCACCGTCTTGCCGACCCGGGGCGGGGCGACGACCAGGCAGCGCTGGCCTTTGCCCAGCGGGGCGACGATGTCGATGATCCGGCCCGAACGGTCCTTCAGGGTCGGGTCCTCAATCTCCATGGTCAGCCGTTCGTCGGGATAGAGCGGGGTCAGGTTGTCGAAGTGGACCTTGTGGCGGACGTTGTCGGGGTTCTCGAAATTGACGTTGTCGACCTTGATGATCGCGAAATAGCGCTCGCCCTCGCGGGGGGCACGGATCGGGCCCTCGACGCTGTCGCCGGTGCGCAGGCCGAACTTCCGGATCTGCGACGGGGAGACATAGATGTCGTCCGGGCCGGGCAGGTAGTTGGCCTCGGGGCTGCGCAGGAAGCCGAAGCCGTCGGACAGGACCTCGAGAGTGCCGGAGCCGGAGATCTCGACCCCGTCCTCGGCGACGTTCTTCAGGATCGCGAACATCATGTCCTGCTTGCGCATGGAGTTCGCGGACTCGATCTCCAGGCTTTCGGCCAGGGCGAGCAGGTCGGTGGGGGACTTCTCCTTCAGCTCCTGCAGCGACATGCGCTGGATGCCGTTGGTCGAGACGGCCGCTTCGGCCTGCTCGGTATCGATGGACTCGTCGGACATGGGTCAGCTCTTGGGGAATCGGACGTGGAGCAGGCGCGGGGCCTGGGGGGACGAGGGCGTCCCGGAAGGTACGGCGAAGACGGCGCGGGTCCGTCTTGGGGATGCGGGGGAGCCGACGCAGCCGTAGCGCCAGCACACCCTAGGCGAACCACGTCCGAAGGGCGGGGTCAAGCGGGGAGGCTAAGCGGGCTGAAAGCTTTCGCGGCAAAACATCAGAACCGGAATTCCGTCGTCACCGCGATGACCATCACGATCGCCGCCAGGAAGGGCAGCTCATTGGTGGCGCGGTAGAACTTCTCCGAGCGGGTGTTGGTCCCGGCGGCGAAGCGCTTGCGGCTCGTGCCCAGGAAATGGTGCCACCAGGTCAGGAAGACAATCCCCGCGATCTTGGCGATCATCCAGGGGGTGTGCAGGAAGCTGGTGTCCTGGAAGCCGCCGGTGCGGACCCAGATCAGGCCGAGGCCGAACAGCCAGGCCGCCACCATCGCCGGGTTCATGATGATGCGGTAGAGCTTGCGCTCCATGGTCTGGAAGGTGAGGTCCATCTCCGACCCGGCCGCCGCCTTGGTATGGTAGGCGAACAGGCGCGGCAGATAGAGCAGGCCGGCCATCCAGGCGATGACCGAGAGGATGTGCAGGCCCCTCAGCAGGTCGTAGCTCATGCGGCTTCCCCCTCCACATGCACCGGGCACTTGCCCCAGGTCCGCGGGCAGATGCGCCCGCCGCAACCGCTCTCGATCCCGCCCGGCTTCTTCAGCGCGCCCGAGACCAGGCGGCCAAGGCCCCCGATGAAGGACGAATCGATGCCGATGGCCGGCGCCCTCAGATAGAACGGACACCCGACCTGTTCAGCGAGGACCGCATAGTCGTGGTCCAGCTCGACCAGGGTCTCGATATGTTCGGACACGAAGGCGATCGGCACCACCACCACGCCCAGGCCTTCGTGCGCGGCCTCCTCGATGGCGGCGGGGGTGGACGGGCCGATCCACTTCAGCGGCCCGACCTTCGACTGGTAGCAGACCTTCCAGTCGAGCTCCGCGGCCCAGGCCCCGCCCAGGCGCTCGGCCACCGCGGCGCAGGTGCGCTCGATCTGCCACTGATAGGGATCGCCGGCGGCGATGGCGCGCTCGGGCAGGCCGTGGGCGGAAAACAGGATGCGGACGGCCGGCAGCCGGCCGGCGGCGGTCATCACCGCCTGGATCTTGTGGACGTGCGAGTCGACGAGGCCGTCCTCGTCCGGATAGCAGCAGACGGCGCGCGTCGCACCCGAGCCCTTGTAGGCCTTGGTCCACGCTTCCAGGGACGAGGCCGTGGTGGTGGTCGAGTACTGGGGATAGAGCGGCAGCAGCACGATCTCTTCGGGGGCGAAGGCCTCGACCTGCCTGGCGCACTGCTCCGTCGTCGGCTTCCAGTAGCGCATGGCCACGAAGACGCGGGTGTCCAGATCCGGGCGCGCCCTGGCCAGCTCGGCCTCCAGGGCCTGCCGTTGCGCCTCGGTCTCCTTCAGCAGGGGCGAGCAGCCGCCCATGCGGTCGTAGTTGGCGCGCGCCGACTTGGCCCGGGTGGTGGAGATCAGGGTGGCCAGGCAGGCCCGGGCGGGGGTGGGCAGGCCGATGATGGCCGGGTCGTTGAACAGGTTGAACAGGAACGGCCGCACCGCCTTGGGGCCGTCAGGGCCGCCCAGGTTGAACAGCACCACCGCGACGCGGGGCTTGGGGATTTCACTCACAGGGTTGCTGCCTTGCCGGTCACGCGGCTGACGACGCGCGACACATGCTCCATCGGCGTATCCGGCAGGATGCCGTGACCGAGGTTGAAGATGTAGGGACCCTGACCCCATTGCGCGAGGAGCCGCTCCACCGCCTGGTCGAGCGCCACGCCGCCGGCGCGCAGAAGCAGCGGGTCGAGGGCGCCCTGGATGCAGGTCGTCGCCTGGATGGCCTGACCGATGGCGGCCGGGGCGGCGGTGTCCAACGCCACGGCCTGGACCGGCACGGCGAGGGCGTAGCTCTGCGCGAACTGCGAGGCGCCGCGGGGAAAGCCGATCACCGGCGCCGTGACCCCCAACTCGCGCAAGCGCACCACCAGCTTGCGATGCGGCTCGGTCACCAGGCGGCGGAACAGGTCTTCCGACAGCCCCTCGGCCCAGGACTCGAAGATCTTCAGCACCTGGGCGCCGGCCTTTTCCTGCATGGCCAGATAATGGGCCGTGGCCTCGACCAGGATGTCGATCAGCCCATCGACCAGGTCCGGGTCGGTATAGGCCAGGCTACGGGCGCCCGAGCGGTCCGACGACCGGCCCTCGATCATATAGGTGGCCACCGTCCACGGGGCGCCCGCAAAGCCGATCAGGGCGCGGTCTGGCTCCAGCTCGGCGCGGACGATGGACAGCGTGCGCCCGATCGGCGCCAGGTGCTCTCCCGAGCTTTCGATACGGGCGCGCATCTCGGCCAAAGGGGGCAGGGGCCCGAGCCTGGGGCCTTCGCCGGGCTCGAACCATACCTCCTGCCCGAGCGCCTGGGGCACCAGCAGGATGTCGGCGAAGACGATGGCGGCGTCGAGGGGATAGCGCCGCATCGGCTGCAAGGTGGCCTCGGCCGCCATCTCCGGGTTGAAGCAGAAAGCCATGAAGTCCGGAGCCTGAGCCCGCAGAGCCCGGTATTCCGGCAAGTGCCGACCGGCCTGACGCATGAACCAGACCGGCGGATGCTCCAGTCGTTCTCCGGCGAGAGCGCGCAGCAGCCTGGGACGGTCGGCGGGTGGGGAGACCTGCATGAGGGCCTTAAAGCCCCTTCCGGACCAAGGCTCAAGCCGGGCGTCTAACATCCTATTTGAAGAAAGAGATTTGAGATTTTGGAGGTGAGCGATCACCGGATGGAATCCGGGCGCGCCGATCCTCCCCAGACTGTGGACAGGGTGTGGGAAATCGCCGCGAAGGCGGATGAAAAGGGCGTTTCGTCCCCCTCCGTCCCAAGGGCCGCTTGGCAAGCGTCTCCGAAGGGGGTTTTCTCCCCGCCGCGGGGCGCCGATCGGGCGTTCCATCCACGGTTAGGTCCCCAGGAACCGGGTGCGACCGACTGCAGCACCCCGGCGCAAGGCCAGCCAACCGATGCCCAATCAGCCCCGGACAGCCACCTACTTCCACGTCCACCTGGTGTCGGACTCCACCGGCGAGACGCTTAACGCCATGACCAAGGCGGCTTGCGCCCGCTTCGACGACGTTTTGCCGATCGAACATTCCTACCCGCTGGTCCGTTCCCCGCGTCAGCTCGACCGCGTGCTGAAGGAGATCGAGGCCGCGCCGGGGGTGGTGATCCACACCATCGTCGACGGACTGCTGCGCGGCGCGCTGGAAGAGGGTTGCCGCGACCTGGACGCCCCCTGCATCGCGGCGCTGGATCCGATGGTGGCCTCGCTCGGCCGTTACCTCGGGGCGTCGCTCTCGACCCGGGTCGGGGCCCAGCACGCCCTGGACACCGAATATTTCAACCGCATCGAGGCGCTGAACTACGCCATCGGCCATGACGACGGCCAGGGGACCCAGCGGCTGGAAAGCGCCGACGTGGTGCTGGTAGGGGTCAGCCGCACGTCGAAGACCCCGACCTGCATCTATCTCGCCCACCGGGGCGTGCGGGCGGCCAATGTCCCCCTGGTGCCGGGCGCCGACCTGCCGCCGGCCCTGTTCGAGCTGACCAAGCCGCTGATCGTCGGGTTGGTCGTCTCCCCCGACCGGCTGATCCAGATCCGCAAGAACCGGTTGCTGTCGCTCAACGAGGGCCGCGAGAGCAGCTATGTCGAGTTCGAAGCGGTTCGCGAGGAGACGATCCGGGCCCGGCGGCTGTTCGAAAAGCGGGAGTGGCCGGTGATCGACGTCACGCGCCGCTCGGTGGAGGAGACCGCCGCGGCGGTGATCAACCTGCTCAACACCCGCGCCGGCGGCGCGGCGAGGCTGAGCCAGTGACGGCCGTCCCCATCGTCCTGGCCTCGACCAGCGCCATTCGCGCCCAGCTGCTGGCCAGCGCGCTCGTGCCTTTCACCACCCGCTCGCCGGGGGTGGACGAGGAGGCGATCAAGGCCGCCATGCTGGCGGAAGGGGCGCCGCCCCGCGACGTCGCCGATGTCCTGGCCGAGACCAAGGCCGTGCGAGTGTCGCAGAAGATGGACGGCCTGGTCATCGGCGCCGATTCCACCGTCGAGCTCGACGGCGCCCTGATCGACAAGGCGGCCAGTATCGAGGAGGCCCGCTCGCGGCTGAAGTCCTTCCGCGGGCGCAGCCATGCCCTGCACTCGGCGGTGGTGGTGGCCCGCGACGGCCAGCCGATCTGGCGCGAGGTCAAGACCGCCAGGATGCATGTGCGGGCGTTTTCCGACGAATGGCTCGAAGGCTATCTCGCCCGCGAAGGCGACGCCGTGCTGTGGTCGGTGGGGTGCTACCGGCTCGAGGGTGAGGGCGTGCAGCTGTTCGATCGCATCGACGGCGACTATTTCGGCATCCTGGGCCTGCCGCTGACCGGCCTGCTCGACCTGCTGCGCCGCCATGGCGCGCTGGAAACCTAAGGACGACGATGAGCCTGCTGTCGGGAAAGACCATGGTCGGCGGCGTAGTGGGCCATCCGGTCGCCCATTCGCTCAGCCCGCGCATCCATTCCCAGTGGCTGGCCGACGCCGGGATCGACGGGGCCTATGTGCCCTTTCCCGTCGCCGAGGACGGCTTCGAACGTTTCGTCGATGCGATGCGCGGCGGGGTGATCCGCGGCGTGAACGTCACCATCCCTTTCAAGGAAGTGGCCAGACGCGTCGCCGACAGGATGGATGATCAGTCGCAGCAAGCGGGCGCATCGAACCTGCTGCTGTTCCACGCCGACGGAACGGTCGAGGCGCGCAACACGGACGGCTTCGGCCTGACCGAGGCCCTGCGCCAGGACGCCGGCTACGATTTCGCCGCCGGACCGGTGGTGGTTCTGGGCGCCGGCGGCGCGGCGCGGGGAGCGGCGGCGGCCCTGATCGCGGCGGGCGTCCCCGAAATGCGTCTGGTCAACCGGACCGGGTCAAAGGCCGCTGACCTGGCCAAGGCCTTTCCCCGCACCTATCCCTTCGCGTGGGCCGACATGGCGCGCGCTTTGGAGGGCGCCTCGGCGGTGGTCAACGCCACCGCCGGCGGGCTGAACGGCGAGGGCGACCTGGACCTGCCTCTGGATTCCCTGCCCGGCGCGGCGGTGGTGATGGACATGGTCTACAAGCCGCTGGAGACGGGTCTGCTGAAGGCGGCCAAGGCGCGGGGCCTGGGCACGGTCGACGGCCTGTCCATGTTGATCAATCAGGCGGTTCCGTCGTTCGAGGCCCTGTTCGGCCAGGCGCCGCCGAAAACGACCGATGCGCGGGCCGTGGCCCTGGCCATGCTGAAATGATCCGCCTCGCCCTGACCGGCTCGATCGGCATGGGCAAGACCACGGCCGCGCGGCTGTTCGCCGAAGAGGGCGTGCCGATCTATGATTCCGACGCCGCGGTCCACGCCCTCTACGCCAAGGGGGGCGAGGCGGTGACGGCGGTGGAGGCCGCCTTCCCCGGGGTAAGCGTGGATGGCGCCATCGACCGGACCCGGCTGGGGCCGCGCGTCGCCCACGATCCCGAGGCCATGGCCCGGCTGGAAGCCATCGTACATCCGTTGGTGGCGGCCGGGCGGGCGAAATTTTTCGAAACCGCCCGGGCGACCGGAGCGCCGGTCGTGGTCCTCGACATCCCGTTGCTGTTCGAGACCGGCCGCGACGCGGAAGCCGATGCGATCGCCGTCGTTTCCACGACGCCGCAGATTCAGCGCGCGCGCGTGCTGGCCCGGCCGGGGATGACCCAGGCGAAGTTCGAAGCGATTCTGGGGCGCCAGATGCCCGACGCCGAGAAGCGGGCGCGGGCGGATTTCCTCATCGACGGCAATGCGCCGGTCGAGGAGGAGCGGGCGCAGGTGCGCAGCATTCTGAAGGCGGTGACGGCGCCGGGGTGGGCCAGACGCGGCCGCTCAGCCGCGACGCTTCGAACTCTGGACGGCGGGGGCGAACGGTCGCAATAAATCGCCATGGCCCGCGAGATCGTCCTCGACACCGAAACCACCGGACTGGATCCGCGCCGGGGCCACCGGCTGATCGAAATCGCCTGTATCGAGATCGAGGACCTGCTCCCCACCGGGCGGCACTTCCACCGCTATGTCGATCCCTGCCGCGACATCGACCCGGAGGCCGAGAAGGTGCACGGCCTGTCGCGGTCGTTCCTGCACGGCAAGCCGAAGTTCGACCAGGTGGTGGACGACTTCCTGGAGTTCGTCGGCGACGCGCCCCTGGTGGCCCACAACGCCCAGTTCGACCGCAACTTCGTCAACCACGAGCTGGAGCAGGCGGGACGGGCGCATATCCCCGAGCCGCGTTGGGTGTGCACCTATGTGCTGGCCCAGTCGAAGTTCCCAGGGATGTACAACTCCCTCGACGCCCTGTGTAAGCGGTTCAAGATCAGCCTGGCCGAGCGCGAGAAGCACGGGGCGCTGATCGACACCCGCCTGTTGTCGATGGTCTATCTGGAGCTGCAGGGCGGCAAGGAGCGGGGGCTGGACCTGGCCCCCGTGCTCAAGGCCGCCGTCCAGGTCGAGGGGCTCGCCGTCGGCGGCTACGGCCCCCGGCCCACGGCCCTGGCCTCACGCTCGACCGAGGACGAACGCGCCGCCCATGCGGCCTTCATCGCCAAGGTCTTCAAGGGCAAGGATCTCTGGGCGAAGCTCGAGCTGTAGGGACAGGGGTTCGCTTTACGCGTTGCCCATGGTGTCGCCGTTCTCGACCAGGCTCTCCCCGGCGCCCTGGGCCTGGCGGGCCGCGTAGATGGCGGCGAAGTCGAGGGGCTCGAGCAGGAAGGGCGGGAAGCCGCCGTCGACGATCATGTCGGCGATGATCCTGCGGGCGAAGGGGAACAGGTAGCGCGGGCACTCGGTCATCAGCGCCGGCTCAAGGTCCTCGTTGGGCACGCCGGTCATCTCGAACAGGCCGCCGTAGACCAGCTCGACCTGGAACGAGACCTCGTTGTCGCGGCTGGCCTTGACCGACAGCTTGAGATCGACCTCGAACAGGCCGTCGGCGCGGCCGCGGGCGCTCATCTCGACGCCGAGCTCGACGTTGGGCTGGCCGGTCGCCATGCGCAGGCTGTCGGGCGCGCGGGGATTCTCGAAGGACAGGTCACGGGTGAACTGAGCCAGGACCCGGAGGGACGGCCCCGCGGCGGCGGCAGGATCAGCGGCGGGGTTGACGTCGGTCATGGTTCGGGTCTCGCTGGAAAAGGCGCTTCGGCCAGCCGTTTTCTGGCTCGCCGGAGGGTCGCGGGTCGCTAACACGGAGGCGTTTGTGGCGCAACGTGCGCCCACCATCGTATAGCGACCCCTGACGCGGACGATTAGACCGCCTATATTGAGCTAGGCCGGAAACCCGGCGCGTCACGCGTTCGTTCACCCTGGCGTATCGGAAAAGCGGTCACCCCTTGCAAGTGCTCGAACTGGTCATCTTCGCCGCCCTCGCCGCCGTGGTGCTGTTTCAGCTCTATACGGTGCTCGGCCGCCGTGTAGGCCGCCAGCCGGAGGACGCCGAGGCCGAAGCCCTGCGCCCGGCCGGAGAGGTTGAGGCCCGCCGCCCCGACGACGCCATCGACGGTCCCATCCCCTCGGGCGCCGCGGCCATCCAGGCCCGCGACCCCAGCTTCGACGTCGGCCGGTTCCTGTCCGGGTCGCGCCAGGCCTATGAGATGGTGGTGCGCGCCTTCGCCGAGGGCGACCGCGAGACGTTGAAGAACCTGACTTCGCCTTCTGTTTACCAAACCTTTGATACCGCTATCGCTGCACGCGAGGCGGAAGGCCGGACCGAAACGGCCGAGTTTCTCCAACCGCCGCGCGCGGACATGGAGAACGCCGAGATGATTGGAAACCTGGCGCGCGTGCGGGTGCGCTTCCTGGCCGAGGTCCGGAGCCGCTCCAAGGGCCCGGAAGGCGAGGCGGTCGACGACCGCCGGACCGCGGAGCTGTGGACCTTCGAACGGTCCGTCGACAGCCGCGATCCCAACTGGGCGCTCGCCCGGGTAGACGCGGCGCAAGCCTGATGCGCGGCGCCTGGGCGCCGACTGCCCTCATCGTCCTCGCCGCGGGCCTGGTGCTCTCGGCCTGCGCCAGTACGCCCAAGCCCACGGCCCGGGCCAGCCATCCGCATGGCAAGCCCAGCGTCAGGCCGCCGGCGCAGCCGCCTCGCGCCGAGCGTCCGCCTGGCGCGACCCCGGCCCCTGTCGCCCCCCCGCCGCGCCAGGCTTCGACCTCGCCCCTGACCGCCCTGCCGGGCTGGGACTCCGAAGACCACCTGGCGGCCCTGGCCGCCTTCCAGGCCGGCTGCGGCGCGGCGCGGGATGCCGCCATGCGCGCCCTGTGCGGCTACGCCCGCTCGATCCGGGCCCCGGACGAAGCCGCGGCCAAGGTGTTCTTCGAAGCCAACTTCCGCGCCGAGCGGGTGCCGGAGACGCCCGGGACCGCCGGCGTCCTGACCGCCTATTTCGCGCCCCAGTACGAAGCCCGCGACCGGCAGGACGCCGAATTCTCGGCCCCCGTCCGGCCGCGCCCCACGGGGCCTGTACAACTGGCCGCCGCTCCGCCCCCCCCGCCGTCGTCGCCCGCCCTGCCCGACCTGGACGACGCGATCGGGGTGGTGCTCTACGAGACCGAGGCTGCAGCCCCGACCCCGCCGCCGCCGTCGCCGCCGTCCAGGGCGACGCGCATCGACCTCGCCAGCGCCGAGCGCAGCGCCATCGAGCGCAGCGCCGCCGACGACGCCCTGGCCTGGATGCGGCCGGAGGACCTGTTCTTCCTGCAGATCCAGGGCTCGGGGGTGCTGACCTTCCCCGACGGCCGGCGGATGAAGGCGGCCTACGCCGCCGACAACGGCAAGCCGTTCGTGGCCATCGCCCGGCCGATGGTGAGCCAGGGCCTGCTGCGGGGCGCCGGCGCCTCGGGCGAGAACATCCGCGGCTGGCTCGCCTCGCACCGGGGGCCCGAGGCCGACCGGGTGATGCAGCTGAACCCCCGCTACGTCTTCTTCTCCATGACCCGCGACGACGACCGCGAGCCGGCCGGCGCGGCGGGGATCCCGCTGCCGGCGGGGCGGGCCATCGCCATCGACCCCAGCCGGCACAGCTATGGCGAGGTGTTCTGGATCGACGCCGAGGCCCCGGTCCTGGCCGGCGCCAACAAGACCTATCGCCGCCTCGCCATGGCCCTGGACACCGGCGCGGCGATCCGCGGCCAGGTCCGCGCCGACCTCTATATCGGGCGCGGCGACGCCGCCGGGGTCGAGGCTGGACGGGTGCGTCACACCCTGCGCATGACGCGGCTGGTCCCCCTCGGCATGATCCACGGCGCCGGCGAGTCCCAGCGGGGGAGCGCGCGTGGTGAAACGACCGCTTCGACCGGAGGAGGCTAGGCTCTGGTCGATGGTGGCGGCGACCGTGCGGGCCCGGCCCGGCAAGGTCGCCCCCGCCCCGCCGGAGCCCGTGGACGAACGCCCCTTGCCCAAGGCGAGGCCGGGCCCGCCGCCCGTGGCGGCCGCCCCGCCGGCGCCCAGGCCGAAGCGATCCGCGCCCAAACCGCCGCCGGATCCCGAACGCATCGAACCGGGCCGCAAACGGCGGATCGCCCGCGAGCGCGAGCCCATCGGCGGGCGGCTCGACCTGCACGGCATGACCCAGGACCAGGCCCGCGCCGTGCTGCACGGCTTCATCGAACGGGCCCACGAGCGGGGCGACCGGGCGGTGCTGATCATCACCGGCAAGGGGGTGCAGGGAGACGGGATCCTGCGGCGGCGCGTGCCGGACTGGCTGGGGGAGCCCCCGTCGCGGGGGCGGGTGGCCGGATATTCTCCCGCCGAGCGTCACCATGGCGGCGACGGCGCGCTCTATGTGGCGCTGAAGCGCCGCGGCGGTTGAGGTCCAGACTCCAGCCGAGTAGCGCCAAGCATAGATTGAATCAGGCGCGCGAAACGCCGATCAAAGCCAAGAGTTCCGTGCCTTAGCTGTGGCGGAACCAAGGCGTGAATGGCCTCAGACGGGCCTATCTCTTGCCTTTTTCGAGGTCTGTTGTGTTGCAGCTGAGACATACGGTCCCAGGGGGGCTGGATGTCAGGGCTGCAACTGCAGAAGGAATGACCGCATGGTGCTCAAACAAGCCAAGCCGCTGGCCATCGTCGCCGTGGCGCTTCTTGCCTCTTCCACGCTCGGCGCCTGCGCCACCAAGGGCTTTGTCCGCCAGGAAGTCGGCGCCGTCGATACCAAGCTCACCACCACCCAGGGCCAGGTGACCGCCCAGGGCGACACCCTCAACACCCACGGGACCCAGATCGCCGAGCTGGACAAGACCAGCCGCGAAGCGCTGGAGCGGGCCACCGCCGCGGGCAAGCTGGCCGAAGGCAAGTTCGTCTACCAACTGGTCCTGTCAGACGACAGCATCAAGTTCCCGGTCGACCGGGCCAAGCTATCGGCCGAGGCCGAGACCCGGCTGCTGGAGTTCAGCGAGAAGCTGAAGGCCGACAACAAGAACGTCTACCTGGAGATCCAGGGCCATACCGACGCCACCGGCGGCGCCGAATACAACGAGAAGCTGGGCGCCGAGCGCGCCGAAGCCGTCCGCGTGTTCCTCAACAAGCACGGCGTGCCGCTGAACCGCATGGCCTCGATCTCGTACGGCGCCGGCGAGCCGGTCGCCCCCAACAACACCCGCACCGGGCGCGCGCAGAACCGCCGCGTCGTGGTGGTGGTGCTGGCTTAAGGTCTAGAGTCCCTCCCCCTTCGATGGGGGAGGGAGCCTATTTTGGCCGAGAGGCCTTTTCGTCGAGGCCTGAGCGGCCTTCGCGGGCTTCGAGCTTTTCGGCCACGGCGTCCGGCGACACGCCCGACGCCTGCAGCAGCACCAGCCAGTGATAAAGCAGGTCGGCGCTCTCGGCCGCCACGGCGTCCCTGTCGGCCTGGGTGGCGGCGATGACCGTCTCGATCGCCTCCTCGCCCAGCTTCTTGGCGGCCAGGGCCGGATCGGCCAGCAGCTTGGCGGTATAGGACCCGGCCGGATCGGCGCCCGCGCGGGATTCGATGGTCGCCTGCAGGCGGGTCAGGGTCTCGGCGAGGCGTTTCATGTCAAGCGAACCGGAAGCCCGGCCTCGGCCAGGGTCGCCTTGGCCTCGCCGACGCTGATCTCGCCGAAGTGGAAGATCGACGCCGCCAGCACAGCGTCGGCGCCGCCGTCACGCACCGCCTCGACCATGTGGCCGGCGCTGCCCGCGCCGCCGGAGGCGATCACCGGCACGCTCACGGCGTCGGTGACCTGGCGCAGCAGTGTGGTGTCGTAGCCGGTCTTGGCGCCGTCGCGGTCCATCGAGGTCAACAGGATCTCCCCCGCCCCCTTGTCCACCGCCAGGCGGATGTAGTCGAGGGCGTCGAGGCCGGTGTCCTTGCGGCCGCCATAGGTGAAGACGCGCCAGCGGCCGTCGCCGACCCCCTTGGCGTCGACCGCGGCGACCACGCACTGCGCCCCGAAGGCGTCGGCGCAGCGGGCGATGAGGTCCGGGTCCTCGACCGCGGCGGTATTGATGGCGATCTTGTCGGCGCCGGACAGCAGCAGGGCCCGCGCGTCCTCGACGCTGCGCACGCCGCCGCCGACGGACAGGGGCATGAAACAGACCGCGGCGGTGCGGGCGATGACCTCGTGGATCGGCTTGCGCCCCTCGTGGCTGGCGGCGATGTCGAGGAACATCAGCTCGTCGGCGCCGGCCGCGTCATAGGCCTGGGCCTGTTCGACCGGATCGCCGGCGTCGCGCAGGGAGACGAACTGCACACCCTTCACGACGCGGCCGTCCTTGACGTCCAGGCACGGGATGACCCTCACTTTGATCATGCGGGGGCCTTGATCATTTGCGGGCGGCGATCTTGAGCGCCTCGGCCGGCTGGATCGTGCCGGCGTAGAGCGAGCGGCCCAGCACGGCCCCGGCGATGGGCGCGCCCTTGCGGGCCTTCAGCTGGCGGATGTCGTCGACCGAGGCGACCCCGCCCGAGGCGATCACCGGGATGGACACCGCGTCGGCCACGGCGCCGACGCCGTCGACATTGACCCCTTCCAGGGTCCCGTCGCGGCCGATGTCGGTGACGATCAGGGCCGCGACCCCGGCGTCCTCGAAGCGGCGCGACAGGGCGACGGCGGAGAGGTCGGAGGTTTCGACCCAGCCGTGCACGGCCACCATCCCGTCGCGCATGTCGACGGCCACGGCGATCTGTTCGGGGAAGGCGCTCGCGGCCTTCTTGACCAGGTCGGGGTCGCGCACGGCGGCGGTGCCGAGGATCACCCGGCTGACCCCGGCCTCGATCCAGCGCTCGATGTCGGCGAAGGAGCGGACCCCGCCGCCAAGCTGCACCGGGATGTTCACCGCCTCCAGGATGGCGGCGACCGCCGCCTCATTGACGGCGCGGCCCTCGATGGCCCCGTCGAGGTCGACCACGTGCAGCCAGGCGAAGCCGTCGGCGGCGAAGCGGCCGGCCTGGTCGGCGGGGCTGTCGTTGAACACCGTCGCGCGCGCCATGTCTCCGCGCAGCAGGCGCACGCAGGCGCCCTCCTTGAGGTCGATGGCCGGATAGAGGATCAAGGTCGCCACTCCAGAAAACGCCCGATCAAGGCCAGGCCCGCGGCCTGGCTCTTTTCGGGGTGGAACTGCACGCCGGCCAGATTGTCCCGGGCGACCGCCGCGGCGAAGCGGCCGGCGTGGTCGGTGGACGCCACCACCGCTTCGGGATCGGCGGGCTTAAAGGCGAAGGAGTGGGTGAAGTACATGTGGGTCTCTTCGCCAGCGCCCTCGAACAGGGGATGGCGATGCTCGATCCGCAGGGTGTTCCAGCCCATGTGCGGCACCTTGGCGTGCCGATCCGACGGCTCCAGCTTGGCCACTTCGCCGGGGATCCAGCCCAGGCCGGGGCGCTCCCCGAACTCCAGCCCCCGCGAGGCGAGCAGCTGCATGCCGACGCAGACGCCCAGGAAGGGCGCCCCCTTGTCCAGCGCCGCCTCGGTCATGGCCTCGACCAGGCCCGGCCGCGCCTCGAGCGCGTCCATGCAGGCGGTGAAGGCCCCGACGCCGGGCAGCACCAGGCGGTCGGCCCTGGCGACATAGTCCGGATCAGCGGTGGTCACGATCTCGGCGTCGGAGCCGGCGCGGCGCGCGGCTTCCCACAGGGCCTTCTCCGCCGAGCGGAGATTGCCCGAGCCGTAATCGATCAGGGCGACGCGTTCCATTCAGGACCTTAGAGGACGCCCTTGGTCGAGGGCGCGTTCATGCCGGCCTTGGGGTCGCGCTCCACGGCGGTGCGGAGCGCGCGGGCGAGGGCCTTGAAGCCGCTCTCGGCGATATGGTGGCTGTTCTCGCCGTATAAAGTCTCGAGGTGCACGCAGGCGCCCACGGCCATGGCGAAGGCCTGGTGGAACTCCTTGAACAGCTCGGTGTCGAACTCGCCGATCTTGGGGCGGCCGAAGGCGACCTTCCAGATCAGATAGGGGCGGTTGGACAGGTCGATGGCGCAGCGGGTCAGGGTCTCGTCCATCGGCACATAGGCATGGCCGAAGCGGCGGATGCCCTTGAAGCCGTCCAGGGCCTTGTTGACGGCCTGGCCGAGCACGATGCCGGTGTCTTCCACCGTATGGTGCATGTCGATGTGCAGGTCGCCCTTGGCCTCGACCACCAGGTCGATGCCGGAGTGGCGGGCGAAGCTGTCGAGCATGTGGTCGAAGAAGCCGATGCCGGTGGAGACGTTGGACACGCCGGTCCCGTCCAGGTCCACGCGGACGCGGATCTGGGTCTCCTTGGTCTCCCGCACCACTTCGCCCGTGCGGTTGGGACCCGTATCGAGGGTCATCGGCCGTGCTCCGAGCTGCCGGTTCGCTGGGCGCCTAATGGGCGGGGCGGGCAGCGGTGTCAACTTGCGCTCGCCCCGGGTGTCCGATTAGGTCGCGGCCATGGCGTTTATCCCCCTCGCGCTCGCCGCCTCCCTGTTCGCCGCCGCCGCCGCGCCGGCCGTCAAGGCGCCCGCCGGTCGCGCGAGCAGCTTCCCCCTGGCCCGCGCCACTCCGGCGGAGGTCAAGGCCTGGCTGGGCGAACCGGCGGTGGCCAATGCGGAGGGCAAGGGCGCCTTCTGGACCTATCGGCTCGAAGACTGCGCCCTGATGGTGTTCTTCAAGGACGAGGGCCAGGGGCTCAGGGTGTCCAGCGTCGCCACGGGGCCGAGGCGCCGGGCGGAGACGGCGCCGGACGCGGACGCGTGCATCACCAACGCGCGGAAGTAGGGTATCGAACCCCGCGCGCGCATGTACCCACAATGGGTTATGGTCTTGATTCGCGACGAATCAAGCGTCGCGGCCGGATGCCTTGAGCGATGCCGATGGACGCCGCATTCGCCGCCGCGGGCGGCGCGACCAGCCTGGCGCTGGCGGCGACGCTTTGGGCCCTGACCCAGAGGCGCCGGGCAGTGGTGCGCATCCGCGAGCTGACGGGCCTGCTCCAACGCTATGAAGGCCGCATCGACGCGGCCCACGCCTCGGCCGAAGCCTTCGATTCCGCCGTGGTGGCGGTGGAGGGCGGGCGCTACCGCCTCGCCTCGGGGCGCGAAAGCCTGATCGCCTGCGGGGTCGCCCTCGGGCTTGGCTCCAGTCAGTCCGCCGATCCCGCCGAGGTGGTCCAGGCCCTGATCCGCTCCGATCCCGAACATGCTCGGAAGCTCAAGGCCCTGTTCGAGCGCGGCGAGCCCTGCGATTTCGAAGGCCGCGGCCCCCAGAGCGAGCCGACCCGGGCGGCGGTGGTGGTCGAGGGCCGCACGGCCGGCGCCCTGGCCTGGCTGCGCCTGTCGGTCTCGGCCGGCGCCGGCCTGCCGTCGGCGGCGCGGTTCGCCGCTTTCCTCGACGCCCAGCCCAACCCCGCCTGGATCACCGCCCCCAACGGCCGGATGGTGTGGGCCAACCGGGCCTGGCTGGACGCGGCGGGCGATGGGCGGTCGTGGGACCGGGGCGTGGAAAGCCTGGCGGCGGAAGCCGCCGGGCTGAACCAGCGCCGCGAGGGCCTGCGCTGGGCCCCGGTCGAGGGACGCCGCCGGGCCTTCCAGGTCGTGGCCCAGCCGCTGGAAGGCGGCGGGGCGGGGGCCATCGCCCTCGACGTCTCGGACGCCGAGGACACCCGCGAGATCCTCAAGCGGCAGGCGGCCGCCCACGACGAGACCCTGAACCGCCTGGCCGACGCGGTGGCGATCTTCGGGCCGAACCGGCGGCTGAACTTCCACAACACCGCCTTCGCCGAGCTGTGGGGCCTGGAGCCGGCCTGGCTGGCCGAGGGCCCGAGCCACGGCGAGGTGCTGGACCGCCTGCGCCAGCGCCGCCGCCTGCCCGAGACCGCCGACTATGCGGTGTGGAAGGCCAAGGAGCTGGCGGTCTACGAGAGCCTGGGCGCCCAGCCGGACGAGCTGTGGAGCCTGCCCGACGGCCGCACGCTCAGGGTGGTGCGCCAGCCCCATCCCTTCGGCGGCATGCTGCTGCTGTTCTCAGACATGACCGGCGAGCTGCGCCTGCGGGCCCAGTACAACGCCCTGGTCCAGGTGCAGCAGGCCACGCTCGACAAGCTCAATGACGCGGTGACGGTGTTCGGCTCCGACGGGCGCCTGCGGCTGCACAACGAGGCCTTCGAGCGGTTTTGGGGGCTGACCGCCCAGGCGATGAGCGACGCGGGCGACTTCGACCGGGTGGCCGAGCTGTGCACGCCCCTGGTTCACGACCGCCAGTTCTGGCTGGACCTCAAGGCCCGCGTCGGCGATCCCGATCCGCAGGGACGACAGCCGGTGGCGGGCGAGACCCGCACATCCGACGGGCGGGTCGTCGCCTTCCAGACCCGGCCCCTGCCCGATGGGGCCACCCTGGTCGCCTTCGCCGACGTCACCGCCACCCGGCGGCTCGAGCAGGCCCTGGCCGACCGCAGCCACGCCCTGGCCGAGGCAGAGCGCCTGAAGCGGGACTTCGTCGGCAACGTCTCCTACGAACTGCGCACTCCGCTCACCACCATCATCGGCTACTCCGAGCTGCTGGAGAGCCTGGGCGGGGCCCTGCCCGACCGGTCGCGGACCTATGTCGGCTCGGTGCGGCAGGCGGCGACCCAGCTGGCCGGCTCAATCGACGACGTGCTCGACATGGCCCAGATCGACGCCGGGGAGATGGGGCTGTCCCTCGGCGACGTGTCGGTCGAGGCCTTGCTGCGCACGGCGGCCGAGCGGGCCGCCGCCGCCGCGGCCGAGGCGGGGGTGAACCTCGTCGTCGAGGACCCCGAGAGCGAGGTCGGCGTGATCCGCGCCGACGAGCGCCGCCTGGGCCAGGCCTTGGACCACCTGATCACGGCGGCGATCCGCACAACGCCCAAGGGCGGCAAGGTGACCCTGGACGCCCGGCGCACCATGGGCGAGGTGCAGGTGCGGGTGTCGGACACCGGCAAGGGCATTCCTTTCCACGTCCAGGCCCACATCTTCGATCGTTTCGTCGGCCGCGACCGGGGCGGGCCTGGCCTGGGGCTGGCCCTGGTCAAGGCCCTGGTCGAGCTGCACGGGGGCTGGGTGGCGCTGGAGAGCGAGCCTGGCCATGGGGCCACCTTCACCTGCCACCTGCCGGAGGCCGCCTATGCGGGCGCGGCCCATCCGGAACTAAGTTTCGGCTAATCAGCTAAGCTGTCATCTGCGGTTCAGCGTCGCCGAGCAAAGGTGCGCTACCGATCTAGGGAGAAGACCATGAAAGCCATCCTCGCCGCCGGCGCGGCTCTCGCCGTCCTGGCCACCGTCGGCGCCGCCGAAGCGCAAAACCGGGGCGGGCGCGGCCAGATCACCCTCTACGCCCAACCCGATTACCAGGGCGCGTCGCGCAGCTGGTCGGGCGACGTCGAGAACCTGGCCGACCAGGGCTTCAACGACCTGGCCCAGAGCGCTCGGGTCGAGGGCCGCTGGCGGGTGTGCGAGGATTCCAGGCTGCGCGGACGTTGCGTCGAACTGTCCGGCGACGTGCCGAACCTGGCCGCCATGCGCATGACCGTGGCCATTTCGTCCTTCGCCAATACGGGCGGCAACTTCGGCGGCGGGCGTCCCGGCGGCGGGTTCAACAACGGCGGCGGCGGCGGTGGATTCGGCGGTGGTCCGGGCGGCGGCTTTGGCGGCGGCGGCAACTTCGGCGGCCAGCGCTCCGACGGCCGCACGGTCAGCTTCTTCCCCAACCCGACCCCGGGCCCTTACCGCAACGCCGACGACTTCTGCCGCCGGATGGGCTTCTCGGGCGTGGTCTACGCCGACGACCGCGGCCAGATGATCCGCGACGTGGTCTGCCGGCGGTAGGCGCTTAAACCTTCTCCCCTTCAAGGGGAGAAGCTGGCCCGCAGGGCCGGATGAGGGGTGGTGCAGGACGAGCACCTAGCTTGACGCCCGCGCCTCATCCGGATGCGCCCCCTCATCCGACGGCTTCGCCGCCACCTTCTCCCCTAGGGGAGAAGGGATTTCGTCTAGTGCTGGCTTTCGGGCATGCGGACGATCAGGCCGTCCAGCTCGTCCTTGACCCGGATCTGGCAGGACAGGCGCGAGTTCGGCTCCACGTTCTCGGCGAAGTCGAGCATGCTCTCCTCCATGGCCGAGGGGCCGCCCACCGTGGCGCGCCAGGCCTCGTCGACATAGACGTGGCAGGTGGCGCAGGCGCAGGCCCCGCCACAGTCGGCGTCGATGCCGGGGACGTTGTTCTTGATCGCGCCCTCCATGACAGAGAGCCCGTTCTTGACCTCGACAACATGTTCACGGCCGTCGAACTCGATGTAGGTGATCTTCGCCATAGTCTCTTTCGAAAGCCGTTTGCGGCGACGCGGGCCTTTAAGCGCCCGCGACCTGCTTCATCGGAATGGAGATATCGCGAAGCCGCTCCGGCGCAACCGGTTTGCGCGAGGCGATGAGCAGGCGCCCGCCCATGAACTCGGCCGGGGAATTGACCGCCTCGACGCACTGGATGCGCTGGTCCGGGCCAAGGTGGAAGACCGCGAAGTGGCCAAAACGCGGCTCGCCGCGGATGACGAGCTGGTCGGCGTTCAGCGGCAGGCCGGCGATCTGCAGCTTGAGATCGTACTGGTCCGACCAGAACCACGGCACTTCGCCCGGCGGCGGGCTCTTGCCGGTGAGGTCGCAGGCCGCCTGCTTGGCCTGTTCCAGGGCGTTGGGCACGCTCTCCAGCCGGCCCATCGAGCCATAGATCGGCAGGGGCCGCCGGGTGCAGTCGCCGATGGCGTAGATGTCCGGATCGGAAGTGCGGGCGGCGAGGTCGACCAGTATGCCGTTGTCGCAGTCCAGCCCCGCTTCGCGGGCCAGTTCGTCGTTGGGAATGGCGCCGACGCCGATCAGGACCGTGTCGCAGGCGATCGGGTCGCCGTTGAAGAAGCTCAGGCCGGTGACCCTGCCGTCCACACCCTCGATGGCCGCGAGGTCCGCGCCGAGCGCGAAGGTCACCCCATGTCGGCGGTGGCAGGTGAGGAAGAACTCCGACAGGGGCGAGCAGGCGACGCGGGCGAGCAGGCGCGGCTCGCGTTCGACCACCACCACGTCCGCGCCGAGGGCGCGTGCGGAGGCCGCAGCCTCCAGTCCGATGTAGCCGCCGCCCACCACAGCCAGCTTGCGGCCGGGGCCCAGGCGGTTCTTCAGAACCTCCGCGTCGGCGGCGGTGCGCAGGGACAGCACGCCGTCCAGTTCGGCGCCGGGCAGGGCCAGCTTGCGGGCTCGGGCCCCGGTGGCCAGGATCAGCTTGTCGTAGGGGACGAATTCGCCGCTCGCGAGCTTCACTCGCTTGCCGATGGTGTCGATGCAAGAGACGTGGACGTCGAGGCGCAGCTCGATGCCCTCCTCGTCCCAGAAGCCGTCGCCGCGCAGGCCCAGGTCTTCGGCGGTCGCCTCGCCCTTCAGCCAGGCCTTGGACAGGGGCGGTCGCTGATAGGGGGCGATCGGCTCGTCGCCGATCAGGACGATGGGGCCGCTCCAGCCGTACTGGCGCAGGTGAGCCGCGACGGACCCTCCGGCGTGGCCTGCTCCTATGATCACCGCGCGCTCGTCGCTCACGCTCGTCTCCCGCCTTGAAGCGCCGGATACATCATGGAAGAGGGAACGGCTATGCGTCCTCCTGTATCCAACCCCGAAAGGCCTTTCCGCACACTGAATTCCGCGGAGGCCATGGCGGCGCTGGGGGCGAGCATCGCCCAGGGCCTGCGCCGCGGCGAGGCCGTGTGCCTGTGGGGGCCGCTGGGGGCGGGCAAGTCGACCCTGGCGCGGGGCCTGGTCCGGGCCCTGACCACGCAGGGCGAGGAGGTCCCCAGCACCACCTTCACCCTCGTCCAGCACTATGAGGGCCGCATCGCCGTCGCCCATTTCGACCTCTACCGGCTGAAGCGCCCCGAGGAAGCCTATGAACTCGGGCTGGACGAGGCCCTGGACGCGGGGGCGGCGGTGATCGAGTGGCCGGAGCGGCTGGAGGGGGCGCTGCCCGCCGACCGACTCGATGTAGAGATCGCGATTCCCGACGACGGGGAGGGCCGGCTGGTGCGTTTGACCGGCCATGGCGGGTGGGTGGGCCGTGGGCTCTGAGACCGAGACACGCGAACAGATCAAGCGGCGCTTCCTGGCCGAGGCTGGGCTGGCGGACGCCGCGCGCGAACCCCTGCCGATGGACGCCTCGACCCGTTCCTACGAGCGCCTGCGCCGGGCCGACGGCTCGACCCTGATGCTGATGGACGCGCCGCGCACCGCCGAGGGTGCGCCGTGTCCGCCGGACGCCACCGACGCCGAGCGCGCCGCGCGGGGCTGGAACGCCCTGGCCCGCCTGGCCGCCAGCCGGGTCGAGGCCTTCGTCGCCTGCGCCGCTTACCTGCGCGGCCGGGGCCTGTCGGCGCCGCAGGTGATCGCCCTGGATACGCCGAACGGCCTGGCGGTGATCGAGGACCTGGGCGAGGCCCTGTTCGCGCGCCTGATCGAACAAGGGGCGGACGCCGGGCCCTTCTACGAGACGGCGATCGACATCCTCGTCGACCTGCACGCCGAGGCGCCGCCGGCCAGCCTGCCGGTCGGCGACGGGACGCAGTGGCCGCTGCTGACCTATGACGCCCTGGCCCTGCAGTCGGGGGCCGACCTCTTCCCGCAATGGTGGCCGAAGCTGGAGGGCGGCGCGTTCGCGCCTGACGCCCTGGCTGAATGGGCGGCCCTGTGGGCGCCGATCACCGCCGCCGGCGAGCGGGGCGCCAGCGTTTTCATCCACCGCGACTACCACGCCGAGAACCTGCTGTGGCTGCCTGAGCGGCAGGGGCTGGCCCGGGTCGGACTGCTCGACTTCCAGGACGCCCTGAAGGGGCATCCGGCCTGGGACCTGCTGTCCCTGCTTCAGGACGCCCGCCGCGAGGTGCCGGCCGAGCTCGAACTGGCCATGTTGACCCGCTACCTCGCCGCCCGCCCGGAGCTGGACGGCGACGCTTTCCTGGCCGATTACGCCGGGCTGGCGGCGCTGAACGCATCGCGTATCCTGGGCATCTTCGCGCGGCTGGTGGTGCGCGACGGCAAGCCCAAGTATCTCGCCTTCCTGCCGCGCATGAAGCGCATGCTCGCCCGCAACCTGGAGCAGCCGTCGATGGAGCCCCTGAAGGCCTGGTTCACCGAACATGCGCCAGGGATCTGGGTCCAAGGAGAGCCGGAATGATCCCGCGCACCGCCATGATCCTGGCCGCGGGTAACGGAACCCGCATGAAGCCCCTGACCGACGACCGGCCCAAGGCCCTGATCGAGGTGGCCGACAAGGCGCTGATCGACCATGTGCTCGACCGGCTGGAGGGCGCGGGGGTGGAGACGGCGGTGGTCAATGTCCATGCCTTCGCCGATCGGCTGGAGGCGCATCTGGCCCACCGCAAGCACCCGAAGATCGTGATCTCGGACGAACGCTCGGCCCTGCTGGAGACCGGCGGCGGGCTGAAGAAGGCGCGCTCCCTGCTGGGCGACGCGCCCGTGCTGGTCGCCAACATCGATTCTATCTGGATCGACGACGAGGCTCCGGCCTTCGGCCCCATGGCCCATCTGTGGGACCCCGAAAAGATGGACGTCCTGCTGCTGCTGGCGCGGATGGAGCGGTCGGTCGGATTCGACGGGCCGGGCGATTTCTTCCTCCAGCCCGACGGACGGCTGACCTTCCGGGGCGAGGCCGCAGCCGCGCCTTACGCCTACATGGGACTCCACATCACCAAGCCGCAGGTGGTCGACGACGGCCCCGACGGCGCCTTCTCCCTCGCGGCCGTGTGGCGCCGGCTGGCCGAGCAGGGCCGCCTCTATGGTGTGGTGATGGAGGGGACCTGGATGCACGTCGGCGACCCGGTCGCCCGGGGCGAAGCCGAGACCCTGCTGCTACCGGGCGGGCCGTAGTCGCTCGCATGAGCGCACCCTTCGCCGCCGATGGACCGCACTGGTTCACTATTCCGGCGCACCGGCCCTTCGTGGAAGACCTCGCCGCCGGTCTGCTGGCGGCGCTCAGCGACGGTGGTCCCGAGGCCCTGTCGGAAGCCATTGTCCTCACCCCCACCCGCCGAGGCGCCCGGTCCCTGGCCGACGCCTTCGTGCGGGCCGGCGGCGGGCGCGCCGTGCTTCTGCCGCAGATCAGGGCCTTAGGGGACCTCGATGAGGGCGAGCCGCCGTTCGAGCCGGGCGATTTGGCCCTGGACCTGCCGCCGGCGATCAGTCCCCTGCGGCGGCGCTTTGAGCTGGCGCGGCTGGTGGCCGGCAACGCCGGGATGTTCGACCGGCCGCTCGACGCCGCGGGGGTGTTGGAGCTGGCCGACGCCCTGGCCGGCTTCCTCGACAGTCTGCAGATCGAGGAGACCACCGACCTCGGCCGGGTCGCGACCCTGGTCGAGGGCGATCTGGCCCAGCACTGGCTGAAGTCGGCCAAATTCCTGCGCATCGCCACCGAGCGCTGGCCCGAGCGGCTGCGCCAGATGGGCTTGGCCGACGTGACCGACCGGCGCACCGCCCTGCTGCGGGCCCTGGGCGAGGCGTGGACGGCCAAGCCGCCGGCGGGGCCCCTGGTGGCGGCCGGCTCGACCGGCACGGCGCCGGCCACCGCCGACCTGCTGCGGGTGATCGCCGCGGCGCCCAAGGGGGCGGTGGTGCTGCCGGGCCTCGACCTCGACCTCGCCGAGACCGCCTGGGATCAGGTGCGCGAGGCCCATCCGCAGGGCGCCATGCATCGCCTGCTGGCGCGGGCCAAGGTCGAGCGCGCCGATGTCGGGGTGTGGAGCGCGCCGGAGACGCTCGAACAGGCGCGGCGCGGACGGGCCCGGCGACGGGTGATCAACGAGGCCCTGCGTCCGGCGGAAGCGACCGCCGACTGGGTCGGCGTGATCCAGCGCCTGCGCGACCAGTCGCCGGACGCCGATCCCATCGCCGAGGGCATGGCCGGTCTGTCGCTGGTGACGACCCGCACCGAGGAGGAGGCCGCGGCCACGGCCGCCCTGCTGCTGCGCGAGGCCCTGGAGGTTCCGGGCAAGACCGCCGCCCTGGTCACCCCCGACCCCGCCCTGGCCCGACGGGTCTCGGCCCGGCTGTCGCGCTGGGCGGTGACGGCGGACTCGTCGGCTGGCAGCCCCTTGCTGGGCGCGCCCGTGGGCGTGCTGACGGCCCTGGTCGCGGCGGCGGTGGCCGATCCGCTCGATCCGGTGCGGCTGCTGGCGATCTGCAAACACCCCCTGGCCGGGTTCGGGCTGGACCAAGAGGCCCTTGCCGCCGCGCGGACAAAGCTGGAGCGGCGCGGCCTGCGCGGCGCCCGGCCTCGGGACTGGGCCGAGGTCCGCCGCCGGCTGGACGCCGCGGCGGCGTGGACCGCGCCTGGCGACTATGCCGACGCGATCGCCCTGGCCGAAGGTCTGCAGGGCATCCTGCAGACGGCGGCGGCGCCCTTCTCGGATGGGGACGCCAATCCCGTCGACGCCGCCCGCGCCCTGGCCGCGGCCATCGAGGCGATCTGCGCCGAGCCGGCGGGCGGGACGGGCCGGCTGTGGGCGGGGCTGGCCGGCGAGGCGGCGGCGAGCCTGCTGGCCGGGATCATCGAGGACGGCGACGGCCTGCCGCCCGCCACCGCGTCCGGCTTCGCGGTGCTGGTCGAGCGGCTGCTGGCCTCGCAAACGGTGCGCAGCGGCAGCGCCGCCCATCCGCGTCTGCGCATCCTGGGGGCCATCGAGGCGCGGCTGATCCGCGCCGACGTGCTGGTGCTGGCGGGACTGGAGGAGGGGGTGTGGCCGCGCATCCCGACCGCCGACCCCTTCCTGTCGCGGCCCATGCGCGCCCGGCTCGACCTGCCGCCGCCGGAGCGGCGCATCGGCCTGGCGGCGCACGACTTCGCCCAGGCCGCCTGCGCCCCGGAAGTCACATTGATCCATGTTGAGCGACGGGGCGGGCAGCCGGCGGTGAAGTCGCGCTGGCTGTGGCGGCTGGAGACCCTGGCCCGCGGCGCCGGCGTCGCCATTCCCGGCCGCCCTGACGCCCTGGCCTGGGCCCGCGCCCTCGAAGCGCCGGTCGAGGCGCCGCCGCCGACCCTGCAGCAGGCCCGCCCGCCGGAGCCCCGGCCGCCCGTCGCCGCCCGCCCACGAGGGCTGTTCGTCACCCAGGTCGAGGCCCTGGTGCGCGATCCGTACGCCATCTACGCCCGCCATATCCTGGGCTTTCGGCAGATGGAGCGGCCGGACGAGCGGGTCGAGGTGCGCATCCGCGGCACGGCCATCCACAAGGCCTTCGAGCGCTTTTCCGGCGCCTGGCCCGAGGCCGACCCGGCCCTGTTCGCCCGCCTCTATCTCGACGAGCTCCGGGCCGCGGGGGCGACCGAAGGCTCCCTCGCCCGCGAGACAGCCCTGGCCGATCGCGCCGGGCGATGGGTGACGGACTTCGAGCGGGAACGCCGCAAGCCGGGCGTCGAGGTGAAGGTGGAGCAGACCGGCTGCTTCGACGTGCCGGGGGCGGACTTCAGGGTCTCGGCCAAGGCCGACCGGATCGAGGTGGTGGGGCGCGAGGTGCACGTGCTCGACTTCAAGACCGGCCGCGCCCCGACGGCCAAGGAGATCGCCACCGGCTTTTCACCCCAGCTGACCCTGACCGCCGCCATCGTCGCGGGCGGCGGCTTCGACGGCCTGGCGGCGCATGTTCCCGGCGAGCTCGTCTATGTGCGGGTGACCGGGCGCGAGCCGGCCGGCGAGATGGTGATCCGCGCGGCGCCCGGCGAGAGCGAGGCCATGGCGGCCCAGGCCCTGGAAGGATTGGCGGCCCTGGTCCGGCGCTATGACGATCCTGAGCAGCCGTACCGATCGCGCACCGCCCCCAGGTTCGTGAAGACCTACGCCGGCGACTACGACCATCTGGCCCGGGTGCGGGAATGGTCGGCCGGCGACGAAGAGGACGGGGAATGACCGTCAATCCCCAGGACCTCGCGGCTGACCCGGAGACCAGCGCCTTCGTCACCGCCAATGCGGGGTCGGGCAAGACGACGACCCTGGTCAACCGGGTGGCGCGGCTGCTGCTGCGCAGGGTCGATCCCGAGACCATCCTGTGCGTGACCTACACCAAGGCCGCCGCCGCCGAGATGCAGCGGCGCCTGTTCGACCAGCTCGGCCGCTGGGCGCTGATGTCCAACGACGCCCTGGTCGGCGAACTGGCCAGGCTGGAGGGGCGGGCGCCGCAGAGCTACGACGCTTTCGACCTGGAGCGGGCCCGGACCCTGTTCGCCCTGGCGCTGGAGACCCCCGGCGGCCTCAAGATCCAGACCATCCACGCCTTTTGCGAGAAGCTGCTGCGGCGCTTTCCGCTCGAGGCCGGGGTGTCGCCGGGGTTTCAGGTGCTGGAGGACGCCTCCGCCGCCCAGGTCGCCGCCGAGGCGCGCGACGGGGTGGCGCGGCGGGCCCTGGCCGGCGAGGCGGTGCTGTCGGAGGCCTACGCCCGCTTCGCCGTGGCGCTCGACTTCGCCAGCTTCGAGGCGATGTTCGTGGCCTTCGAGACCCGGCGCGAAGCCATCGCCGACTACATCCGCGGCGTCGGCGGGCTCGCCGCCCTGCCCCAGGCCATAGCCGAGGCTTGCGGCCTGGCCCATCCGATGGACGCCGAGGCCCTGGAGCAGGCGGCGGCCGACGAGATTTCTCCGATCCTGTGGCGGGCGGGGGCCGCGGCCCTGGCGGCGGGTGGGGTGCGCGATCAGAAGTGCGCCGGCCAGATGGCGCAGGTGGCCGCCGCCGCCGAGGCCGGCGAGGCGCGGTTCCGCCCCGCCCTGGCGGTGTTCTGCACCCAGGCGGGAGAGCTGGCCAAGTGGCCGGAGACGGCGGCGCGGCTCAAGGCCGACCCGGGGCTGCAGGCCCGGCTGCTCGACGAGCGCGACCGGCTGCGCGACGCCGACGCCCTGGCCAAGGCGGCGCGGGTGGCCGAGGACAGTGTCCAGGCCCTGGTGCTGGCGGCCTTCTATATCGACGCCTATGGACAAGCGAAGGCGCGGCGCGGCGCGCTCGACTTCACCGACCTGATCGGGCGGACGCAGGGACTGCTCACCGGGGCCGATGCGGCGGCCTGGGTGCTGTTCAAGCTCGACGCGGGGCTTGAGCACATCCTGGTCGACGAGGCCCAGGACACGGCGCCCGAACAGTGGGCGATCCTGCGCGCCTTGTCGGACGAGTTCTTCTCCGGCGTGGGGACCGACCCCTACAAGCGCGACCGGACCCTCGGCGACCGGACTCTGGGCCGCTCGATCTTCGTGGTCGGCGACGAGAAGCAGTCGATCTTCTCGTTCCAGGGCGCGGCGCCGGAGCGGCTGCGCATCGAGCGGGACTATTTCCAGGCCGCCGCGACGGGGGCGGGCCGGCGGTTCGCGCCGGTGCCTCTCCTGGCTTCGTGGCGGTCCACCAACGAAGTGCTCAAGTTCGTCGACGCGGTGTTCCACCCGGGCGAGCTGCGGCGCGCCCTGCAGCCCGACGCCGAGGATCTGATCGAGCACATCTCCAACCGGGCCAAGGCCGACCCGCAAGGAACCGGGACCATCGACCTGTGGCCGCTGGAGCGCGAGGAGCCGGAGGCCGAGCGCAGCGCCTGGGACGAGCCCCTGGACGCGGGCGCGGGCGCCGGCGCCTATCGGCGCCTCGCCGAACGGATCGCCGACGAGATCAAGGCGGCGGTCGAGCGCGGCGAGGCGGTGCACGACCGCGAGACCCGCGCGTGGCGGCCCTGCGGCTATGGCGACGTGCTGATCCTGGTCAGGAAGCGCAAGGTCCTGTTCGAGGAGCTGCTGCGGGCCTGCAAGCGGCGGGGGGTGCCGGTGGCCGGCGCCGACCGGCTGGTGCTGTCCGAGCATCCGGCCTTCGAGGACTTCCTGGCGCTTGCCCGCTTCGCCCTCTTCCCCGACGACGACCTGACCTTGGCGGCCCTGCTGCGCAGCCCGTTCTGCGATGTGGACGAGACGGGGCTGTATGACCTCGCCTACCAGCGCGACACCTCCCTGTGGCGCACTCTGCTGCGACGCCAGGACGAGCGCCCCGAGTGGGCCGGGGCGGCGGACTTCCTCGGCTGGGCCAAGGCCGCAGGAGCGGCGCGGACCCCGTTCGACTTCTACGGCCGGGTGCTGAACCGGCTGGACCGGGACGGGCGGTCGATGCGCACCCGCATGGTCACCCGCCTGGGGCCGGAGGCGGCCGACGCCATCGAGGAGTTCCTGGCCCAGGCCCTGGCCGCCGAGGCCCGGGGCGTGATGGACCTGGAGCGGTTCGCCGACGCCCTGGCCGGGCTGACCGTGGCGGTGAAGCGCGAGATGGACGAGCCCCGGGGCGAGGTGCGGGTCATGACCGCCCACGGGGCCAAGGGGCTGGAGGCGCCGATCGTCTTCCTGCCCGAGACGGTGGGGGCCGGGGCGGCGCGGGGCTCGCCCCTGCTGGCCACCGAGGACGGCGGCTTCCTGTGGTGCGCCTCGGGCTCCAACGACTGCGAAGCCACCGCCTCGGCGCGGGAGCGGCGCAAACGCCGTGACGAGGAGGAGGCCCTGCGCCTGCTCTATGTGGCCCTCACCCGAGCGCGGGACCGGCTGGTCATCGCCGGGCGCATCAACGCCCGGGCCAAGGAAGAGACCCTGCGCGGCTGGTGGACGCCGATGAATGCGGCCTTCGACCATCCGGACCTGGCCGAGCGGGTCAGGACGGTCCAGGTCGGCGGCATGGAGGTGCGCCGATATGGCGACGATCCGCGCCTGCTCAAGCGTGGAAGCGCCGAGGTCGGCGAGGCCGCTGCGCCTTTGCCGGCCTGGGCCCTGCGGCCGGTGGAGCCCGAAGCGCCCGCCATGGTCTATGCCGCGCCCTCGACCCTGTTGGAGGATGTGCGCGGCTCGGCGCCCTCGCCCCTGTCGGCGCGGGGCGGCATGGGCCGGTTCCGGCGCGGGACCCTGATCCACCGCCTGCTGCAGCTGCTGCCGGATCTCGATCCCGCCGAACGGGCCGCCGGGGCGCAGCGCCTGCTGTCCAAGGAGCCGGACCTGACCAATGAGCAGCGCGCCGAAATGGCGGCGGCGGCGCTGGGCGTGCTGGCCGATCCGATGTTCGCCGAGGTGTTCGCCCCGGGCAGCCGGGCCGAGGCCGCCGTGGCTGGCGGCGCGCCGGAGCTGCCGGACGGCCTGGCCGTGGCCGGGCGGGTCGACCGGATGCGGATCACCCCGGATCGGGTGCTGGTGGTCGACTTCAAGACCAACCGGCCGGCGCCGGCGCGAATCGAGGACGCCGACCCGGCCTATGTGCTGCAGATGGCCGTCTATGCGGCGGTGCTGCGGGCGGTGTTCCCCGGCCGCACGGTCGAGGCCGCCCTGGTGTGGACCGACGGACCAAAGCTAATGCCGGTTCCAGAAGAAGTGATGGTTAAAGCCCTTGCCGGCCTCCCGCGCGGCGGTTGATGCTGGCGCTTCCGGCGCCTACATGGGCGGCAAGGGTATATGGGCGCCAGGCTTCCGCCGCGCCGTTTAGGAGATCAGCTCATGGCCACTGTGAAGGTCACCGACGAAAGCTTCGACCAGGACGTGCTCCAGGCCTCCACGCCGGTGCTGGTGGATTTCTGGGCCGAGTGGTGCGGGCCCTGCAAGCAGATCGCCCCGGCCCTTGACCAGATCTCGGAAGAGCTCGCCGGCGCCGTGACGGTGGCCAAGGTCAATATCGAGGAAAGCCCCACCACGCCCTCGCGCTACGGCGTGCGCGGCATCCCGACCCTGATGCTGTTCCGCGACGGGCAGATGGCCTCGATGAAGGTCGGCGCCATGCCCAAGCAGAAGATTCTCGAGTGGCTCTCCGAGACGGGCGTGACGGCGGTCACGGCCTAGGTGGGCCACGTTTCGGGCGAGAGGCTCAGCACCTCGCCGGCGAGGTAGAGCGATCCGCAGATGATGAGGTGGGGCGCGGGCCCGTCTGCGGACAGGGCCAGGCGCACCGCTTCGGTGACGTTGTGAGCGGCGTCGGCCTTCAGGCCGGCGCCGTTCGCTTTTGCGGCCAGGGCGATGGGATCGAGGGCGGCCTCGGCGTCGAAGCCGGTGGCGACGATGCGGGGCGAGGCGGCGGCCAGGGCCTCCAGCACCCCGGCCACATCCTTGTTGGCGAGCAGGCCGACGATCATCGTCACCGGCCTGCCGTCGCGGGCGGTGAGCGCGCGGGCGAAATCTGCCAGGGCGGCGGCGCCGTGGGGGTTGTGGGCCCCGTCGAGCCACAGGTCGGCCCCCGCGGCGGCGGCGAAGTCGGCCAGGGGCCCCCGGGTCAGGCGCTGCAGGCGGCCGGGCCAGGACGCCCGGGCGACGCCCTCGGCCAGAACGGCCTCGGTGAAGCCCTCGTGGCGCAGGGCCAGGGCGGCGGCGACCGCCAGGCCCGCGTTGTCGATCTGGTGCGCGCCGGTGAGGCCCGGGGCGGGCAGGTCGTAGAGCCGGTCGGCGACCTGGACGGCGGTGCGGCCGGCGGCGCCCCAGGCGTCGAAGTCGCGGCCCATCTCGATCAGGGGCGCCCCGACCTCTGCCGCCCGGGCCTCGATCACGTCCAGCGCCTCGGCCTGCTGGTGGCCGATCACGGCGGGCACGCCCGGACGCAGGATGCCGGCCTTCTCGAAGGCGATCTGGCCCAGGGTCTCGCCGAGGAATTCGGTGTGGTCGAGGGCCACCGGCGCGATCACCGACAGGACCACGCCCTCGACCACATTGGTGCAGTCGAAACGGCCGCCGAGGCCGACCTCGACCAGGCACAGGTCCGCGGGGGCCTCGGACATCGCCAGGAAGGCGGCGGCGGTGGTGATCTCGAAGAAGGTGATCGGCGCGCCGGCGTTCAGCCGTTCGACCCGGTCCAGCACCTCGGTCAGTTGATCATCGTCGATCAACCGGCCGGCCAGCCGTATCCGCTCGGCGAAACGGACCAGATGGGGCGAGGAGAAGACGTGGACCGACAGGCCGGCGGCCTCGGCCACGGCCCGCAGGGTGGCGATGGTCGACCCCTTGCCGTTGGTGCCGGCGACATGGACGACGGGCGGCAGGCGCCTTTGCGGGTCGCCGAGCACGGCGCACAGGCGCTGCATGCGATCGAGGCTGAGGTCGATGGCCTTCTTGTGCAGGCCCTTGAAGCGCTCCAGCACCCGATCGTGGGCGCGAAGATAGTCGCTCATCTAGGCGGCGCTGGGCGCGGCCGCGACGCGGGTCGCCCGGCCCATCATCAGGGTGGTGAGCAGCGAGCCCAGCACGTCGGGCAGGTCCTTGCGGGCCACCACCTTGTCGACCATCCCCTTCTCCAACAGGTACTCGGAGCGCTGGAAGCCGGGGGGCAGGGTCTCGCGGATGGTCTGCTCGATCACCCGGGGACCGGCGAAGCCGATCAGGGCGCCGGGCTCGGCCAGGTGGACGTCGCCCAGCATGGCGTAGGAGGCGGTGACCCCGCCGGTGGTGGGGTCGGTCAGCACGACCACATAGGGCAGGCCGGCGGCCTTGAGGTGCTGGATGGCGATGGTGGTGCGCGCCATCTGCATCAGGGACAGGGCCCCTTCCTGCATGCGCGCGCCCCCCGCGGCGGTGAAGGCCACCAGCGGACAGCTGCGCGCCACGGCCGCCTCGGCGGCCGCCACGAAGCCCTCGCCCGCGGCCATGCCCAGCGAGCCCCCCATGAAGGCGAAATCCTGGACCATGGCGACGGCCGGAACCGTGCGGATCAGGCCATAGCCGATGGAGACCGCATCAGGGGTCCCGGTAGCTTTGCGGGCGATGGCGAGACGGTCGGGATAGGGCTTGTCGTCGGAGAAGCTCAGCGGGTCTTCGGGCACGGCCGGGGCGGGCAGGGCCTCCCACACGCCGGCGTCGAAAGTGTAGCGCAGCCGCAGGGCGGCGCCGACCCGCATGTGCCGGCCGGCCGGGGTCACCCACAGGGCGGCCTCCAGGTCGGGGCGATAGATCATCTCGCCGCTGTCCGGGCATTTGACCCAGAGGTTCTCGGGCGTGTCGGCGCCCTGCTTCTTCAGATTGCGCACGCCGGGCGCGAAGCGCGCCAGCCAGCCGCCACGCTTGGGGCGCTCGGGAGGCTTTTCGATCGAGACCTTCTCGGTCTGGGCTTTGTCGATCTGGACCTTGTCGGCCTGGGCCTTGTCAGGATGGGCCTTGTCGTCGCGATCCGCCATAGGCGTGCTTCCTTTAGGCCGGGGCCTTGGCGCGGGCGCCGCGCACGGCCTGGGCGAGCGCCGCCACCGAGGCCAGCACCCTGGTCTTGGGGTCTTCGCCGGCCGCGATCGCCGCGGCCACCTGGTCGACCAGGGCCGAGCCGACCACGGCGGCGTCGGCGATGCGGGCGATGGCCGCCGCGCGCTCGGGGGTCTTGATGCCGAAGCCGACCGCGACGGGAAGCCCGGTCGCGGCGCGGACCCGGGCCACCGCCGGGGCGACCTCGGCGGCGTCGGCCTCCTTGGCCCCGGTCACGCCCGTGACGGCGACGTAGTAGACGAAGCCCGAGGTCCGGCTGGCCACCACCTTCATCCGCGCGTCGTCCGTGGTCGGCGTGGCGAGGCGGATCAGCGACAGGTGGGCGGCGTCGAGGGCGTCGGCCAGGGCCTCGGCCTCTTCGGGCGGGCAATCGACGATGATCAGGCCGTCGATGCCGGCGGCGGCGCAGTCGCGGGCGAAGGCGCCGTAACCCCAGCTCATCACCGGATTGAGGTAGCCCATCAGGATCACCGGCGTGTCGGCGTCGGTCTCGCGGAAGCGTCGGGCCAGCTCCAGCACGGACTTCAGCTTGGTCCCGGCCTTGAGGGCCCGCTGGCCGGCGCGCTGGATCGGCGGGCCTTCGGCCATGGGATCGGAGAAGGGAAAGCCCAGCTCGATGATGTCGGCGCCGGCGCCGGGCAGGCCCTTGAGGATCTCGAAGCTGGTCTCGAGGTCGGGGTCGCCGCCCATGACATAGGCGACGAAGGCGGCGCGGTCTTGGGCGCGCAAGCTTGCGAAGCGGGCGTCGATCCGGCTCACAGGATGCCCCCGATCCCCTGGGCGCCCATGGCGGCGGCGACGGTGGCCACGTCCTTGTCGCCCCGGCCGGACAGATTCATCACCACGACGCCGTCCTTGCCGATGTCGCGGGCGATCTCGCCCAGGCGGGCGATGGCGTGGGCCGATTCCAGCGCGGGGATGATGCCTTCGAGCTTGGCGCACAGCTGGAAGGCGGCCAGGGCCTCGTCATCGGTGGTGGTCAGGTACTGGGCCCGGCCGACGTCGGCCAGCCAGGACAGCTCGGGACCGATGCCGGGATAGTCGAGGCCGGCGGAGATGGAGTGGGCCTCCAGGATCTGGCCCTCCTCGTCCTGGAGCAAATAGGTCTTGTTGCCGTGCAGGACGCCGGGCCGGCCGCCGCTGATCGCCGCGGCGTGGCGGGTGGTGTGCATGCCGTCGCCGGCCGCCTCGACCCCGATGATCTTCACCGTCTCGTCGCCGAGGAAGGGGTGGAACAGGCCGAGCGCATTGGAGCCGCCGCCGACGCAGGCGACGATGGCGTCCGGCAGGCGGCCTTCCATCTCCAGGATCTGGGCCCGGGCCTCGGTCCCGATCACCGACTGGAAGTCTCGGACCATGGCCGGATAAGGGTGCGGGCCGGCGGCGGTGCCGATCAGGTAGTAGGTGTCGTGGACGTTGGTGACCCAGTCGCGCAGGGCCTCGTTCATGGCGTCCTTGAGGGTCGCCGCGCCCGAGGTGACCGGACGCACTTCGGCGCCCAACAGGTTCATGCGGAAGACGTTGGGCTTTTGCCGCTCCACGTCGACCGCGCCCATGTAGACGACGCAAGGCAGGCCGAAGCGGGCGCAGACGGTGGCGGTGGCCACCCCGTGCTGGCCGGCGCCGGTCTCGGCGATGATGCGGGTCTTGCCCATCCGCATGGCCAGCAGGATCTGGCCCATGCAGTTGTTGATCTTGTGCGCGCCGGTGTGATTCAGCTCCTCGCGCTTCAGATAGATCTTGGCGCCGCCGAAATGCTCGGTCAGCCGCTCGGCGAAATAGAGCGGCGAGGGCCGGCCGACGTAGTGGGTCAGGTAGCCGTCGAGCTCGGCCTGGAAGGCCGGGTCGGCGCGGGCCTCGGCATAGGCGCGCTCCAGCTCCAGCACCGGCGGCATGAGCGTCTCGGCCACGTAGCGGCCGCCGAACTCGCCGAAGCGGCCCTGGGCGTCGGGCTGGGAGGAATAGTCGTTGGGGCGGATGACTGTCACTGGCGAGGAGCTGCTCAAGCGCGGCGGACCGCGTCCAGGAAGGCCGAAATCAGGCGGGGGTCCTTATAGCCCGGCCCTCGCTCCACGCCAGAGGAAACGTCCACCAGCGGCGCGCCCGAGGCGCTGATCGCCTCGGCCACGTTCCAGGGGTCGAGCCCGCCGGCCAGGAACCAGGGGCGCTCGAAGCGGCGGCCCTGGGTGAGGGTCCAGTCGAAGCGGACGCCATTGCCGCCGGGCAGGGCGGCGTCCTTGGGGGCCTTGGTGTCGAACATGAGCTGGTCGGCGGCGCCGTCGAAGGCCTTGGCCCTGTCCAGGTCATGAACGTCCGAAACGGGGATGACCTTGATGACCTCGGCGCCGGTGCGCGCCCGCACCTCGGCCGCCCGCATGGCCGTCTCCTCGCCGTGGAGCTGGATCAGGTCGGGGCGCAGGGTGCGGGCCAGGTGGTCCAGGAGCGCGTCGTCCGGGTCGACGGTCACGGCCACGATCTGGGCCTTGCCGCGCACGGCCTGGGCCAGGGCGGCGGCGGCCTCGGGAAGGATGGCGCGAGGGCTCGGCGGGAAAAAGTTGAATCCGAGATAGGCCGCGCCGCCATCCAGCGCCGCCTGCACCGTTTCGGGGGTGGTCAACCCGCAGATCTTCGCCCTGGCCATGGGCCGGATGTGGCCGACAGCTACGGTTTGCGCAAGGGCGACGGCCGGAACTGTGGCGGCGGGGAGGGGTTGTTGGCGGACATGTTTCGATAAGGAGTGCGGCCCGTGACCCTGGTTCTCAACGACTCACGTCACCTGATCGGCGAGGTTCGCGATCGGTTCGTCGGCGGAACCGCAGCGGCCCGTTCACGGCTCGGCGACCGCGCGGAGGATCTGGCGCGCGCGGCGCGGGCGGCGGGACGCGGCGGGTGGCCCAAGCTGGCCGGCGTCGCGGCCCTGGGCTTTGTGGCCGGGGTGGCGATGCTGGGGGCCCGTAAGGTCGCCATGCAGGCGACGACCGGCCTTGCGGGCGACTGGTTCGCGGCGCTCAAGGCCGATCACAAGCTGGTCGACGGCCTGTTCAAGGTGCTGCTCGAGACCAGCGAGGACGAAACGGCCAAGCGCCAGCTGCTGTTTTCCAAGATCGTCTACGCCCTGGCCAAGCACCAGTTCGAGGAGGAGCACGTGATCTATCCGGCCCTGCTCGCCGGCGGCCGGGCCGAAACGCCCAAGCACCTCGCCTCCGAGCACTTCGAGATGAAGAGCCTGATGCATAGCCTGTCGGAGATGGCCAAGGACGACCCCCGGTGGCTGGGGACGGCGCGGGGCCTGCACAAGCTGATCGGCGAGCACGTGCGCGAGGAGGAGGAAATCGTCTTCCCGGCGCTACAGGCGCGGCTGACCGCCCGAGAGAACGCGCATCTGACGCGGGCCATGCACCGCGAGGGACTGAAGCTGGCCTGATCTTCCTCCCCCACGGGAAGAAGGTTCATTTTGTCGCCAGCAGGTCGCGGATTTCGGTCAGCAGGGTTTCGGTCGGCGTCGGCGCGGGCGGCGCCACCGGGTGTTCGGCTTCCTGGCGGCGCATGGAATTGACCAGCTTGACCAGCATGAAGACCGCGAAGGCCACGATCAGGAACTGGATGCAGGTGTTCAGGAAGGCGCCGTAACCGATGGCGACCTCGGCCTGCTCGATGGCCGGGTTGGCGGGGGTCAGCACCCACTTGAGATCCGAGAAATCGACCCGGCCGATCAGCAGCCCGATCGGCGGCATGATGATCTGTTCGACCAGGCTGGTGACGATCTTGCCGAAAGCCGCCCCGATGATCACGCCGACGGCCAGGTCTATGACGTTGCCCCGGGCGATGAACTGGCGGAACTCGCCGACCAGCTTCACCTTGGGCAGCTTGATGACATCACTCACGCATCGCCTCCGGCGTTGAGCCGCTCGCGCAGCTCCTTGCCGCTCTTGAAGAAGGGAACCGCCTTGGCGCGAACATCGACCGCCGCGCCGGTGCGGGGATTGCGCCCGGCCCGGGCGGGGCGGGAACGAACGGAAAAGGCCCCGAAACCGCGCAGCTCGACCCGTCCGCCATCGACCAGGGCCTCGGTCATGCGGTCGAGGATGACCCCGACGACCCGCTCGACGTCCTTCTGGGTGAGGTGAGGGTTCTCGGCGGCAAGCCTGGATATCAGCTCGGATTTTATCATAGGACGCCCCCGTCTGGGCGGGACCATCGCTCTTTTACCGCAGCGCTTCAAGCGCTTAAGCATATGTCGGCGACGCGACAAAAAACCCCGCGGGACGGATCCCGCGGGGCCTGATGCTAGCGATGTGGCGAGGGACTACTCCTTGCCGGCCTTGGCCTTGTCGCGCAGGGCCGCGCCGAGGATGTCGCCCAGGGACGCGCCGCTGTCGGACGAACCGAACTGCTCGATCGCCGCCTTGTCCTCGGCCATCTCCAGAGCCTTGACCGACAGGGAGACCCGGCGGGCCGCCTTGTCGACGTTGGTGATCTGGGCGTCGAGGCGGTCGCCGACCGCGTAGCGCTCGGGGCGCTGCTCGGAGCGATCGCGGCTGAGGTCCGACTTGCGGATGAAGGCGCCCATGGGGGCCTCTTCCTCGCCGAAGCGGACTTCCAGGCCGCCCGAGGTGACCTCGGTGATGGTGACGGTGACGGTCTGGCCCTTGCGGAAGCTGTCGCCGGTCATCGGATCGCCGCCCAGCTGCTTGATGCCGAGCGAGATGCGTTCCTTCTCGACGTCGACGTCGAGCACCTTGGCCTTCACGGTCTCGCCGCGACGGTACTTCTGGACGGCTTCCTCGCCGGGGGTGTTCCAATCGATGTCCGACAGGTGGACCATGCCGTCGATGTCGTTGTCGAGGCCGATGAACAGACCGAACTCGGTGGTGTTCTTGACCTCGCCTTCGACGGTCGAGCCGATCGGATGGGCGGCGGTGAAGGCCTCCCACGGATTGGCCATGGCCTGCTTGAGGCCCAGCGACACGCGGCGCTTGGAGGCGTCGACGTCGAGGACGACCACGTCCACTTCCTGAGAGGTGGAGACGATCTTGCCCGGGTGGACGTTCTTCTTGGTCCAGGACATCTCGGAGACGTGGACCAGGCCTTCAACGCCGGCTTCCAGCTCCACGAAGGCGCCGTAGTCGGTGATGTTGGTGATGCGGCCGGTGAACTTCGCGCCGACCGGGTAC
>NCED01000009.1 GCA_002280485.1 Caulobacterales bacterium 32-69-10
GCCAAATCGGTCCAATGGCTGCCGACCTTGTGCGCCCATGTCTCAAGATATTCACTGAGCAGGAAGTGCTTCACGTAGGCCTGCTCGCGGCCTCGATAGAGATCCAGTTCGCCGATCATCTAGCGCTCGTCGCGATGCGGCGCACCCGCAGCCCGACTCACCATTGCAAAGGCAGCGACCTTCGTCGAGAAAATCTCATCCTCGCCGAGTGGGCTGCGTCCGCAACTGACGTGAGTCTCTTCAAGAGATGGTCGCAAGAAATCCTGCTCGTAAAGGCTATGCTTAAGAAAGGCTTTCCGCCTGGAGTTGGATGGTGCGCAACGATCGTAGCTGCGAACGAAGAGCGACAGAAGGGTTTGACAGATGGCAGACACCCAGATCGAGTGGACCGACGCCACCTGGAATCCCGTGGCGGGATGCTCAATCGTCACTGCGGGCTGCACGAACTGCTATGCCATGCAGATGGCGCGCCGCCTCGAGGCCATGGGCGTGGCCAAGTACAATGGCCTGACGCGCAAGAGCGGGAAGCGGGCAATCTGGAACGGCGTGGTCCGTGAAGATCGTTCGGCGCTTGAAATCCCTTTCGGCTGGCGAAAGGCAAAAAAGATTTTCGTCAACTCGATGAGCGACCTCTTCCACGAGGCGGTCAGCGAGGCATTCATCGTTGATGTCTGGCGGGTGATGCGCGACACGCCGCACCACAACTATCAAATCCTAACCAAGCGCCCCGAGCGCATGGCCGAGATCGTGTCGCGTCTCATTCCCGACGTGCTGCCCAACGTCTGGCTAGGCACCAGCGTAGAAAACGCTGACGTGGGCCACCGCATCGGCCATCTACGCGCTGTGCCGGCCGCAATCCGCTTCATCTCGTTTGAACCGCTGATCGGTCAGGTCGGTGCCGTGGACCTTACCGACGTCCACTGGGCGATCGTCGGCGGGGAAAGCGGCCTAGATGCCCGTCCGATCCGCGAGGACTGGATCGACGAGATTTACGCGCAATGCGATGCCTACGGCACCGCATTCTTCTTTAAGCAGTGGGGTACATGGGGCAAGGATAACAAGAAGCGTTCCAAGAAGGCCAACGGCCGCGAATATCGCGGCCGAACCTGGAACGAGATGCCCGCGACCTTGGAAATCTAGCCGAGGCCGCTAAGGGGAGCGGGGCTTGGTCGAGAAGGCGTATGCGTGGGCCATCGGCGCGGTCCTCGACGAGCATAGCCACCACAAGCATAAGATCCTTCGGGAGTATTTCTTCCAGTACCTGGCGGTGCGCTGTGTAAATCCGCATCAAAGCAAATTTCGTTTGGCCGTGGGCACGATTGGAGAAGATCGCGACGGAGTGATCAGCTCGTTCGAGACGATCCACCCCACACGTGCACGCCCGCTTCGCCATCGACTTGACCCTTGCGCTGCTCGGCTCGTCCGTCAGCGCTGGAGTTCTCTACAAAGGGCCGAGCGTTGACCGTCTGGCGCCACGCTGACAAGCCCGAAGCTGGTTACGGGGACCTGCTTAGCAAGGCGATGCAGATCGCCGAGGAGAACGACGGTCAATTGCTCTGGGCGGTCGATGAAGGCCCACAGGTGATCGTCAGCGACTATTCGGGTCAACATCGCCAAGCCACCCACGAAGTCTACTCGTTTTTGGTGACAACCTGGAACGAACTGCAGGGGTGGCTGCCGCTTCGAGAAGCGTTTCGCGCAGATTGGCTACCCGATGGCCGTCGAATGTCATTCAAGCAGCTCCGCGAACCGTTGCGAAGACGGGCGTATCCGCGCTTCTTGGAGCTAGTGGGACGGCTCAAGGGCAACTTGATCACCGTCATGATCGACAACCGGGTCGGGAGCTTTGTCGACGGCGGCCCCAGGGCCCTGGCCGAAGTTCTCGATGATTGCTTCGCCGCGGGAATGCCCGACGCGAGCATAGAGAAGGTCTACCGGCTGGCGCTATTCGTCGCCCTGCTACAGTCGGGCTTACGGCAGGAGCGCCAGCCATCGTTGTGGATCAGTGACCATGACGAAACACTCGATAGTTTCGACCGGCGCGAGCGTTTCGCCCGTCTGGCCACCTATTTGACCTACGGGCTAACGGGGTGGCGCAATGCCGCCGATCAGGATTTCATGACCACCGAAGCGAAGAATCTTCCGGCCTGGGCGGAAGATCTCGCGGCCATACCCGATATCGCAGCCGGCGCTTGCGCCCAACTTAGCGGTGCCCTGCCCGAGTTCCTAGCTCAGAGGACTTGGACGGTTTCGGTCCCTCACGAGGTTGATCGCGACTGGCGAGCGAGGATCTTCGGCGACTGGCTCACGACGCCGCACGGCATATTGAGGCACGTCCTCCTGCGATTGGCACCGGACAGTCAGGGCGAAATTCGTGCGTCGGCTCAAAAGGTTCAGCGCCAACCCTTCTTCATTCTCTGACCGTCGCCACCTCATTGGCGGCCTGGGAATGTCAGGCTTCTGGAGCGGAGCCAGTGTCCGCCCCAGGGCGCAAGGATGTCACTCGGGAGGATCGTAGAATGCGATCAGGGCCGACAAGTGGGAAGCTACGCGCCGCAGTTCATCAGTTATACGATTTAGACGGTCAGTTGGGAAATCGTGTTGACGCTGCTTGGCGTCAACGAGCATGTATTCGCCATCAAATGGGTTTTGTTCGAAGTGCCCGTGCGCGACGATGTTTCGATCGCGGTTTAATCTGATCAACCGATCGATATCGACGGCGCTAAGCTCAAGCCTGATCGGGAGTGACTTGAGCAAACTCAGGTTTTGAAGCCGCTCCGATAGCGTGCCGGTCGCAAGCCGCTTCATTGCTGGCGGATCGCCAAGGCGATTCAAGCAGCGCGTGAGCAGCCGGGTTACGCTGAGATCAACTTCATTGTGAGTCAGTATCAATCGGCCTAAGGCCGCCTCGTAGTCCACCCGAATTTGCGGATCGGCCCAAGTAATGCCGTCATCCCAGTTGTCTTCGACATCGTCCATCAGGCTGGCCTCCATGCGGGCAACTTAACCGCCGATCGTTCGGATAATCGGCGCCGAGTGACGATGTAGAGGCTATCGAGGTGCGGCCCCATCGTTCGCTTCACGGTGGCACGCAAGTGTCCGCCGCTGGCGCATTTTCGACGCTCGCGAATCGCGCCCCCCGCCTTGACACCCCCCACGAACCGCCGCGCGATATGCGTCCCATGTCACCCGCCGCCGCCCGCCTCGCTGATCCCTCCCCCGCCGACCGCGTCGCGGCCGGGCGCGCCTTGAATGCGCGGCAGATGGCGATGCTGGATCGGCTGGCCGAGATCGGGATGGAGATCGCCGAGGCGGCCGGGCGCGCGGCGCGCGGCGTGGCCGAAGGCGGCCCGGCCGGCGCGGTCGATCCCGGCCTCACCTACACCCGGGCCGCCCGGGCGGTGCGCCTGACCATCGCCCTGCAGTCGCGGCTGACGGAGGGCCTCGCCGCCCTGGAGGAGGCGCAAGGCCGGGCCCTGGTCGTCCAGGCCACGCGCCGGCGCAGCCGCATCCATCGCCATATCGAGCGGCGCGCCGAGGCCGAGCACGCGGATGCGGACGCGGACGAGGCCGAACAGCTGTCGTCCGACGCGTGGGAGCGGCTGACCGACATCGAGGACGACGATCTGCTGGATCTGCCCTTCGACGAGGCGGTGGCGCTGATCTGCCGCGATCTGGGTCTGGCCGAGGGTTGGGAAGAAAAAGAAGCCCCCTCAGTCGGCGGAGTTTATCCTCGGGCCGACCTCCGGTCGGACCCGGGGGCAGACAGCTCCCCCGCTTCGCAGGGGGGCAGGACCGCTCATCTCCTCCCCTGCGAAGCGGGGGAGGTGCCGAGCCGAAGGCCGGCGGAGGGGGCGAGTCCAGATCATGAGGCCTTTGAGGCCCTCAGACCTCCAGGGCGCAGCGCTCGCCGATGGTCGGGCGCGAAACCACCACCTTGGACAGGCGCGGAAAGTCGGCCTTCAGACGCATCGCAAAGTGCAGGCACAGGCGCTCCAGGGTCGGGCTCTCCAGCCCGGGCCGGTCGTTGAGCACCCCGTGGTCCAGCTCGTGGGCCAGTTCCTTCAGCTTGGCGTCCAGGGCGCCGAGGTCCTCGACCCAGCCCACCGGGCCGCTGATCTCGCCCCGCACCGTCGCCTCGACCTGGAACGAGTGGCCGTGCATGCGGCGGTATTCGCCGCGCGGGCCCTCGGGCAGGTAGTGCGCGGCGTCGAAGCTGGCCTGTTTGGTGATCTCGAAGACAGGTTCGGACATAGGGCTTTTTTCAGGAGCGGGGGGCTCTCGGCGGACCGGGCGGTTTAGCCGCCGCCCCTACGGGATGCCAAGGTATTTGTGCGTCTGCAGGCTGAGGCGCCAGCGCGGATGATCCAGGCAATAGGCGATGGCGGCGCGGGTGTTGGCCTCGCGCTGCGGCCCGTCCATCGGCTGCAGCAGCAAGCGGTCGAAGGCCAAAGCCTCGAACCGCGCCGGGTCGACCCCGTCCTGCGGGAACACCAGCTTCAGCTCGTCGCCGGTGGTCTGGACCAGCGGGACCTGGCCCTTGGGGCTGACGCAGACCCAGTCGATCCCGGCCGGGGCGGCCAGCGAGCCGTTGGTCTCCACCGCCACCTCGAAGCCCCGGGCATGGAAGGCGGCGATCAAGGCCGCGTCGAGCTGCAGCAGGGGCTCGCCGCCGGTGCACACCACCAGCCGGGGCCCCTCGCCGCCCCGCCACATCGCGGCGGCTGCGCCGGCCAGGGCCTCGGCCGTGTCGAACCGGCCGCCGCCGGGGCCGTCCAGGCCGACGAAATCGGTGTCGCAGAAGGTGCAGGCCGCCGCCGCCCGGTCCTGCTCGCGGCCCGACCACAGGTTGCAGCCGGAAAAGCGGCAGAACACCGCCGCGCGGCCGGCCTGCCCGCCCTCGCCCTGCAGGGTCAGGAACAGCTCCTTGACCGCATAGCTCACTGGTCAGCGGCCTCCGCCGCGGCGCGGTAGTCGTGCCAGCCGTTCGCCCGCAGCTCGCAGGCCGGGCAGGTGCCGCAGCCATAGCCCCAGTCATGACGCAGCGACCGGTCGCCCATGTAGCAGGTGTGGCTCTCCTCCAGGATCAGCTCCACCAGCCGGGGCCCGCCCAGCCGGTCGGCCATGGACCAGGTGTCGGCCTTGGTCAGCCACATCAGCGGGGTCTTGATGGCGAAGTCGCGGTCCATCCCGAGGTGCAGCGACTGCTCCATGGAATCGAGGGTGGTGCGCCGGCAGTCGGGATAGCCGGAGTAGTCGGTCTCGCACATGCCGCCGACCAGGTGCTCGATGCCGCGCCGGTCGGCCAGGGCCGCCGCATAGACCAGGAACACCAGGTTGCGGCCGGGCACATAGGTGCTGGGCAGGCCGCGCTCGGTGATCTCGATCGCCCGGTCGGCGGTCAGGGCGCTCTCGGCCACGGCCCCGAAGCCGCGCAGGTTCAGCACGTGGTCGGCGCCCAGCCGGCCGGTCCAGGCGGGGAAGCGGTCGCGGATGCCGTCGCGCACCCGCTCGCGGGCGGTCATCTCCACCGCGTGCCTCTGGCCATAGTCGAAGCCCACCGTCTCGACCCGCTCATAGCGGTCCAGCGCCCAGGCCAGGCAGACGGAGGAATCCTGTCCGCCCGAGAACAGGACCAGGGCGGCGTTGGCGGCCGGTGGCGTGGCGACATCTGACATGGGAGGACTGTAGGGCGATGACGACCAGGCGCGAAAGGCCGGCCCATGGATGAGGGCCTTGTGGTCTACACCACCGGCCCGGACGCCGATACCGCGGGCGCCGCCGCCCGGGCGGCGGTCGACATGGAAAAGGCCGGGTCGGGCCCGGCCTTGTGGCAGTACATCGCGGCCGGGGCCGCGAGGGCGCCGGCGTCCCCGGCTCAGGGGGACGCCGGCCGAACGTCTGGCCGGCTAGTCCTTGCGGACCGCCTCGCGCACCGCGTCCTTGGCGCCGCCGATGGCGTTCTTGACGCCGCCGGCGGTCTGATCGGCCTTGCCTTCGGCCTGCAGCTTGGCGTCGCCGGTCAGCTTGCCGGCCGCTTCCTTGATCTTGCCGCCGGTCTTCTGGGCGGCGCCTTCGGCCCGGTCCTTGTCCATGATCGTCTCCTGGTCAGATTGGGGGTCTCCCCAAGAGAACCGGCTAAGGCGGCGCGGGTTCCGCGCCTTGCCGCCGCCACATCGCCGCCTTACCCTTGGGTGTCTGGAGAAACGCCTATGATCGCAGCCGCCTTCGCCGCCGCTCTCGCGTCCGCCACCCCCCAGGACGCGGCGGCCCAGCTTGAACAGCTCGACCACATGTATCAGCAGAGCTGTTCGGTGAAGGCCTACGGCTCCTATGATGACATCTGCAACGGCCTGAAGAAACAGATGAAGCAGGCGCAGAAGCGGCTGAAGCAGGAGGTGCGCGACCAGGCCCGCAACACCGCGCCGCGTCCTCAGCCCACCGCCGAGCCGGCCGCCCCAGTCCTGGGTTTCGCTCCCGCGAAGAACTGAGTTCAGCCGCAAGAACAGCCGTTTAACCGCCTGTACAATTGGCGTTTTCGTCCACACCATTGCGTTTGTGGCGATAAAGGCGCATATTGCGCTGATCGAAGATCGATTTTGGTTCGGCCGCTATCCTTTGCTCGACTTGAACGGGCCCCGGACCTGCCTTCCCGACCCGCTCCGAATTTTGATCCGCCGGAATGGTTTCGGTGCGGACTCTGCACGGAAGGTGCACATCTCATGGCTAACGGTACTGTGAAGTGGTTCAACGCCACCAAGGGTTACGGCTTCATCGCGCCGTCCGACGGCGGCGCTGACGTTTTCGTTCACATCAGCGCCGTCGAGCGCGCCGGCCTGCGCGGCCTCGTGGAAGGCCAGACGGTCGGCTACGACATGCAGCGCGACGGCAAGACCGGCAAGCTGTCGGCCGAGAACCTGCAAGCCTCCTAAGGAAGACCTGGCGGCGGATCATCAGGTCCGTCGTCGCCTGCCCTTCTCAGTCCGAGGTATGCTCCGCCGTGCAACGCGTTCTCTTCACCTGCCCCTCCAGCGGTCGTACCGTGCCCACCGTCCAGCGCATGACCGAAGCCAAGTTTTCGGCCATGGTCGGCAAGTTCGCCTTCCGGTGCTCGTCCTGCGACGAGATCCACCACTGGCGGAAGGAAGACGCCTGGCTCGAGACCGAGAACCCCCGGGTTTCCTCTTGAGGGCTAAGCGCGGGCAGGAGGCGCCTGTGACCGACACCCCTCCCCTTCCGGCGCTGCCGCCGCAGGAGCGGCTCGCCCAGATCGCCGACCAGCTGCGCGACGGCTGGATCCGCGGGCGCGGGCCCCTGACCGGCCTCAAGGCCCTGGTCGCGGTGCGCGTCGAGGTGCTGGGGCTTGACCCGTCGCCCGAGTATCTCGAGCTGCTCGACGCCGTCATCACCGCGGCGCGCACCATCGCTTCGCCGCGCCGGTCGCACGCCGACGCCTCCACCGTGCTCGAGGCCAATATCCGCAAGCTGCAGGATCTGTGCGCGGCCACGCCTGCCGACTAAAAAAATTCGCGCATACCGGGAACCACGGCGGCGGGAGACGGTTATCCCCATGTCTCTGGCGTCCGAACGCCCCCCCAGTCGCACGACGCCAAAGACAAAAGGGCCCGGTGTTGAGCTTGCTCCACCGGGCCTTTACTTGTCTGCAGACCAGACCCGCGCGGACGCGGCCGCGCTCATCCTCGGCGCCCCTCAGCGGAGGGCCTTTCGCGGATGTCGGGGAGGGTGGTGGTGGCTGGAGGCAGGATCGAACTGCCGACCTGAGGGTTATGAATCCTCCGCTCTAACCATCTGAGCTACCCAGCCGGGGAGCGGCTCTATAACCGACGCCGCCCCCCGCCTCAAGTCGCCCGACAAGCGCACTTGGGCCTTGGCTCCTGAACCGCTAGGTTCCGCCCCGATGACGGTCCTTCACCTGTTGGGCTCTCCCGGGGACGGCGGGGCGGAGACCTATTTCCTGCATCTCACCCGGGCGCTGGCCGACGACGGCCTGCCGCAGGCCGTGGCCCTGCACGCCAATGCGGCGCGAGAGGCGGCGCTGACCGGCATGGGCGTGCCTCATTTCGTCCTGCCCTACGACGCGCCCTTCGACCTGGTCAGCGGCCGGCGCATCCGCAAGCTGGCGCAGGACCTGCCCGCGAAGGTGCTGCTGCAGTGGATGAACCGAGCCGGCCGGGTGGTTCCCCGCAGCGGTCCCTGGACGCGGATCGGGCGGCTGGGCGGCTACTACCACCTCAAATACTACCGGGGCTGCGCGCTGCTGGTCGGCAACACCCGCGACATCGTCCGCCACATGGTGGACGGGGGCTGGCCGGCCGAGAAGTGCGTCTACATCCCCAACTTCGCCGCCGCCGGCGACCAGCCCGCGCAGGCCCGCGCCGCCCTGGACACCCCGGAGGGCGTCCCCCTGCTGCTGGCCATGGGCCGGCTGCATAAGGTCAAGGCCCACGACGTCAGCCTGAAGGCCCTGGCCCTCTTCCCCGAGGCCTGGCTGTGGATCGCCGGCTCCGGCCCCGCCGAGCACGAGCTGAAGGCCCTGGCGCACCGGCTGGGGGTGGAGGATCGGGTGCGCTTCCTGGGCTGGCGCGACGACGCGGCGGCCCTGTACCGCGCCGCCGACGTCTGCCTGTTCCCGTCGCGCTACGAGCCGCTGGGCAATACGGTGATCCAGGCCTGGGCCCACGGGGCGCCCATCGTCGCCGCCGCGTCCCAGGGCCCCGGCGTGCTGATCCGCGATGGCGAGGACGGGCTGCTCACCCCCATCGACGATGTCGAGGCCCTGGCGGCCGGCGCCCGGCGCCTCGCCTATGATCGCGACCTGGCCGGCCGGCTGTCGGCGGCAGGGCTGGAGCGGGTGGCGACCGAGTTCGCCAAGGCGCCGGTCGTGGCGCAATGGCGCGAGATCTTCGCCCGCTATGGAGAAGGCTGATGTGCGGCATCGCCGGGATCATCGGGGCGACGGACGAGGCGGCCGCCCGCGCCCTGATCGCGCCCCTGGCCCACCGGGGGCCGGACGGGATCCGGGTCGAGACCGTGGGCGGCGCCACCCTGGCTCACGCCCGCCTGTCCATCATCGACCTGGAGCATGGCTGGCAGCCCCTGCACGCGGCGGGGAGCACGGTCGTTGGCAACGGCGAGATCTACAACTACCTCGAATTGATCGAGGCGTTCGCGCTGAAAGACAAGCTCACCACCGGCTCTGACTTCGAGCCCCTGCTGCACCTCTACGCCCTGGAGGGCGAGAAGGCCTTCGACCGCCTCCGCGGCATGTACGCCTTCTGCCTCGTCGGTCATGACGGCCGCACCTGGCTCGTCCGCGACCCCTTCGGCATCAAGCCGCTCTACTTCCGCCAGGACGGGCCGGACGTGATCACCTTCGCCTCCGAGCCGCGCAGCCTGCGGCCGTCCAAGCCCCGCCTCGATGCGGCCCGGGTCGATCAGCTGCTCAGCCTCAACTACACCCTCGACAGCGGCGTCCAGGCTGTGCCGGCCTCGATCTACCAGGGCGTTTGCCGCCTAGCCCCCTCGACAGCGCTGATGGTGACGCCCGACGAGCAGACGCTGCACTACCTCTATCCAAACCGGGAGCCCGGCCCGCTGCCGCGCGGTGACGACGAGACCGTGGACAGGTTCGACCAGCTCTTCGAGGACAGCGTCAGGGTCCACCAGCGCTCGGACGTCCCCTACGGCCTGTTCCTGTCCGGCGGGATCGACAGCTCGGCCATCGCCACCATGATGGTGCGGCTGAACCAGCGCCCCGTCACCGCCTTCACCTGCGGCTTCGACGCGCCGAACGCCCGTGACGAGCGCGCCCATGCCGAGACGGTGGCGAAAGCGCTGAACCTCGACTGGCGCGAAACCACCTTTGGAGAGGACGACTTCTGGCGCATCGCCCCCCTGGTGGCGGGCGCGCTCGACGACCCCACCACCGACTACGCCACCCTGCCCACCTACAAGCTGGCCGAGGCCGCCAAGGATACGCTGACCGTGGTGCTGAGCGGCGAGGGCGGCGACGAGCTGTTCGCCGGCTACGGCCGCTACCGGCGGGCGATGCGACCGTGGTGGCAGGGCGGGCGGCCCGCCGAGCCGCGCATCGACGCCCCGTTCCTCAAGGACGGCGGCCGGGCGGCTCTCAAGCGCTGGCGCGCCTATGGCAGCTGGGCGCCGGAGCAATCGGCCCTGCTCACCGCCCAGCTGCGCGACCTCTACACCTGGCTGCCCAACGACCTGCTGCTCAAGCTCGACCGCTGCCTCATGGCCCATGGGCTCGAAGGGCGCACCCCGTTCCTCGACGGGCCGCTGGCGGCCTTCGCCGTCAATCTCCCCGACCATTTCCGCATCCGCGACGACCACGGCAAATGGATCGTGCGCAAGTGGCTGGAGCGCCACTGCCCGGCCGCCGATCCGTGGGCCAAGAAGAAGGGCTTCACCGTCCCGGTCGCCGACTGGATCGCGCCGCGCGCCGCCGATCTGGGACCACGGGTGGCCGCCGTGCAGGGGGTCGCCGAGGCCTGCAAGCCGGGCGCGGCCCTGGCCGTCTTCACCGACGCGCGCCAGGCGTCCAATCGCTGGCCGCTGCTGTTCTACGCCCTGTGGTGGACCATCCACGTGGGCGGCGCGACGCCGGCCGAGGCGGCGGAGGCGGTGTTCGGGCGGGTCTAGTACCCCGCGCCGATCCGCGTCAGCCGGCTCTGCATCTGGCGCAGGCGCTTGTCGATCTCGGCCATGGTGCGGTTCAGGGCCCCCTCGTCGTCGCGCCACACCTGCAGCACCCGCACCCACACCGCCGTCATGGCGGTCACGCGCAGGGCGCCGCGCGGACCGCCGGTGTCGATCCCGGCCGCCTCCAGCAGCGCTCTGGCCGTCAGGGGCAGGCGCGGGCCGAGCATGGCCAGACCCTCCGCCCGGGCGATGGCGATCAGGGCGTCGCGGTGCTCGGCCATGGCCTCGAGCCGGGCCATCACCGCCTCGAACAGGCGGTCGTGCACCTCGGCGTCCGGCGCGGCGTCAGCCTCGGCCGCCGTCAGCGCCGCCTGGTCGAAGCGGCGCGACAACCGGTTCAGCAGGGCGGCCTTGCCGGGGGCGCGGGCATAGAGTTCGGCAAAGCCGATCTCAGCCTCGCGGGCGATGTCGCGCAGGGTGATCTCGCTCCACGGCCGGTCGGCCGCCAGCCGCAGGGCCGCCGCCGCGGCGCGGTCCAGCACGTCCTGGGGAGCGGCGATCTCGGACATGGCTAGCCTCCCAGTTCGCGCGAGCGGGCGACGCAGGCGTCGACCGCCCGCTGCAGCAGGGGACCCAGGCCGTCGTCGGCCAGCAGCACCTTCAGCGCCGCCTCGGTGGTGCCGTTCGGCGAGGTGACCTGGCGGCGAAGCTCGGCCGGGTCGGCGCCGCTGGACATCATCATCGCCGCCGCGCCGGCCATGGTGGCCCGGGCCAGGGCCTCGGCGGTGGGGCGCGGCAGGCCGGCCTTCTCGCCGGCGGCCTCCAGGGCCTCGACGAAGGCGTAGAGATAGGCCGGGGCCGAACCGGAGACGGCGGTGGCCGCGTCCATCAGCCCCTCGTCGTCCAGGTCGGCCACGGTTCCGACGGGAGCGAAGAGGGAATGGGCCCGTTCGCGGGCCTCGGACGACGGGGCGTAGATCGAGGCGACGCCCTGGGCGATGGCCACGGCGGTCGTGGGCATCACCCGGGCGACGGCGCGGCCGCCGAAGGCCGCGGCGATCTCGCCCAGCTTCACCCCGGCGGCAATGGAGACGATCACCGCATCGGGAGCCAGGCGCGGGGCCTGGGCCTGGGCCACCCCCCGCCAGATCTGCGGCTTGACCGCCAAGAGCACGGTCTTGGCCTGAAGGACCTCCTCGTCGGAGGGGTTCAGACGCGCCCCGGCCTCGGCCGCCGCCAGGGCGTCGGGGGAGGGAAACGGATCGACCAGCATCAGCTCGGACGCGGCGTAGGCGCCGGCGCGGCGCCAGCCCTCGATCAGCGCCCCGCCCATGCGGCCGGCGCCCAGGAGGAGTATGGGGGTTGTGCTCATGGGGGCGGCTTAGCGTGTCGGGGACGGTTCGTCACCACACTTGCCCCCTCCGGCTGCCGCTTCGCGGCGCGCCACCTCCCCCGCTTCGCAGGGGAGGAGAATGGCGCTCGGTTCTGCTCCCCTGCGAAGCGGGGGAGCTGTCAGCGAAGCTGACTGAGGGGGCTGCTTAAGCCTGCCCCACGGTGTCGAACATGCAGGCGGCCATGGCGTCCTCGGGGTTCTTGGCCCCGCGCAGCAGGAAGTCGAAAGCCGGGAAGAAGCGGTCGGCCGCCTCCACCGCCGTGTCGATCATCGAGGCGGCCTGGGCCAGGGTCGGGCGCTCGCCGGTCGGCAGGGGCAAGGCGTGGCGGAACACGATCTCCCCGTCCTCGGCCCAGATCTCGAAGTGGCCGAGCCAGACCCGCTGGTTGATCATCGACAGCAGTTCGTGGCTGGGGTTGCGCTTCGACTTGGGCGCCCGCAGGTCGAGCGACAGGCACAGCTGAAGGCAGTCGGCCTCCGGGCGCCAGGCAAACCACAATTCGTAGTCCTTCCAGTCCCCCGCCAGGGCGAAGGCCAGGTCGCCGTCCTCGGTGCGGTCGAAGTCGAGGTTCTCAGCGTTGAGGACATGTTCGACCACATCGAGCGGGTCGAAGCCGAGATCGACGTCTTCTGAGGAGGAGTCCATCCGGCTCTAATCCTTTGAACGCGGCCCGCGCAAACAAGCGCGCGGAACTGAGTCGCGTTCCTAATGAAACCCTATCTGCTTCGGACCGCCCTGCTCAACCGGCGTCGTCTGTCGCGCGAACCGCACCTGTGGACGGCGTCATTCGCGCGATTTCCGCCCGCAGGCTGGCGATTTCCGCCGTCAGCGCGTCACGCATGGCGTCCAGCTCGTCGCGCCGCACCAAATCCAGCTCGGCCGCGAATCGATCGGCCTGGGCGCGGAAAGCCGTCTTGGCCTCCTCGCTCGCGGTCTGGGCCAGCCCCATGGCCATCTCCATCGCCTTGGCGACTTCCTCGAGAATGGGGTTCTTGGTCTGCATGGGGGATCGCGCCGCGTCTGTAAGGGGTGGGTACTGATCTTATATGGGGCTGGGGCCTGCGATTGCGAGGTTTGTCGAAATCGACCCTGGGCGGATTCCGAGACCGGTTGATGACGCTCGCCTTCTCCCCGGGGCGCGCACGGGCTATCTCATCGGCATGAGCGCCGCCGCGCCCCTTCCCGACGCCGCCCCCCTGAACTGGGTGGACCGCTATGCGCCCGCAGGCCTGCGGCCATGGCTGAGGCTCGGCCGCTTCGATCGCCCGGCCGGGACCTGGCTGCTGCTGCTGCCCGGCTGGCAGGCCCTGGCCCTCGGCGCCGCGACCCTAGGCCGCGCTCCCGACTGGAAGCTCATCGTCCTATTCGCCGTGGGGGCGGCGGTGATGCGCGCGGCAGGCTGCGCCTATAACGACATCGTCGACCGCGACCTCGACGCCAAGGTCTATCGCACCGCCCAGCGCCCGATCCCGTCCGGCCAGATCTCGGTCAAGGGCGCCTGGGCCTTCCTGGTCGGGTGCAGCCTGGTCGGGCTGGCGGTGCTGCTCACCATGAACCCGCTGGCCATCGGCCTGGGCGTCGCCTCCCTCGGCCTCGTCGCCGCCTATCCGTTCATGAAGCGGATCACCTGGTGGCCCCAGGCCTGGCTCGGCCTGACCTTCAACTGGGGCGCGCCGCTCGGGTTCGCGGCGGCGACCGCGACTTTGGGCTGGCCCGCCCTGCTTCTCTACGCCGGGGGCCTGTTCTGGACCCTCGGCTACGACACCATCTACGCCATCCAGGACCTGGAGGACGACGCCCTGGCCGGGGTGAAGTCCAGCGCCCGCCGGCTGGGGGCGTCCGCGCCCAAGGCGATCCTGCGTTTCTACGCCCTGGCCGCCCTGCTGGCGCTCGCCGCGGGCGTCGCCGCCGGGATGGGCCTGTGGTTCTACCTGCTATGGGCCCTCTACGCCGCCCACTTCGGATGGCAGGCGCGCAAGGTGCGGATCGACGATCCCGCCGGGGCGCTGAAGCTGTTCAAATCCAATCGCGACGCGGGCCTGCTGCTCTTCGTCGGCTTCCTGCTCGGAGGAGCGTGATGCGCAACAGCCTGGGCCTGTTCTTGGCCGCCGCCCTTCTCGCCGCCTGCGGGCCCAAGCCTGAGGAGGCGGCCCAGGCCCCGCCCCCGCCTACAGCGCCGGCCGAGCCCGCCGGCCCGCTCAGCTACACCAGCAAGACCGCCGACGCCGAGGTGTCGATCACCCTGCCGCCCGAGGTCGGGGCCATACCGTCCCTCTACGCTAAGCTGTTCTCCGAAGGCCGCAACGAACTCGACAGTTTCGCCGAGGGGGCCAAGGGCGAGTTGGAGGCGCTGCGGGCCGGGGGCGACAAGCCCCTGCCCTATGGCCGCAGCCTCGACTACGCCGTCACGGCGCAGACCCCGAGGCTCCTCAGCCTGGTGCTGAACGCCATGGAGAACACCGGCGGCGCCCACCCCAACACCCTCCTGTCCACCACCATCTGGGACAAGGCGGCCGGCAAGGCCGTCGCCCCGGCCGACCTCTTCGCCCCGGGGGCCGACATGACCGCGGCCGACAAGGCCCTGTGCGACGCCATCCGCGCAGCCAAGCAGACGCGGGCCGGCGACCCGGCCCTGACCGGCGAGCTGAAGACCTGCCCCGCCCTCACGGCCGCGTCCCTGGCCCTGGCCGCATCCACCACCCCCGGCAAGGCCGGCGGTCTGATCGCCGTCTTCTCCCCCTATGCGCTGGGCCCCTATGCCGAGGGCGCCTACCGCGTGGTGGTGCCCGCCAGCGCCGTCCAGGGCGTCCTCAACCCCGCCTATGCGGACCAGTTCGCCGGCGCCCCCGCGCCCGGCCAGGACAAGGGCCCGGAGAGCTGAGGATCACCGACTACCGGGGCTTCATCCTGGCCAACACTCGCCTGCAGTCGCCGCCGCACACCCCGGAGTTGCGCCTGCACGTCGCCGACGAGATCACCCCGATCTGGCGGATGACCGAAGAGGCCCTGGGCGAACTGGGCGTGCCGCCGCCGTTCTGGGCCTTCGCCTGGGCCGGCGGCCAAGCCGTGGCCCGCTATATCCTCGACCATCCCCAGACCGTCGCCGGCAAACGTGTGCTCGACGTCGCCACTGGCGGCGGGATCGTCGCCATCGCCGCGGCCAAAGCCGGTGGGACCGTCACGGCCAACGACATCGACCTGTTCTGCGAAGCCGCCGTCGCCCTTAACGCCGAGGCCAACGGGGTCGCGGTGGAGTTCCTGGCCGGCGACCTGCTGAACGACCCGCCCCCCGCCGCCGACGTGATCGTGGTCGGCGACCTGGCCTACGAAAAGCCCATGGCGGCGAGAATCCGCGCCTGGCTTGCCGCCGCGCACGCGGCAGGCTCGACCGTGCTGATCGGCGATCCGCACCGCACCTATTTCACCACCGAGGGTCTGCTGAAGCTGGCCGAATACGGGGTGCCCACCACCCGGGAGCTGGAGGATTTCGCCATCAAGCGCACCGGCGTGTGGACCTTCGCCGATTGACTTCGGCGAACGGCGATATAGAACATTTAATGAACATTGGGGGCGAAAGATGCGCGAGGACGGCAAGATCGACTACGTGGAGTTCCGGGGCGCCGACATGGCCGCGATCCAGGGCTTCTACGGCAAGGCCTTCGGCTGGACCTTCACCGCCTATGGCCCGTCCTACGCCGCGTTCGAACAGGGCGTGGACGGCGGTTTCGACACGGACAGCCAGGAGATGAAGCCGCCGCTGGTCATCCTCTACGCCAAGGACCTCGAGGCCATGGAGGTGCGGGTGTTCGACGCCGGCGGGACCATCACGGTCCCGATCTACGCCTTCCCCGGCGGGCGGCGGTTCCACTTCACCGACCCGGCGGGCAATGAACTGGCGGTGTGGTCGGAGACTTAAAAGCCGATATCCTCCGGTCGCGAAGCAATCCCGGGGATGAAGGACTTTAGAGTTCAACGCCGTCGAAGTCCGGCCGGAACGGCCGCGGCGCCCAGCCGAAGTCCCGCGCGGCCGGCGCAGGGTCGAACACCAGGTCCTCGGCCATCCGCGAACCCATGGCGGCGGTGGCCCCCGGCAGCAGGGGCGCGGCGAGCCCCAGCCCCAGCTTCCACACCATGGGCGGGACGGCCACCAGGCGCGGCCGCTTGCCCAGGGCTTCGAAGACGCGCCCCGCCATGTCGCGATAGGACAGGGTCTCGCCGCCGGGCAGGTCGTAGGCCTTGTCGCGGGCGGCCTCGCTGGCCGCCGCCGCCAGGGCGCCTTTGGCCAGATCGTCGGCGTGGACCGGCTGGCGCAGGCCCTCGCCCTGGCCGGCCAGGGGCAGCACCCCGAAACGGGCGATCAGACGGGCCAGGCGGCTGACGTTGCCGTCGCGGCCCTCAGCATAGATCAGGGTCGGCCGCAGGATGGTCCACCCCACCCCGGCCGCCTCGCACGCCGCCACGGTCGCCGCCTCTCCCGCCGCCAGGCGCCGCGCCACCGCCCGCTCGGACGGCTCGGGCGACTCCTCTTTGGTGAAGCGGCTGGTGGAGGAGAAGGCGACGAGCCGCGTCACGCCCTTGGCCTGCAGCACGGGCAGCACCGGCGGGATCAGCCAGATCGGCATCAGGCTATAGACCGTGGCCGCGCGCGGCAGCCGCGCCGGCAGGTCGGGATCGGTCAGGTCGCCGGTGAGCCAGGACACGCCCGGGTGGGACTTTTCCGGCGGCGCGCGGCTCAGCGCGGCGACCTTCGCCCCCGCCAGCCGGGGCAGCAGGAAGCGGCCGACGAGGCTCGTCGCCCCCAGCACCAGAACCCCGTCCCCGCCCGTCTCGGTCGCCATGGCCCCGAGTGCTAGCGCCGCTCGGTCGCAGACGCCAGCGGAGGGCGCGCTTGCCGTGCGAGCTTAAGCATAGGCAAATGACCCGCCCCGCGGTCGCCAGCCGCGTCGTCCGAGGAGCTCCATGGACACCGTCGTCACCCCCTCCGCCCACGCCGCGGCCCTGTGGGTCGGCCTGCACCTGCTGCTGCTGCTGATCTTGTCGGTCCTGGTGGTGCGCCAGCGCCAGCGTCACCGGGTGATGATCGGCGACGAGGGGGTGCCCGAACTGCTGCGCGCGCGGCGGGCCTTCGGCAACGCCACCGAGTATGTCCCGGCTGGGATCGGGGCGCTGGCCATGCTGGCCCTGGTCGGCGCGGCCTCGCCGGTGGTGCACGGCGTCGGCGCGGTCCTGTTCATCGGCCGCCTCGCCCACGGCTGGGGCATCTCGACCAGCGCCGGCCCGACCATCGGACGGACGGTCGGCACGGTGATGACCTGGCTGGCCTTCCTGTTTTCCGGCGCCCTGCTGCTGTTCTACGCCATCTGAACGCCGATCCGCTTGCCGCGCCGGACGCGGCTGGCGATAAGCGGCGGATGGATCCCTCTCTGCTTCAAGACATGGTCGCCGCCGCCCTGCGCGCCGGCGCCGACGCCGCCGAGGTCGCGACCTCCGACGTCCGCTCGCTGTCCGTCACCGTCCGCCTCGGCGAACTCGAGGAAGTGGAGCGCGAGGAGCGCGGCGACCTCGGCCTGCGGGTATTCGTCGGCCAGCGCCAGGCGGTGGTCTCGGGCTCGGACTTCTCGGACGCCGCCCGCGCGCGGCTGGTCGAGCGCGCCGTGGCCATGGCCCGGCTGGCTCCCGAAGATCCCTACTGCGGCCTGGCCCCGGAAGACCGGCTCGCCACCGGGCCCCTGCCCGAACTCGATCTCTACGACCCGACCGAAATGTCGCCCACCGCCCTCGAGGAAGCGGCCGCCGTCGCCGAAGCCGCCGCCCGCGATGTCCCAGGGGTCACCAACAGCGAAGGGGCGACCGGCTCCTGGTCCTACGCCAGCGGCGCCCTGGTCACGAGCGCCGGCTTCGTCGGCGCCCACAAGGCCAGCGGCTTCTCCCTCTCGGCCTCAGCCATTGCCGGCGAGGGCGGCGGCATGGAGCGCGGCGGCGAGGGCCGTTCCACCCGCCACCTCGCCGACCTGCCGACGCCCGCATCCATCGGCGCCGAGGCCGGCCGCAAGGCCGTGGCGCGGCTGGGCGCCCGCAAGATCGACAGCACGACGGCGCCGGTCCTGTTCGAGAACCGCCTGGCCACCTCTCTGCTGTCGCCGCTGGTCGGCGCCATTTCCGGCGCGGCCGTGGCCCGCGGCGTCTCCTTCCTGAAGGACAAGCTGGGCCAGCGGGTGTTCGCCCCCGGCATCCGCATCGACGACGATCCCCTTCGCGTCCGGGGCCTCGGCTCCACCCCCTTCGACGACGAGGGCGTGGCGGTGCAGGCCATGGACATCATCGCCGACGGAGTGCTGACGACCTGGCTGCTCAACTGCGGCACGGCCCGCCAGCTCGGCATGCAGACCACCGGCCACGCCTCCCGTGGGCTGGTCAATCCGCCGGGGGTCTCGCCGCACAACATGACCCTGCGGCCCGGCGCGGCCTCGCCGGCCGAGCTGATGCGTGACGTGAAGGCGGGCCTGCTCGTCACCTCGATGTTCGGCCCGTCGCTCAATTCCAACACCGGCGACTGGTCGGCCGGGGTCTCGGGCTTCTGGTTCGAGAACGGCGAGCTGGCCTATCCGGTGGCCGAGATCACCGTGGCCGGCAACCTGATCGACATCTACGCGCGCCTGATCCCGGCCAGCGACCTGGAGATCCGCGGCGCCTCGAACGCCCCCAGCCTGCTGGTCGACGGGCTGGCGGTGGCGGGGCGGTAGCATCGGTGGAGAGCGACCTCGACCTCCTGCGCGACGTGGCTCACGAGGCCGGGCGGCTGGCCCTCAGCCTGCAGGAGGGCGAGCTCAGGATCGAGACCAAGCCCGGTGGATCGCCGGTCACCAACGCCGACCTGGCGGTGGACGACCTGGTCAAGGCGAGGCTCCGTGCCGCCCGGCCGGACTATGGCTGGCTGTCCGAGGAGACCGCCGACGGCCCGGAGCGGCTGGGCGCCAGACGTCTGTTCATGGTCGACCCCATCGACGGCACCGTCGCCTTCATGAAGGGCCGCCCCTGGTGGTCGGTCTCCCTGGCGGTGGTCGAGGACGGCGACGCGCTGGCCGGCGTCATCTACGCCCCCGGCCTGGAGGAGACCTATGAGGCCGAAAGCGGCGGCGGGGCGCGGCTGAACGGCGCGCCCATCCGGGCCAGCGGCTGCGCCGACCTGCAATCGTGCGCCATGCTGGGCCCCAGGGCCGCCTTCGCCGACTGGGACTGGGCCGAGCCCTGGCCTGAAATGCGCATCGAGAACCGCAACTCCATCGCTCTGCGTATGGCCCTGGTCGCCGCCGGCGCCTTCGACGCGGCCGTCGCCCTGTCGCCCAAAATGGACTGGGACGTCGCGGCGGGCCTGGTCATCTGCGCGGAGGCCGGCGCCATCGTCACCGACCACCAGGGCCGCGGCCTTGTGCTCAACAGCCCGAACGCGTGGCATCCCAGCCTGGTCTGCGCCGGGCCGGCGCTCCACCCGTTGATCTTGCAGCGCACCGCGCCTATCGAGCTACCGCCCCCAGCCTACTGAGGACTCCATGGAAGCCGAGACCAATCCGCAACTGCTGCACCTGGTGTTCGGCGGCGAAATGAAGAACCTCAACGGATCCGAATTCCGCGACCTGACCAAGGTCGACTTCGTCGGCGCCTTCCCCAACTACGAGGCGGCGCGCGTGGCGTGGAAGGCCAAGGCCCAATCCACCGTCGACAACGCCCTGATGCGCTATTTCATCATCCACGCGCACCGGCTGATGGACCCCAGCCACGACTAGCTGCACCGCGGTTCTGCGTCCTTCGAGACGCCCGAGTTCCTCGGGCTCCTCAGGATGACGAGCGTGAGCGGACTGCACAAACCTTCGTCAGGCTGAGGAGCGCGAGCGTAGCTTGCGCGTCTCGAAGCCCGCACTACTCCCGCCGCAGCAGCTTCTCCGTCAAGAGCGTCCCCCACCAGCCGGCGTGGAACTGGGCCTTGACCGCCTTGGGATCGTACTCTGGCCGCTGCACCCATTCGAGGTAGCTCAGCCCCGCGGGCTCGCCCTCCTCCAGGTACTGCTCGAAGGCGTAGTCGATCACTCCGGTCTTGCCGTGGCGGACGTGCAGGTAGCGGAAGCTGAGCTCGTTCAGGGCCTCGCGGATCGGCTTGCCGAGGCGGAAGTGGGCGTAAAGCACCGCCATCATCCCGGCCCGGTCCGCCCCGGACTTGCAGTGCATCAGGGCGGGATATTCGATGCTCTCGAACAGGGCCTTGGCGCCCTCGACCTGCTCGCGGCTCGGCGCCTCCCGCGAGGAGACGGCGAAGTCGATCATGGTCAGGCCCAGCCGGGCGCAGGCGTCCTTCTCCAGTTCGTGGAAGCCGTGCCGGTGGCCGCCGCCGCGCAGGTTGATCACCGTGCGCACGCCGCGGTCCCGCCACCATTTCAGCTGGTAGGGCCATGGCTGGTTGGTGCGCACCAGCTCGGGGCTGATCCAGTGGGCGTTCTCGAACCCCACCCGCAGATAGGCGTGGTCCTGCCTCAGATAGTCGAGGTAGGCGCTGGCGCGGCCTTTGAAGGTGGAGAGGTCGAAACGGGCCAAGCAAAGCTTCCTGCGGGGACGTCCGCGTAGGTAGGCCGCCCGCCCGCCGATGGGAAGGCGCTCGCTTGACACGGCAGGCCATTGCGCGGACCCCTGCGGCGATGACCGCCGCCCCTGCGCCGCTGGAACCGGAGCCGACAGACCGCGAGGAGGCGGCCTCGTCGCGCGTGCTCGTCCGCCGGGTCGCGGCCACCTACCTCAAGCCGCGTTGGAAGGGCCTGGCCGTGGCCGGCCTGATGGCCTCGCTGGTGGCCTTCTTCACCGCCGTCCTCGCCCGCCTGCTGGAGCCGGCCACCAACGGCATCTTCGGCCAGGACAAGCCGCAGAACCTCTATCTGGTGCCGATCGCCATCGTCGCCGCGGCGATCCTGCGCGGGATCTTCCAGGTGATCCAGGCCGGCGCCGTCAACCGGATCGGCCACCGCATCGTCGGCGACGTGCAGGTGAACCTGTTCGAGCGTTTGATGCGCGCCGACCTCGCCCACCTGCGGTCGAGCCACACCGGCGGCTTCGTCTCCTCGATGCTGTACGACGCCGGCCTGATCCGCGAGGCGGCGACCTCGGGCGTGATCAACTACGTCCAGCACGGCCTGACCGTCTTCGCCATGATCTGGGTGATGCTGTTCCTCGACCCGGTGCTGACCTGCATCGTCCTGGTGGCGGCGCCCATCTCGACCATCGTCATGCGCCGTTTCGCCAAGCGCACCCGCAAGGCCGCCAAGGGCGCCATGCAGGAGACCTCGTCCCTTTCCACCGCCATGATGGAGGGGCTGGACGGGGTGAAGATCGTCAAGATCAACAACCGCGAGGCCGAGGAGACCGCCCGGGTGGCCGCCGTGGTCGAGCGCCGGCAGCGCCATATCGTCAAGGGCGCCAACGCCCGCGCCTACGCCGCGCCCGCCACCGAGACCCTGACCATGATCGTCACGGCGGCGGTGATCGCCTACGCGGGCTGGCGATCCAACACCGGCGGCATGAACGGCGGCGAGTTCACCTCCTTCGTCGCCTCCATGGCCATCGCCTCCCAGTCCCTGCGCCAGCTCGCCAACCTGCAGAGCGTGATGAGCGAGGGCCTGACCGCTGCCAAGCGCCTGTTCGCGGCCCTGGACGTCGAGCCCGAGGTCGGCGACGCCCCCGGCGCGAAGCCGCTGGAGATGAAGACGGCGGACATCCGCTTCGAAGATGTCGCCTTCGCCTATGACGACGGGACCACCGTGCTCACGGGCGTCAACCTGGAGGTCCGCGCCGGCGGCTCCACCGCCCTGGTCGGCCCCTCCGGCGGCGGCAAGAGCTCGATCCTGAACCTGATCCCGCGCTTCTATGACGTCAGCGCCGGGCGGGTGACCCTCGACGGGACCGACCTGCGCGACGTCACCCTGGCCTCTCTGCGCGAGCACATCGCCCTGGTCACCCAGGAGCCCTTCCTGTTCGACGACACCATCCGCGCCAACATCGCCTACGCCAATCCCGCGGCGCCGATGGAGGTGGTGGAGGCGGCGGCCCGCGCCGCGGCGGCGCACGACTTCATCGTCGACCTGCCCGAGGGCTATGAGACGGTGGTCGGCGAAGCCGGGGCGCGCCTGTCCGGGGGCCAGCGCCAGCGCATCGCCATCGCCCGGGCCTTCCTCAAGGACGCCCCGATCCTGCTGCTCGACGAGGCCACCAGCGCGCTGGACACCCACAGCGAGATCCAGGTTCAGCAGGCGCTGGATCGGCTGATGGCCGGGCGGACCACCCTGATGATCGCCCACCGGCTGTCGACCGTGCGCGGCTGCGACCGGATCTATGTGATCGACCGGGGCCAGGTGGTCGAGCAGGGCGACCACGACAGCCTGATGGCGGGCGGCGGCCTCTACGCCCGCCTCGCCCGGGCCCAGCACCTCGACGTGGCGCCGGTGGACGTCGGCCTGTGAAGGCGCTGCTCCGCGCGCCGGCGGTCCAGGCGGTCCTGGGCGTAATACTGGCCGGCTACCTCAAGCTCGCCCTCGCCACCCAGCGCTGGCAGGTCGAGGGCGAGGACATCCCCCGCGCCGTCTGGGACCACGGCGGCCCGGTGGTGGTCTGCTTCTGGCACGGCCGCATCGCCCTGACCCCCACGTCGTGGCCGCTGGACCGGGTGCGGGCAGGCAGGGCCCAGCAGCCCCGCGCCCTGATCTCCCTGTCGCCCGACGGCGCCTTCATCGCCGGCGCCATGGCCCGGCTGGGCTTTCCGGCCATCCGCGGCTCGTCGGTCAAGGCCTCCGACACCGCCAAGCCGAAGGGCTCCACCGCCGCCTTCCGTGAGGCGCTGCGCTGGCTGGCGCAGGGCGGCGGCCTGGCCATCACCCCCGACGGCCCGCGCGGCCCGGCCCAGACCCTGGCCGAGGGCGCCGTCCTTCTGGCCCAACGCTCCGGTGCGCCGATCCTGCTGCTGGGCCTGGCCTGCACGCCCGCCATCCGCCTCAAGAGCTGGGACCGCACCGTCATCCCCCTGCCCTTCGGCCGCGCCGCCCGGGTGTGGGACGGCCCCTTCCTCGCTCCCCGCGCCGGCCGCGAGGGGTTGGAGGGGCTGCGGCTGGAGCTGGAGCGCCGGCTCACCGCCGCCACCGACCGGGCCGAGGCCCTGCTCGCATGAGCCCGCTGCTCGCTCTCTACCGCGCGGGAACGGCGCTGCTGGAGCCCACCGCCCCGGCCCTGCTGCGCCGCCGCGCCGGCCGCGGCAAGGAGAACTCCGCCCGCCTCGGCGAGCGCCTGGGCCGGGCGTCCCTGCCTCGCCCCGAGGGACGCCTCGCCTGGCTGCACGGCGCCAGCGTCGGCGAGACCCTGTCGCTGCTGCCCCTGATCGAGGCCCTGCACACGGCCCGGCCGTCCCTGTCGCTGCTGGTCACCTCCGGCACCGTCGCCTCGGCCGAGCTCCTGGCCCGGCGCCTGCCGCCGGGGGTGCTGCACCAGTTCGCCCCCATCGACGCCCCCCGGGCGGTCAGGCGGTTCCTGGATCATTGGGGCCCGGACCTCGCCGTCTTCGTCGAGAGCGAGCTGTGGCCGAACCTGATCCAGGCTGCCCGCCGCCGTGACACCGCCCTCGCCCTTGTTTCCGCCAGGCTGTCGCGCGCCAGCCTCGACCGCTGGGGCCAGGCGCCCGGCGCGGCCCGGGAGCTGCTGTCCGCCTTCGCCCTGATCTTGAGCCAGGACGACGCCACCGCAGAGGGCCTCGTCCACCTGGGGGCGCGCGACGACGGACGGCTGAACCTGAAGCTGGCCGGCAGTCCCCTGCCTGTAGACGAAACCCGACTGGCCCAGGTGCTCAACGCCGCCCGGGGCCGTCCGATTCTGCTCGCCGCTTCGACCCATCCCGGCGAAGAGGCCATCGCCCTCGACGCCTTCGCTGCGCTTCCCGACCAGCCGCTGCTGGTCATCGCCCCCCGCCATCCCGCCCGTGGCGAAGCGGTGGCAGACCTCGCCGCTGGTCGCGGCTTCGTGGTCACCCGAGAAGGGGCGGGCCAGGCCTTGAACGTCAAGGCGTCGATCCATGTCGCCGACGCCCTGGGCGATCTTGGCCTGTGGATGCGCGCCGCCCGAGCCGTGCTGCTGGGCGGCAGCCTGATCCCGGGTCCGGAGGGGCACAATCCGCTGGAGCCCGCCCGCGTCGCCGCCCCGTTCATGTCCGGTCCGCATGTCGCCAACTGGGCCGAGGTCTACGCCGTACTGACCGGCGCCTTCATCCCGGTTCGCAACGCCGAGGACATCGCCGCAGCGTTCCTGCGCATCCTCGACGATCCGCCCGCCGCCGCCGCCATGGGCGAACGCGCCCGCGCCCAAGCGGTGTGCGACGGCGACATCCTGGACGCGGTGGCCGCCCGGCTTCTGGCGCTGATCCCATGAAGCTCGCCACGCCCCGCTGGTGGTACGTCCGCGACCGGATCCCGGCGCCGATGACCCGGATGCTGCTGACGCCCCTGTCGTGGATCTGGGCCGGCGTGACCGCGCGCCGCATCGCCCGGACGGAGCCCTTCGACCCCGGCGTGCCGGTAATCTGCGTCGGCGGCCTGACGGTGGGTGGAACCGGCAAGACCCCCGTCGCCCAGGCTCTGCTGCAGCGCCTCGCCGCGCAGGGCGCCGTCGGCCTCACCCGCGGTTACGGCGGCCGGCTCGCCGGCCCGGTGAAGGTGCAGGCGGCGCATACCGCCGCCGAGGTCGGCGACGAGCCGCTGCTGCTCGCGAGCCACGCCCCCATCTGGGTCGCCCGCGACCGGGTAGAGGGCGCGAAGGCCGCCATGGCCGACGGCGCCGCCCTGCTGATCCTGGACGACGGCCACCAGAATCCGAGCCTGAGGAAGACCCTTTCCCTGGTGGTCGTCGACGGCGAGACCCGCGGCAGGGAGTGGCCGTTCGGCGGCGGCGGCGTCTTTCCCGCCGGTCCGATGCGCGAGCCGCTCAAGGTCGGCCTCGCCCGCGCCGACGCGGTGGTGGTGATGCTGCCCGCCGACATGGAGGGGCCCGACGAGGCGCTTCTCGGTCTATTCGGCGGCAAGACCGTGCTGATCGCCCGCCTGGAGCCCGCCGGCCCGCCGCCGCCCGGACCGCAACTCGCCTTCGCCGGCATCGCCAAGCCGTGGCGCTTCGAACAGGCCCTGACCGCCGCGGGCTGCGACCTCGCCGACTTCGCCACCTTCCCCGACCACGCGGCCTATGACGAGGGCAGGCTCAGGGCCCTCGCCGAGCGGGCCGAGTTCGTCGGCGCGGGCCTGCTCACCACGCAGAAGGACTGGGTCCGCCTGCCGCCGGCGTGGCGGGAGCGGGTCGCCTGCTGGCCGGTAAGGGCGCGGTTCGAGGACGAGGCGGCGCTGGAGAAGCTGCTCTCTTCGGTCGTCCTCGGGCGAGCCTAGACCCGAAGATGACCGATTATCCGAGGCCGTAGGCCCTGCCCGCTTCCCTGATGTCGGCGATCTTGGCTTCGAACGGGGTCCAGTCGTCGCGATCGGCGATGGCGGACCAGATCGCCTCGATCTCGTCGTAGAGCAGTTCCTCCGGTTCGGGCCGGGTGAAATAGAGGTGTTCCGCCGACACGCCCTCGTGCCGCGACAACAGGGTGCGGAAGGCCTGGGCGTCCTGGCCGGCGTAGGCCGCGGCGCGCACGCCCCCCAGCGCCCGCGCCTCGCGGCCGCCGAACCAGTCGAAGAAGAACCCCTCCCAGCGCACGGCGTCGCCGCCTTCGGCCAGGGCGCGGAAGGTGGCGTTGGCGAGGTCGACGTCGGCCTCCAGTCCGCGGCTCTTCACGCCCAGCCGCGCCAGGATCGCGGCGGCCAGGGCGTCGCGGTAGGCCGGGCCGAACCCGTTCAGGGCCTCGACCAGCGGGTCCTTGTCGGCGACGAGGGCGAGGCACCCGCCGAGCTGGCTGAGGTTCCACAGCACCGTCTCGGGCTGGCGGCCGAAGGCGTAGAGGCCTGTCGAGTCGAAATAGGCCGCGGTGAAGTTGGGGTCGTTCCTGGGCAGGAAACGATAGGGGCCGTAGTCGAAGCTCTCGCCGTTGATGTTCATGTTGTCGGTGTTGAGCACCCCGTGCACGAAGCCGGCGCCCATCCACCGCGCCACCAGGGTCGCGCTGCGCCGGGTGACGGCGGCGAGCAGTCCGGCCGCCCGCGCCCCGCCCTCCAGGGGCAGCAGCTCGGGGTAGTAGAGCTCCACCACATGGTCGACGAGCACCTTGATCAGGTCCGCGCGGTTGGCGTGGGCGTGGCGCTGGAAGGTCCCGAACCGGACGTTGCTCCACGACAGGCGGGTCAGCACCGCCGAGCGGGTCGGCGACGGCTCGTCGCCCCGGTACAGCGCCTCGCCGGTCTCGACCAGGGAGAAGCTGCGGGAGGTGGGCACGCCCAGGGCCTCCAGCATCTCGGTCGCCAGCACCTCGCGCACGCCGCCCTTGAGGGTCAGGCGGCCGTCGCCCTGGCGCGACCAGGGGGTCTGGCCCGAGCCCTTGGTCCCAAGATCGAGCAGGCGGCCGGTCTCCACCTCTCGCTGTTGCGAGAACAGGAAGCCGCGGCCATCGCCGAGGTCCGGGTTGTACGAGCGGAACTGGTGGCCGTGATAGCGCATGGCCAAGGGCTGGGGCTGGTTGCCCGGCAGGGGCTGGAAGCGGGCGAAGTGGTCCAGCCACTCGGCGTCGGTCAGGGTCTCCAGCCCCACCGTCGCGGCCGCCTTGTCGTTGCGGAAGCGCAGCAGCTGCTTGGGGAGATCGGCGGGTTCGACCGGGTCGGCGAACTCGGGACCGAGCGCCATGAAACGCGGATCGGGGCGGTAGTCGGGAGAAATCGGCATCGGTCTCAGGTGCGCCCTGGGCCGGCCAACTGCAAGTGATCAGCTTTCATTGTCGCGCCCATGTCACGGCCCGCCGAACCCGTTCGCCGGCTGCTTGTGGCCCCCATGCGGCTGAGCTACCCCGCCGGCGCCCCGTCGGGCTTTGGAGACTGAATGCACCGCCCCCGCCTCCTGCTGGCCACGGCCTCCTTCGCCGTGATCGCAGGCGCCGCCCACGCTCAGGTGTCGCAGACGGCCGCCCTCGCCGAGATCGTCGTCACCGCCGAAAAGCGCGAAACCGGGCTGCAGGACACGCCGATCGCGATCACCACCCTGTCGGCCCAGCGCCTGTCCAACGCCGGGGTTCGCGACATCAAGGACCTGGCTGTGGTCACCCCGGGGCTGCTGGTCGCCTCCACCTCCAACGCCACCTACACCACCGCCCGCATCCGCGGCGTCGGCACGGTGGGGGACAACCCGGGGCTGGAATCGTCGGTCGGGGTGGTGATCGACGGGGTGATGAGGGCCCGCAACAGCGTGGCCTTGACCGACCTGGGCGAGATCGACCGGATCGAGGTGCTGAAGGGGCCGCAGGGGACCTTCTTCGGCAAGAACACCTCCGCCGGCGTCATCAATGTCCTCACCGCTCGCCCCTCCTCCGTCTTTGGCGCCCAGGGCGAGGCCACCGTCGGCGAGAACGGAACCTGGGGCGGCTCGGCCGCCGTCACCGGCCCGCTGTCGAACGCCGTATCGGGCCGGCTCTACGGCGCCGTCCGCCAGCGCCAGGGCTACTATCGGGTGCGCACCGGCGCGGGGCCGCGGACCGAGCGGCGCGACGACGACCAGGACCTCCTGACCCTGCGCGGCCAGCTGCAGATCGCAGCCTCCCCCACCGCCTCGTTGCGCCTGACCGGCGACTACACGCGGCGCGAGGAGAACTGCTGCGTCGGAGTCCAGCTCAACGTCGGGCCCACCGCGCGCTACGGCGCCATGCTCGCGCCTGACGGGGGCGTCGCCCAGGTCGCCGATCCCTACGCGCGGGTGGCCTATTCCAACCGCGGCACGGCCGAGCACATCCGCGACGGCGGGGTTTCGGCGGAAGGCCAGATCGACCTCGGTTGGGGCAGGCTGACCAGCCTCACCGCGTGGCGCGAATGGCGCGCGGCCCTGGGCCAGGACTGGGACTTCACCTCGGTCGACATCGCCTACCGGCCGGACGACGGCCGTTTCTCCAACCGTTTCCGCACCCTCAGCCAGGAGCTGCGGCTGGCCGGCACGGCGGGCAGGCTCGACTGGCTGGTCGGCGGCTACTACCAGCACGAGGCCCTGCTGCGCCGCGACAGCTTCCTCTACGGGACCGACTATGAGCGCTATCTGTCCCTGGTCCTGAGCGGCGGCGCCTCGACCACCGCCACCTCGACCCAGACTGGCCGGGCGCCGGGAACCGTCTTTCCGGTCGGCCAGGGGCTCGACGACCGCTATAGCCAGCGGGCCGAGAGCTTTGCGATCTTCACCCACCAAACCCTGCGCCTGACCGAGCGGCTGACCCTGTCGGGCGGCCTGCGCTACACCGACGAGAACAAGCGCGTCGCGGCGAACTTCGCCAACACCGACGCCGGGGCGGGCTGCGCGGCGGCGCAAGGACAGCGGGCGACCAGCGTCGCCACCCTGTGCCTGCCGTGGTCCAACCCGGCCTTCAACGCCCTCGCCCAGACCCAGCGCCTGTCGGAAGGCGAATGGTCCGGCTCGGCCTCCGCGCTCTACAAAGTGACGGGGGCCGCCAACCTCTACGCCTCCTACGCCCGCGGCTATAAGGCGGGCGGCTTCAACCTCGACCGCAGCCAGACGGGTCTCGCGCCCGACGCCTCGACCGCCTTCGCTCGCGAGCTGGTGGACAGCTACGAGGTCGGCGCCAAGACGCGCTGGCTGGACGGGTCCCTGCTGGTCAACGCCGCCCTGTTCCACCAGGGCTACGACAACTTCCAGCTCAACACCTTCCTCGGCACCACCTTCACGGTGCGCTCGATCCCGAAGGTGACGGCCAAGGGCCTGGACCTCGACGTCCTCTACCGCACGCCGGTGTCGGGCCTGACCCTGCAGGGCGGCGTCGTCCACGCGCAGACGGAATACGGGCCGGACGCGGTCCCGGGCCTGCCGCGCCTGTCGGGCTCGCGCCTGTCGTTCGCGCCCCTATGGTCGGCGACCCTCGGCGCGGCGCTGGAGCGCCCGGTCGGCGGCGCCCTCACCGCCCGGGCCAGCGCCGACCTGAAGTACTCGTCCAGCTACAACACCGGCTCGGACCTCGACCCGCTGAAGGTGCAGGAGGGATTCGCCCTGGTGAACGCCCGCATCGGGCTTGGCGCGGCGAACGGAACCTGGCGGCTGGAGCTGTGGGCCCAGAACCTGTTCGACAAGAAATACACCCAGGTCGGCTTCGGCGCCCCGTTCCAGACCGGAACCATCGGCGCCTTCCTGGGCGCGCCCAGGACGCTGGGCGCGACGCTGAGGGTGGCGACGAACTAATCGATCGTCATCCTCGGGCGCAGCGAAGCGGAGACCCGAGGACCCAGCAGCCCTGCCCTTGAAGCTGGGTCGACGCCACGGATAGGGTGGAGCTGCTGGGTCCTCGGCTCGGCGTCGCCTCCGGCTCCTTGGCCGAGGATGACGTTTTTTAGAGCCGGATCTCGCCCGCTTCGATCTTCTTGAACACGCCGGGGGTCAGCTTCACGTAGCCCTTGGCCGGCTGCTTCACATAGAGCTTGGCCTTGGTGCTGGCGGGATCGAAGCCGGCGGCGACCAGGTCGGCCTTGCGGTGCTTGAAGGTGCCGGTGGTGTCGATCTGCGGCTGCAGGCGCAGGAACACCGGCTGGGCATAGGGGGCCAGGTTCTCCTCCACGAAGGCGGAGAAGGCGACGGGATCGAAGCTCTCGTCGACCACCAGGGCGGCCATGCCGGCGCGGCCGTCGGCCTCGGGCACGTGCACGCCATAGACATTGGCCTCCAGCACCCCGGGGGCTTCGGCCAGGCGGCCGGCGACCTCGGTGGTGGCGACGTTCTCGCCCTTCCAGCGGAAGGTGTCGCCGATGCGGTCGACGAAATAGAAATAGCCTTCGTCGTCCTGTTTCAGGAGGTCGCCGGTGCGGAACCAGGCGTCGCCCTTCTCGAACACGTCGGTGAGCACCTTGGAGCTGGTGGCCGCCTTGTCGGCATAGCCGGCGTAGGCCATGCGCGCCTCCTGGCCGATCTTGCCCAGGGCCTCGCCCACCTCGCCTGGCCGGGTCTGGACGCACAGGCCATTGGGCCCGCGGACCGGTTGCTCGGTCTCGACGTCGAACTTGACCAGCCGGACGTTGAAGCGCTTGGCGACATATTTGGGGATGCGCCCCACCGCGCCGAGCTTGCCGTCGAAGTTCAGGATCGAGACGTTGCCCTCGGTCGCCCCGTAGAACTCCAGCACCCGGGGAATGCGGAAGCGGGCGACCATCCGCTCCCACACGTCGGGGCGCAGGCCGTTGCCAAAGGCCAGCCGCAGCTTGTGCATCCGCTCGTCCGGCCGCTCGGCCTGGTTGACCAGGTAGCGGCACAGCTCGCCGATATAGACGAACATGGTGCAGCGTTCGCCGATCACGTCATCCCAGAACTGGGTGGCGGAGAACTTGCGCTTCAGGACGATCGACGCCCCGGTCAGCAGGGCCGCGCCCACCGCGCAGAGCCCGCCGGTGGCATGATAGAGCGGCAGCGAGATGTAGATGCGGTCCTCGGGCGTGGCCTCGGTCGCCGCCGCGAAGCCCCGCATATAGAGCTGGGCCCGCATGTGGGTGACCTTGGCCGCCTTGGGCATGCCGGTGGTGCCCGAGGTGAAGATGTAGAGCACCGTGTCCTTGGCGGTCATGCCGGCCCGGGCGGTGGCGCGCTCCGGGCGCAGGGCGGACACGCCCTTCAGGGTCTGGTCGAGGTCGCGGTCGGCCCTCGCCGCCCCGCCGCCGACGACCCAGTCGGTCATGGTGCGGGCGAGCTGGCCGCGCACGGTCTCGAAGATGGGCGCGGTCTCGGCGTCGACGATCACATGGGCGGCGCCGCAGATGTTGAGGCTGTGGACCAGGGCCGGGCCGGTCAGCTGGTTGTTGATCAGCGCCGTCGACATGCCGACCTTGGACAGGCCGTACCAGACCGCCAGATATTCGATCCGGTTGGGCATGAAGAGGGCGACGGTGTCGCCCCGCTTGATCCCCCGCCCCTTGGCCCAGTTGGCGTACCGGTTGGCCATGGCGTCGAGCTGGGCGTAGGTGACCGACTTGCCTTCGAAGGCGATGGCGGTGCGGGCGCCGAACTTGTCGACCGCGGCCTCGATGTCGTCGCAGGCGAGGTCCTTGGACCCGGGGGTGACGGACTTCACCCGCTTGAGGGTCCGAAGGAGCCCTCGCAGGAAGCGCATCTCGCGAGAGACCCTGGCCCAGAACTTCATGCCGCCCTCTGGCGCGGGATGCGCCCGGGCGGATTGTGACCGGCCGCCCGGCGCCGGGTCAAGCAAAGGCGGCCCCGCCATAGGTCTAAAGCCTCGCCTTCCAGGGGAAATCCCCGCTCTGCGCGGCCGTGTCGCAGCGACCGCCGGAGGGCTTTTCGCCATGGTGCGGCGCACCAATTCGTTGCCGGCGAGCCAGAGCCCCCATGACCGAGCTGTTCCGCGCCTTCCGCTTTTCCGAATGGGGCTCCGCCGCCCTGGTCGTCGCCTCGGCCCTGATCGTCGGCCGCTACGCCGCCCTCGGCATGACCCCACAGCAGTGGGCCTGCGGCCTATTCGCGGTGGCCGGCTCGGTCGGGGTGGCGGTCATGGTCCGGGTGTGGCCGGCGCCGCGGCAGGTCGAAGAGTAGTCCAAAAGCCGTCATCCTCGGGCGGAGCGAAGCGGAGACCCGAGGACCCAGCAAACGCCGCCCTCACCGCCCATCCTCGACCAAATCCCGCCAGTCGGGATTCAAATCTTCGATCAGCTTGAGCTTCCAGTCGCGGTTCCAGCGTTTGAGATTCTTCTCGCGTTGGATCGCGAACCGCATGTCGCCATGCACCTCGTACCAGACCAGTCGTGTGCAGCCGTAGCGCAGAAGCCCGGATAAGTCCCGGTCTTATGCTCGGCGATCCTCTTCTGCAGGTCGCTGGTCACGCCGATGTACAGCGTGCCGTTACGGCCGCTCGCCATGATGTAGACCGCGATGGAGGCGTTCAGGCCGACCATGCGGACAGGGTGGCGCGGCTGGGTCCTCGGGTCTACGGCCTGACGGCCTTCGCCCGAGGATGACGGCTTAAATCGACCCGCCGCGCCTTAGCCCTCACACCTTCTGATAGATCTCCCCGCCGGCGTCGCGGAACTTGCCGGCCATCTCGGCCATGCCCGCCGCATGATCCGCCACGTCGTTCTGGGCGGCGGCGTCGCGGCGGATGTCCTGGCTGATCTTCATCGAGCAGAACTTGGGACCGCACATCGAGCAGAAGTGGGCGGTCTTCATCGCCTCCTTCGGCAGGGTCTCGTCGTGGTACTTGCGCGCCGTCTCCGGATCGAGGCCGAGGTTGAACTGGTCCTCCCAACGGAACTCGAACCGGGCCCGTGACAGGGCGTCGTCCCAGGCCCGTGCGCCCGGATGGCCCTTGGCCAGGTCGGCGGCGTGGGCGGCGATCTTGTAGGTGATCACCCCGTCCTTCACGTCCTGACGGTCGGGCAGGCCCAGGTGCTCCTTCGGCGTCACGTAGCAGAGCATGGCGGTGCCGAACCAGCCGATCATGGCCGCCCCGATGGCCGAGGTGATGTGGTCGTAGCCCGGGGCGATGTCGGTGGTCAGCGGCCCCAGGGTGTAGAAGGGCGCCTCGTGGCAGTGCTTGAGCTGCTCGTCCATGTTGGCCTTGATCTTGTGCATCGGCACGTGGCCCGGGCCCTCGATCATCACCTGGCAGCCGTGCTCCCAGGCGATCTTGGTCAGCTCGCCCAGAGTGCGCAGTTCGGCGAACTGGGCCGCATCGTTGGCGTCGGCGATCGAGCCGGGGCGCAGGCCGTCGCCGAGGCTGAACGACACGTCATAGGCGCGCATGATTTCGCAGATCTCGGCGAAGTGCTCGTAGAGGAAGCTCTCCTTGTGGTGGAACAGGCACCACTTGGCCATGATCGAGCCGCCCCGCGACACGATGCCGGTGACCCGCTTGGCGGTGAGCGGCACATAGGCCAGTCGCACTCCGGCGTGGATGGTGAAATAGTCCACCCCCTGCTCGGCCTGCTCGATCAGGGTGTCGCGGAACACCTCCCACGTCAGGTTCTCGGCGACGCCGTCGACCTTCTCCAGCGCCTGGTAGATCGGCACGGTCCCGATCGGCACCGAGGCGTTGCGGATGATCCAGTCGCGGATGTTGTGGATGTTGCGGCCGGTCGACAGGTCCATGACGTTGTCGGCGCCCCAGCGGGTGGCCCAGACCAGCTTGTCAATTGCCGATGTTGGCGTTGATCTTCACCAGGAAGTTGCGGCCGATGATCATCGGCTCGACCTCGGGGTGGTTGATGTTGTGCGGGATGATGGCCCGCCCCCTCGCGATCTCCTGGCGCACGAACTCGGGGGTCACGAAGTCGGGGATGGAGGCGCCGAAGTCCTCGCCGTCGCGCACGCAGGGGCTGGACTGCTCCCGACGCATGTTCTCGCGGATGGCGACATATTCCATCTCGGGCGTGATGATCCCGGCCTTGGCGTATTCGTACTGGGTGACGGGCCGGCCGGGGACGCCCTTGAAGACCCGGTGGTTCGAGGTGTCGAACTGGGGAGCCAGGTGGCGCCCCGTCGCGCCGCCGTTGTCCTCGGGACGGACCGCGCGGGGATTGGGCACGGGGGCGATGTCCCCGCGGTCGGCTTGCCAGCTCGACTTCACCTTGGGCAGGCCGCGCTTGATGTCGATGCTGGCGGTCGGGTCGGTGTAGGGCCCGGACGAGTCGTAGAGGGTCACCGGCGGCTCGTTGGCGCTGGGATGCACCGCCACCTCGCGGAACGGCACGCGGATGTCTGGATAGAGTTCGCCGGCCACATAGACCTTCTTCGAGCCCGGCCGCTCGCCGGTCGGGATCGCGCCGGTCTCCTTCATCACCGCCGTCTTGGCCTCGGCCAGGGGCAGGGTGGCGTTGCTCAGGTCGTGCTCGGACTCGGGCGCGGAGGACTCAGGCGCGGGCGGGGTGACGGCGATGTTCATGGCGGACTCTCTGGCGGAGGCTCGCGGCCCTTGAGGCTCTGGCGAGGCGGCGGAGGGTCTGCGGGTGAAGGGACGTCGCGGCGCCGGCCCAGGCAGGGACCGTGACGGAATTCGACTCGTTGCGCGCCGTGGACAAGACGTCTCTCCCTTCGCCGGCATGACCCGGATCAGGTTCGGCGGGTCACGGCATCAGCCGCCTCTCAGGCCCTTGGGCGGGCCCCCCCGGAGAACGCAGCAACCCTAGGCGAGGCCGCGTGCGCGGGCAAGCATTGCGGCTGCAACAGGGGTTATAACCTAGGTTAAATCACGGAAAACTTTCGCTCTCATTGGCCGAGTCTATGGAACCGGGCCGCGTGTTCAGGCGTCAAACCCTGCAAATCGCGGGTCGAAAACGTCCCGCCTCGCCCCAGTGATGAGTGGTACATGACCCTTCTGACCGAAATTCCGACCGCGGAGGCCCTCGCTGCGAAGGCCTTGCGCGATCCCCAGGCCCTGCACCGACGACTGGCGCATTGGAACCACAAGCGCATGTCCGCCGGCCTGCCCTCGGCTAGCTGGATGGAGGACCTGCACGAGGAACATGAGATGCGGGTGTTGGAAGGCGCCTGGATCGAGTCGTTCCGCGCCGAGATCGCCGACCAGATCGACGCCGTCCCTACCGACGCCGACGGCTTCATCGCCTGGTTCGAGGCCTTGAAGGCGAGCGGTCCCGGCCAGGGCGACCCCCTGTTCCAGTGGCTGGCCGAGGAAGCCACCTATGACGAGCTGCGCTGGTTCCTGACCCAGGAAGCCGCCGGCGAGGCCGGGTTCGACGATCTCGTCGCCCTGACCCAGGTCAAGCTGCCGGTCTCCGCCAAGCTCGAGCTGGCCCGCAACTATTGGGACGAGATGGGCCGCGGCAACGAGCCGGGCATGCACGGGCCGATGCTGGAGCGCACCTGCACCGGCCTAGGCCTTGAGCCGACCATCGACGGCACCGCCTGGGAGAGCCTGGCGCTCGCCAACGCCATGACCGCCTTCGCCACCACCCGCCGCTATGCCTATCATTCTGTGGGGGCGCTCGGCGTGGTCGAGCTGACGGCGCCGACCCGCGTGGCCCTGGTCGCCCAGGGCCTCAAGCGGCTGGGCTGCGAGCCAAAGGTGCGCAAGTACTTCGACCTGCACGCCATCCTCGACGTGAAGCACTCCGAGGACTGGAACCGGGAGGCCCTGCGGCCGCTGGTCGAGGAAGAGCCCGCCCGCGCCAAGGCCCTGGCCGAAGGCGCCCTGATCCGCCTTATCTGCGGCCGTCGCTGCTTCGACGCCTACCGCACCGCGCTGTGGGGCGGCGAGCGTAAGCGGGCGTAGATCCAACCATCCGTCATCCTCCGGCCGCCTCGAAGAGGTGGTCCGGGGGACCCAAGCGACGGCTCCTTATCCTGACACTGTGGCTTGGGTCCCCGGGACCGTGCTTCGCACGGCCCGAGGATGACGAGCTTTGTGCGGCCTAAAGCCCCTCGTACGGTCCCTCGAAGCTGTCGCAGCTTTCCAGGGCGCCGGTGTCGTAGCCCTTGCGGAACCAGCGCACCCGCTGCTCGGACGTGCCGTGGGTGAAGGCGTCGGGCACGACCCGGCCCTGGGTCTGCTTCTGCAGGGTGTCGTCGCCGACGGCGCTCGCGGCGGCCATGCCCTGGTCGATATCGCCGGGATCGAGGAAATTCTCGCGCCGGTTGGTGCGCTCCGCCCACACCCCGGCGAAGCAGTCGGCCTGCAGCTCGACCCGCACCGAGATCTGGTTGGCGAGGGTCCTGTCGGCGCCCTGCTGCTGGCGCTGGGTCCGCTCGGCCGTGCCCATAAGGTTCTGGACGTGGTGGCCGACCTCGTGGGCGATGACATAGGCCTCGGCGAAGCGGCCCGGCGCGCCGAACTTGCCCGACAGCTCGCGGAAGAAGGTCAGGTCGAGATAGATGCGGTGATCGAGGGGGCAGTAGAACGGCCCCATCGCCGACTGGCCGAAGCCGCAGCCGGTCGGGTGGCCCTCGTCGTAGAGCACCAGGGTCGGCGGATCGTAGCGGGCGCCCCGCTCCTGGAAGATCTCGCCCCAGGTGTCCTCGGTATAGGCCAGGACCGTGCGGCTGAACCGGGCGTCCTCGTCGTCGGCGCGGGGACCGGCCGGTTCGGTGCGGACCCCGTTGGGATCCCCGCCGCCGCCGCCCTGGAGCAACAGGCGCGGATCGACGCCGAACAGCAGGGCCAAGCCTACCAGCACGATGGCGCCGATGCCGCCGCCGCCCAGCATCAGGCCGCCGCCGCCGCCGCTGCCGAAGCTGACGCCCCGGTCGTCCTGGACATTGTCGGATTGGCGATCGTCGTCCCAGCGCATGGCGGTCCTCGTCTGGGCCCCGGAGCTGAAGGGCTCCAAAGCTTAGCTGCGGCGCGGCGGCCGCCGGAACCGGTTTCCATGTCCGGCCGCCACGCTCGCCTTCAATGCATCATGCAGCGTAAGGCTCCGCAGAGCACGCTCAAGGCTAGCCTCCTTGGCCCAGACGTCCTAGTTACGAGCACCTTGCCAGCAGAGACTTTCCCCGCGCGATGACCGGACCCAACGGCCAAGGCCGTCGCTCGCTCTACCCGGACAACGAGCCGTTCAGCTTCGGCTGGCTGCCCACGGGCGGTCCGCACGAGGTGTTCTACGAAGAATGCGGGGCCCGGGCCGGAAAGCCCTGCGTGATCCTCCACGGCGGGCCCGGCGGGGCGATCAACCCGACCATGCGGCGGTTCTTCGACCCTTCCCGCTGGCGGATGACCCTGTTCGACCAGCGCGGCTGCGGGCGTTCGCGCCCCAACGCCAGCCTGGAGGACAACACCACCTGGGACCTGATCGCCGACATCGAGCGCCTGCGCGAGCAGCTCGGCGTCGAGCGTTGGACCGTCTTCGGCGGCTCCTGGGGCTCGACCCTCGCCCTGGCCTATGCCGCGACCCATCCGGACCGGGTCGACGGCCTGATCCTGCGCGGGGTCTTCCTGCTGACCAAGAAGGAGCTCGACTGGTTCTACCAGGAGGGCGCCTCGATGCTGTTCCCCGACGCCTGGGAGCGCTTCGTCGAGCCGATCCCGGAAACCGAGCGCGGCGACCTGCTGGAGGCCTACCATCGCCGCCTGACCTGCGACGACGTCAAGGTGCAGCGGCAGGCGGCCCAGGCCTGGAGCCGGTGGGAAGGCGACACCATCTCCATCCGCGGCCCGGAAGCCCGGCCGGCCAAGTTCAACGAGCAGGACTTCGCCACCGCCTTCGCACGCATCGAGTGCCACTATTTCAAGAACGGCGGCTTCTTCCCCCACGATGGCTGGCTGCTCGATCAGGTGGCGAGCATCCGGCACATCCCGGCCTGGATCGTCCAGGGCCGCTTCGATGTGGTCACGCCCATGGACGCGGCGTGGCGGCTGAAGAAGACCTGGCCCGAGGCGCGCTTCGAGGTGGTGTGGGACGCCGGCCACGCCTCGACCGAGCCCGGCGTGATCGACGCCCTGGTCCGCGCCACCGACGCCGCCCTCAAGACCTAGCAACACGGCCCGCTTGACGTCTACGGATCACGGGAGGACGCTCTCCCGTCCTCGAGGAGGCCGACCATGCGTTGGACGGGCGTTCTGGTTTACGCCGGGCTGGCTGGGGCGGCCCTGCCGGCCCTGGCTCATCACAGCATCTCGGCCATGTACGACCGCGACAAGACCGTCGAGGTCCAGGGCGTGCTGTCCAAGCTCGAGCTGGTCAATCCGCACGCCCTGATGGAGGTCACCGTGCCGGCCGCCCGGGGCGAAGCGGCGACAGTCTGGGCGCTGGAGAGCCGCGGCGTTCAAGGCATGGCCCGGAGCGGTTTCGACAAGGGCGCCGTCGCCGTCGGAGAAGCGGTCACGGTCAAGGGCTCGCCCGCCCGCGACGGCCGCAAGGCCCTGTGGCTGGCCAGTATCAAGACCCCCGCCGGCAAGACTTTCGAGTTCGGCTTCGGCAGGCCGGCGAACTGAATTAAAACAGCGCGCCGCGCCCGGAGGAGATCTCGGAATAGCGGTGGACGCGCACGGCCATGACGAGGCCGAAGCCGATCATGACGGTCACCATCACCGTGCCGCCATACGAGAGCAGCGGCATGGGAATGCCCACCACCGGGGCCAGGCCCATGACCATGGCCGCGTTGATCAGCACATAGAGGGCGAAGGTGCAGGTCACCCCCGCCGCCGACAGCCGGCCGAAATGGCTGTGGCTGATGGAGGCGATGCGCAGCGCGATGACGATGACGCCGGCATAGAGGGTGAGGAGCCCGAGGCAGCCGAGGAAGCCGAACTCCTCGGCGAAGGTGGCGAAGATGAAGTCGGTGTGCTTCTCGGGCAGGAAGTTGAGCTGGCTCTGCGAGCCCAGGCCGTAGCCCTTGCCCATCAGCCCGCCCGATCCCAGGGCGATCTTGGACTGGAGGATGTGATAGCCGGTGCCGGACGGGTCCTTCTCCGGGTCGAGGAAGGTCAGGATCCGGTTGCGCTGATAGTCGTGCAGCACGAAGAGCACGAAGGGCGGTATGGCCGCCAGGGCGCCGATCGCGCCCACCGCCAGCACCCGCCAGCTCAGCCCCGCCATGAACATCACCCCCGCCCCGGTCAGGGTGATCAGCACCGCGGTGCCGAGGTCAGGCTGGTGGGCGACGAGCAGGACCGGGGCGCCGATGAGGGCGGCCGGGATCAGCAGCTTCCACGACAATCGCGCGTCCTTGGCCGAGACCCCATGGTAGAAACGGGCCAGGGCCAGCACGACGCCGATCTTCATGATCTCGGACGGCTGGATCTGGAATGGCCCCAGCTTCAGCCAGCGGGTGGCGCCCAGGGCGTTGTGGCCGACCAGCTCCACGGCGACCAGCAGCAGCAGCCCCATCACATAGACCGGGTAGGCCGAGAGGAACCACACCCGCAGGTCGACCAGGGCGAGGACCAGCATGACGATGAAGCACAGGCCGAAACGGATCAGGTGCCGGTCGGCCCAGGGCTCCCACGAGCTGCCGGCGATCGAATAGAGCATCAGGGCGCCGACGCCGGCGATGGCGCAGAGCAGGATGCCCAGGCGCCAGTCGATCTCCAGCAGCTTGATGGAGACGCGTTCGCGCTCGCCGGGACGGGTCAGGGCCGAAGCGGTCATCCTTGCGTCCTCGGCTGAGGCGGGCCGGCCGGCGCGGCTTGCGCGACCGTCGGCTGATCGGGGGCGGCGCCCTCGGCGTCCACGGCCTCGGGGACGTCGGGCAAGGGCAGCGGCTTTTCGATGCGGGCGCGGATTTCGGGGTCCTTGAGCAGGGCCACGCGCATCACTTCACGGGCGCGCGGCGCGCCGGCGGTGGCGCCGCCGAGGCCGCCATGCTCGACGATCACCGCCACGGCGTAGCGCGGGTCGTCGACGGGGGCGAAGGCCACGAACAGGTTGTGGTCCTTGAACTTCCATTCGTAGTGGGCGCTGTTGCGGCTCGCCAGGCCCGCGTAGCTGCGCACCTGGGCGGTGCCCGTCTTGCCCGCCATCTGGATGTCGCCAAGGCCCAGCTGGCTCTGGCGATAGGCGGTGCCGCTGGTGTCGTTGGCCACCGCCACCATGGCCCCGCGCACATAGGCCAGGTGCTCGGGGGGGAACGGCAGGTCCGGCGCCGCGTCGCCCGGGGGCGTATCCACCCCGCCGACGGACTTGATAAGGCGCGGGTTCAGCGCCTTCTTGCTGTTGGCGATCCGCGAGGTCATCACCGCCAGCTGCAGGGCGTTCACCGCCACATAGCCCTGGCCGATGCCATAGCTGACCGAGTCGCCGGGCTGCCACTTGGGCTCGCGCTTCACCGCCGTTCGCTTCCATTCCCGCGAACCGACGACGCCCTTCTTCTGGCCGGGGATGCCGATGTCGAAGATCTGGCCGAAACCGACGGCGTGGGCGGCCTTGGCGATCTCGTCGGGGCCGATGCGCAGGGCGGTCTGGTAGAAATAGATGTCGCAGGAGTTCTTGATGGCGTCGTGCATGTTCTGCGAGCCGTGCCCGCCGGGCTTCCAGCAGCGCCAACTGCGCCCGCCCCAGTACCAGCTGCCGCCGCAGTGCACGCGCTGCTCCGGATCGACCCCCGCCGAAAGAGCCGCCAGGGCCACCGTCGGCTTGAAGGTCGAGCCCGGCGGATAGGTGCCGGTCATCACCTTGTCGAGGAGCGGCTTCCTCTCATAGTTCATCAGGGCCCGGTACTCGGCGCCGGAGACCCCCGAGGCGAAACGGTTGGCGTCGAAGCTGGGCGACGACACCATGCACAGCAGGTCGCCGTTGCGGCAGTCCATCACCACGATGGCCCCGCTCTCGTCGCCCATCACCTCCAGGGCCCTGGCCTGGATGTCGGCGTCGAGGGTCAGCTGCACATCCTTGCCGGGCACGGCCTTGATGTCCCCCTCGGGGTCCTCGCGCACGACCCGGCCGACCGCGTCGACCTCGACCTTCTGGCCGCCCGCCTTGCCGCGCAGCTGCTGGTCGAGCGCCTTCTCCACCCCCTGCTTGCCGATGCGGAAGCCCGGATGCAGCAGCAGGGGCTCGGGGTTGGGCCCTTCCTTGTCGAGCTCGGCCTTGTTGATCTTGGAGACGTAGCCGATCACGTGGGCGAAGGCGCCGCCGTAAGGATAGACCCGCGCCTCGCCCATGTCGGCGTTGACCCCGCGCAGCTCCGGCGTGCGGACATTGACCCGGGCGAACTCCTCCCAGGTCAGGCCGTCGGCGACCGCCACCGGCACGAAGCGGGGCGAGTTGGAGATTTCGCGCTTGAGCTGGCTGCGGCGCGCGTCGTCCATGGGCAGAAGGCGGCTGACGGCGTCGAGGGTGGTTTCGACGTTCGAAATCTCGTCTCGCGACACGGTGAGCCGGAAGTCGGGCCGGTTGGAGGCGATCTCCACCCCGTTGCGGTCGAGGATGCGCCCCCGCGGCGGCGGCCGCAGGCGGAAGTTGAACTGGTTGGAGGCCGAAAGGGTCTGATAGCGGTTGGCCTGCACCAGTTGCAGGGCCACCAGCCGGCCGGTCATGGCCAGCAGGCCCGCGCCCGCCATCCCGCCCAGCAGGAAGGCGCGCCGGTGGAACACCCCCTGGCGCTCGTTGACCTCGTCGAAAAAGATGGATGGTTCCATCGTGCGGCAAACTCTCGGCGAAGCGACTGGGCGCTACCCTAGCGGAATCGGACGTCGGCGTCCTCGAAGCGATCGATCAATTGATGCGCCACCGGATAGAGCAGCGCGGTGGCCAAAATCGTCATGCCCGTGGCCACCAGGCTAGGCATGACGCCCGACCCGAGCACGCTGAAAACATAGGCGCAACCGACGGCCAGCGCCGTCAGGGCCGCGAACCAGCCCCAAAGCACCGAGCCGCTCTGGCCGACCATCAGGTTGCGGGTCAAGAGGGCGATGAAATAGGCGATCAACAGCGACAGCGGCCATAGGCCGAGCGGCCCGCCCCAGAACAGGTCCTGGAACAGTCCGATCAGCAGCAGGGCGAAGGGCCCGAGCACCGAAGGCCGGATCACCGCCCACGAGAAGGCCAGCACCATCGGGAACACCGGCTCGGGCAGGGCCAGGCCGAAGACCCTTATCGGCGTGGCCAGCAGCAGGGTGGCCACGATGCTGAGCAGCATGGGCAGGCCAAGCCAGATGAGCGGTTGCAGGGGTTGGGAGGGCTGACGGCTCACGGCTCAGAACAGTCCCTGCACCGCCGGGGGCGGCGTGCGCACGGGCGCGGGGGCGGGGGCGGACGCGGCGGGGGCCGGCGCGGGCGCCGCGTCGACAGGAGCCGGCGTGGCAGGCCTCGG
>NCED01000119.1 GCA_002280485.1 Caulobacterales bacterium 32-69-10
GATCGAGAACATCGTCCGCCACATGCGCGACGGCAAACCGCCCTATGACGCCTCGCTGGAGGCGGCGGACGAGATCGGTCTGGCGGTCGTGGCCACCACGGCCACCATCATCGCCGTCTTCGCGCCGGTCGGCTTCATGCCCGGCATCATCGGCCAGTTCTTCAAGGCCTTCGCCCTGGCGGCCTGCGTGTCGGTTGCCTTCTCGCTGCTGGTGGCGCGGACCCTGACGCCGCTGATGGCGGCCTTCATCCTGAAACACACCCACCATGAGGACCGCGATCCCTTCTGGATGGGCGGCTATCTGAAGGCCCTGCGCTGGTCGCTGGGCAATCGGTGGAAGGTCTTCATCATCGGCATCCTGTTCCTGGTCGGGTCGATCGGAACCTCAATCGTGGCCAAGATGTCGTTCGAGTTCATGTCGCCCGGCGACACGGCGCGCGCGGCCTTCCAGGTCGAACTGCCGCCAGGTTCGACCCTGGGCCAGACCGACGCCGTGGTGCAGCAGATCACCCGACAGTTGGAGGCCCGCCCCGAAGTCACCTCGATCTATGCCGCCATCGGCGGCCAGGACGTGACCCAAGCCTACATCTATGCCGACATGGTGCCCAAGGGCGACCGGGAGCTTAGCCAGCAGGCCTTCGCGCGGGTCATGGTCGACGAGATGAAACAGATTCCCGGCGCCCGGATTCGCGCCGGCATCTCCCAGTCGGGGGGCGGTCCCGGCGACGGCACCACCTACACCTTCTCGATCCTGAGCGACGATCCCGTCGCCCTGACCGCTGCGGCGCGCAAGGTCGAGGAAGAGATGCGCGGCGTTCCGGGACTGGCCAACGTCGTCAACTCGGCCGCCATAGCCCGTCCGGAAATCCTGGTTACGCCCCGCGCCGACGAGGCCGCCCTGGCCGGCGTCTCGGCCAGCGCCATCTCCCAGGCGGTCCGGGTCTCCACCATCGGCGACGTCGACCAGAACCTGCCCAAATACAATCTGGGCGACCGTCAGATCCCGATCCGTCTGCAGCTGACGGAAGAAGCCCGCGAGGACCTGAGCGTGCTGGAAAACCTGCGCGTGCCCGCCAACAACGGCGCCTCCGTGCCGTTGAGCGCCGTCGCCGACATCGAGTTCGGCGCCGGTCCGGCCACCGTCTCCCGCCAGGACCGGTCGCGCATCGCCTCCATCAGCGCCGAACTGGACGGGATCACCACCGGCGCAGCGGGGATAGCTGTCAACCAGCTGCCCTCGGTCAAGGCCCTGCCCGCGGGCGTGCGCCAGGTGCCGGCCGGCGACACGGAGTTCATCCAGGAGATGCTGACCGGCTTCGGCGTCGCCTTCGCCTCGGGCATCCTGCTGATGTATGCGGTGCTGACGCTGCTGTTCAAAAGCTTCGCCTATCCGATCACCATCATGGCGGCCCTGCCCCTGGCCATCGGGGGCGCCTTCATCGCCCTGGCCATCGGCGGCGCCAACTTCTCCATGTCGGCCCTGATCGGGGTGCTGATGCTGATGGGGATCGCGGCCAAGAACTCCATC
>NCED01000120.1 GCA_002280485.1 Caulobacterales bacterium 32-69-10
TCAATGGCACCCGGTCCAAGCTGCGGGGCACTTCGGTGGCCGATGTCACCTCGGTGTTCACCAACAGCTTCGGCTCGTGGCTGATCGGCGACTACGACATGAACCGCGCCGGGTTTGCCGGAGGCCATTTGGCTTAAGTCATGCCGCCATAGCGGACGGCGCAAGCGCGGCATAGTAGGCGGCTTCAGCTTCGGCGGGGGGAATATTGCCGATGGGCTCAAGGAGCCGGCGATTGTTGAACCAGTCGACCCATTCGAGCGTGGCGAACTCGACGGCCTCATACGAGCGCCAGGGGCCGCGCCGGTGGATGACCTCGGCCTTGTAGAGACCGTTGATGGTCTCGGCCAAGGCGTTGTCATAGCTGTCGCCGACGCTGCCGACCGACGGCTCAATGCCAGCCTCGGCCAATCGCTCCGTGTACTTGATGCTGACGTATTGCGAGCCGCGGTCGGAATGGTGCACCAGGCCGCCGCGATGTTGCGGGCGGCGTTCGTGCAGGGCCTGCTCCAGCGCGTCGAGGACGAAGCTGGCGTGGGCGGTGCGGCTGACGCGCCAGCCGACGATCCGCCGGGCATAGGCGTCGATGACGAAGGCCACATAGACGAAGCCTGCCCAGGTGGCGACGTAGGTGAAATCCGACAGCCACAGACGGTCGGGCGCCGGAGCGTGGAACTGGCGGTTCACGTGGTCGAGCGGACAGGGCGAGGCCTTGTCGCTGATCGTGGTGCGCACGGGCTTGCCCCGGATCACCCCTTGAAGGCCAAGCTCAGCCATCAGCCTCGCCACCGTGCATCGGGCGACGCTCAAGCCCTCTCGCCGCATCTGCCGCCAGACCTTGCGCACGCCGTAGACGGCGAAGTTCTCGGCGAAGACGCGGGCGATCTCAGGCTTGAGGGCCTGATCCCGCCGCGCCCGCGCCGACTGCCGCGCCGGATCGCGCCGCTGGGCCAGATGCTCGTGGTAGGTGGATGGGGCGATCGGCAAGACCCTGCAGATCGGCTCGACCCCGTAAGCCTCTCGATGCTCGTCGATAAACGCGATCATCGCTTGAACGGGCGGTCGAGCTCCGCCTGGGCAAAATAGGCGCTGGCCTTGCGCAGGATCTCATTGGCCTGACGCAGCTCGCGGTTCTCCCGTTCCAGCGCCTTGAGCTTCTCGGCGACATCCGTCGGCACGCCGGCCCGCTTGCCGCTGTCGACCTCCGTCTTCTTGACCCACTCATGCAGGGTCTGCGGCGCACATCCGATCTTCTCGGCAATGGACACCACAGCCGCCCAGCGCGAGGCGTGGTCCGGTTCGTGATCCAGCACCATCCGAACCGCTCGTTCGCGAACCTCAGGTGAAAACTTGTTCGTCGTCTTGTTGCTCATCATGGACCCTATCTCTCAGGAGTTAGGGCCTCCGGCAAACCCGGCGCGGTTCAACAAGGCCTTCAAGAAGTACAACGAGTACCACCGCTTCGGACCCAACACGGACGGCACCGGCGGCGCGCTCCAGGACATCGAGAACGTCTATGAGACCA
>NCED01000121.1 GCA_002280485.1 Caulobacterales bacterium 32-69-10
GTCGTCAGCGGCGAAACCCTCCAGGCCTGATCGTCCGTGGCACGATCTACCACGTCAGAATCAGAGTCCCCCGGAACCTCGAAGCTCAGGTCGGGCGATAGGGCGCCGGATGGCGGCCTATTGGACGGCCGCAGATGACCAAGGTCCAAACCCGGAAACTCGACCTTCTCGACAGCCTGTAGAAGCGTGGACAGACGGTAGCCACGGCCGTAAGCGGCGGCGATCTCCACGTCCCCCTTCCCTCCGGCGGACGCCCAGCCACCGAGCGCAAGGGCAACTTCATGGGGTATGCCCGCCTCGCGCAGGGCGTCGCGGTAGCAGTGCCGAAAGCTGTGAAAACAGGTACGCGGACGCGCGGCGCCAGCCTTCTCTGTGAAGCGGCTGAACCAACGGCTGAACTTGTCCGAGTAGTAGCCTGTGCTCGAAGCAGGCAGGTCCGAGAAGAGCTTCCGGCGCCCAGACCGTCGCTGCTTGGCGACGAAATCCATCAGCCCCAGATCATGAAGCGCGGGATGGATGGGGATGTATCGTTCGCTGCTGGCCGTTTTCAGCCGCTTGTCGGAGGCTTCGGTGGAAGGCCCCAAACCCACGAAGATGCAATCGACGCCTTCGACGATCTGGATGTCGGCAACATCAAGCTGGCAGATTTCGTTCAGCCGCATCCCCGTGTAGAGGGCGATCAGCGGAATCCAGAAGCGACCACGCCGGGGACGGCTCGGTCCCGGCGTGGCGTAGCCCGCGCCGTCGTCGATGCAGCCGCGATAGAGCGGGGCGTCGAAGATCAACCGAAGTTGCTCGGTGGCGAACGGCAGGCGTTTGTCACGGCGCCGAATTGGATCGATCACACCGAGCCCTTTGGCGACGTTGCGCTCGATCCAGCCCTCCTGCACGGCGAACGTCAGCAAGGTCCGCAGCTTGGCCATGTAGCCGTTTATCGAGCCCGCGCTGAGAACTGTGCTCAGCCCGGTTTCCTTCGCCATGCGCGAAGCCTCGACCATGGTCATCTTTGGAAAGCGTTTGGTGGGATTGGACGGCAAGGTTCGCAGCACGTCGAGCAGTTCACGGCACTTGGCCCGGTCGATGTCATCGAGCGCGATGTCCGCGCCCCAGACGCCCGAGACCACGGTGAACAGACCCTCGTAGATCGAGGCGGTCTTCTGTGTCCGGTCACGCGACGGGTCTGAGAGAAATAGGTCGAACACCTCTCTGAACGTCTTCCCCGGCGCCGCTGGCTCGACCTTGGGAATAGCCACAGGCGACACGGGGGTGGCGTTGGCGACCGCGACGGGCTCATGCACGGCGAACGGCCCGACGCCCCAGTCTCCTGCCATAAGCCAACGCTCAAAATCAGCGACAACCAATCGAGCCTTACGAATCGCATCCGACTGAACCCCGGTGCCGAGGGATTTCGTCAGATGAGATCGCCCGACCTGAGCTTCGAGGTTCCGGGGGACTCTGATTCTGACGTGGTAGATCGTGCCACGGACGATCAGGCCTGGAGGGTTTCGCCGCTGACGAC
>NCED01000122.1 GCA_002280485.1 Caulobacterales bacterium 32-69-10
GGCGCCCGCCACGGTCGAACCGGTGTTGCCGCCAACGACCTGGCCGGCGACAGCGCCACCCAGGGCGCCGGTGGCGGCGCGTTGTTCCATGGTCTGGCCGCAGGCGGCCAGCAGGGCCACGGCGCCGATGACGGGGGTCAGTTTCAGGATGGTCTTCATGGGTCTTCTCCGGGGGAGGCTACGAGATACGATGCAGACCCAACGAAAAGGCCCGCGTCCGGTTCCGGACACGGGCCATATAGTCACGCTATGCGAGAACAGCTGTCTCGCGACTTGAGCGCCTTAGCCGACGATCTGGTCGTCGGTGAAGAACTGGGCGATCTCGATCTTGGCGTTGTCCTGGCTGTCCGAGCCGTGGACCGAGTTCTCGCCGATCGACAGGGCGAACAGCTTGCGGATCGTGCCTTCGGCGGCCTGTTCCGGGTTGGTGGCGCCCATGATTTCACGATAGGCGGCCACGGCGTTCTCGCCTTCCAGCACCTGGACGACGACCGGCTCGGCGGTCATCTGCTCGACCAGTTCGCCGTAGAACGGGCGTTCGGCGTGAACTTCATAGAACTTCTTGGCCTGGTCGGTCGACAGCTTGACGCGACGCTGGGCGACGATGCGCAGACCGGCGCCTTCGATCACGGCGTTGATTGCGCCGGTCAGGTTGCGGCGCGTGGCGTCGGGCTTGATGATCGAGAAGGTGCGTTCGGTCATGGGAATTGACTTCTTGTTAGGGAGAATAAGGTCGCGGGCTTATAGCGACGCCCCGTCCCCGCGCCAAGCCGTCTTTCAGCAGGCGATGGCCCGCACGTGACCGGCGGCGGCATAGTCGAGAATGGCGCGGTCGCGGGTGATCAGCGTCAAATCATGAGCCCGCGCTGTGGCGATCAACATCCGATCGGCAGGATCTCGATGAAGAGGCGGCGGAAGATGCGCGACATCCAAGAGGATGTCCGGCGCCAGGTCTTTGATGCGCGCATGAGCCGTGTTGACGGCTTCCCAGAACCAGGTGCGGACATCGCGTCGTAAAATTCGGACCAACTCTGGCTTGCTGGCCAGATAGCCCATTTCCCAAGCCGACGCGGCCGAGACAAACAGTTCGCCCTGCACCGCCGCCGCACTGATCATTTCGACAGCCGCCGGCCGAAGTGCGACGCCCTCGACGATCCAGATCAGGGCGTGGGTGTCCAGCAATACCCCGTCACTCACGCCCCGTGACTTTCAAGGCCTAGATCAATCTCATCCAACCCCATGTCGGCTTCAACCGTTGTGCCGAAAACCTGTTCGTAGATCGGTTTGTCCAGGTCGATGCTGGGATCGATGACAATCGATCCCTTCATCGCGCCGAACATGCTCATGGGGTTCCAAGGCGCCTCGCCGTCCTCGGCCGGCGACGCCAGAACCGCCACTTCCTTGCCGCGCTTGGTCACCCGAACCCTGCGGATCTCGCCCGAGTTCACGCGATCCAGCAGGTCCAGGCACTTGGCCTTGAACTCCGTGGCCGTTATGACGACCTCGCCGCTTACAAGA
>NCED01000070.1 GCA_002280485.1 Caulobacterales bacterium 32-69-10
GGAGAAGAGCGCCGCCGAGACCATGTCAAAGTATTGCTTGTCCACGCTCACGGTGATCGGCGGAGGGCTTTGATTGAGCAAAGTCGATTTCAGGTTATTTGCAGTCGCCTCGAAGGCGGTGATCCCAACGGCTTCTGTCTTGATGCAGAGCAGAGCGTCGAGGGCATGATCGTAGATCTCCGCCTTTCGCTGTGGATCGAAATAGCCCTTCGTATTCGCTAGGGTTGCACCGGTCGCGCCGCCGATGATTGCCACGTCAGGTCCCGCGCCAAGAGCTAGCGCGGTCACCGTACCTGCCGCGACCAGAATGGCCGGCACCTCGAACCGCTGCCGCCCGTTAGCGACCGAGTGTGCCTGACACCGGTACACATAGATGAAGTTGTCGATCAGATTGCGAGCGCCTTCGACGTTCTCGCCGATGCCCGTGTTCGTGGGTTCAATCTGCGCTAAACAAGAATTAATGGCGACCGCCGTCGTTTTACCTGAGGCGGTCTGGGGCGTGAACGTCGTGCTGTTCTTAAGATTGACTACTGGCGGCGCGAAGCTGGTTGTCGCGCACCCGGTTGAGGTGAGCGCAAGCGCGCACACCGCCGCTATCTTTACCGCTTTCATCGTGGACCCCCGCCCCATTTGATTAACGAGAGTGTACTTCGCGTTGCGCGGAGTCCAGATGCCCGGAAGAGTTGTTTGATTTTGCCAGCTGCCTCGCTCCGCCAAACGCGGACGGGGACGGAGGCGCTAACGGATTCGCCGCGAGCGTAGAAACCTGCTCATCTTCCGGTGGAGCGGCGCGGGGGGCGCGCCGGCGGCTTGGGGGATTCGATGAGGGGTATGAGCGCCTGCGCTGTCGCGCTGGTCGGTCTGGCGGCCTGCAGCCAGGGCGAGGGGCCCGCGGGAAAGACGAAGGCGGTCGCGACAGGGCCCGCGGCGGTGTGCGCCTCGGAGGAGAGCGCTGCGACCCTGAAGAAGATCATCTTCGACAAGGCCCGTGACCTGGCCAGCGGCCCGTCCAAGCTGGCGATGTCGCGGGTGTCCGAGCTGTCCACGCTGAAGCTGGAGCGGCCTGTCGTCGACACCATCGACGAGGCCACGGGCAAGACCAGCTGCTCGAGCCTGATCCGCCTGACCTTCCCGGTTGGGGCGATCCGATCGCTTGGGGCCGACAGCCAGACGTCGTTCGAAGGAACCTACACGGTCCAGCCGGCCGCCGACGGAAGCGGCATGGTCTACGCCCTGGTCGGGGCCAACCCGATCATCGAAGCGATCGGCTATTCGGACTTCGACGAGTGGGCCAAGCGGTACGAGGCGGTGGCGACCCAAGCCGCCGCGCCGGCCGACACGACCGTCCCGACTGCGGTGAGCTCGCCGGCCATGGCCGCTCCGGTGGCGGTGGCCGCCAATCAGGCGCCGCCCACGCGTGTCGCGCCCAGGCCGACTGCGGAACCCGCGCCGGCGACGCCGTCAGCGCTGCGCAGCCCCTACGCGGGGGACGACAATCATGTCTGCGAGAACGGCGACCCGCAGGACCGCCGGACGATCGAGGCTTGCGACCGGCGGGACCTCGGGCAGAGCCGTTAAGCGCCGATGCCAGGCGGAATTGCGGACAGGATCGCGGCTGACGCCATCAGCATGGGCGCCACCGAATCCGGCCAGTAATCCTGCATTGAGCCAATACGCCCGGCGCCTAGTCATAGCCTGCTGACGATGGCGTCCTCGAGCTGGCCCGCCACCCAGTATTCGGCGCAGGCTTCGTCCAATTTTTCGACGTTGGCATTTCGCCCCCACCAGGACGGCGGCTCACCTGGAAGTGTCAGCTGGCCCGCACGGATGCCTAAGAAGCACAACAGGCCCGCGATCGAAAATGCGAGCGCCGCGCCAGCCGCCAGGATCTTGACGAACGGCGCGCCCGTCGTCTCGACCCCAACCTGGGCCGACAAAGCAGCCGCCGCGAGCAGTAGGGCGGCTACCTGGACGACGCACCTCATCCTGACGCGCCCCCTCATCCGTCGGCTTACGCCGCCACCTTCTCCCCCGGAGGGGAGAAGGGCAGGCGAGTAGGCCCGCGCCCGATGAACAGGGCCGCCCCGGCCGCGATCAGGGCCGCCGCGCCGGCCAGGACGAAGGCCTCGAGATAGGTCCCGGTCATGGTCCGCAGCACCCCGGCCATCAGGGCGGCGATGGCTGACCCGACCTGGTGGCCGGCGAAGATCCAGCCGAAGGCGATGGGGCCGTCCTCCTCGCCGAAGGCGGCGTTGGCCAGCTTGATCGTCGGCGGCACGGTGGCGATCCAGTCGAGGCCGTAGAACACCGCGAACAGCGACAGGCCGTAGAGGGTGAAGTCGGCGTAGGGCAGGTAGATCAGCGACAGCCCGCGCAGGCCGTAATAGGCGAACAGCAGGACGCGGGCGTCGAAGCGGTCGGTCGCCCACCCTGACGCTGTCGTGCCGACCATGTTGAAGGCGCCCATCATCGCCATCAGCCCGCCGGCCGCCACCGCCGCCATGCCGTGGTCCGAGCACAGGGCGATCATGTGCGTCGCCACCAGGCCGCTGGTGGTCAGGCCGCAGACGAAGAAGGTGCTGGACAGCAGCCAGAAGTCGCGATGCTTCGCCACCCGGCCGAGGACCGCGAAGGCGGTCGAGATCGGGTCGCCCCGGCGGTGCTCGGCCGGCGGCGGGTCGCCGGGGATCGCGCCCCAGGCCTCGATCCCGGCGTTGGCCGGGCGCTCGGGCAGGAACAGCAGCACCAGGGGAACCAGCGCCCCCATGCCGACGGCCAGCCACAGCACCACCGGCCGCCAGCCGTCGCTGGACGCCACGGCGGCCATGGGCGGCAGGAAGACAAGCGAGCCGGCCGCCGCCGAGGCGGTGAGGATCCCGGTCATCAGGCCGCGGTGAGCCACGAACCAGCGGTTGACCAGGGTGGCGGCGAAGACCATGGCCACGCCCCCGGTGGCCAGGCCCGACATCACGCCCCAGGTGACCACCAGCTGCCACGGCTCAGTCATGAACAGGCTGAGACCCGTGGCCAGGGCCATCAGGCCGAGCGCCGCGGCCATGGTGCGGCGCAGGCCGAAGTTCTGCATCGCCGCCGCGGCGAAAGGACCGACCATGCCGTAGAGGAACAGGCCGATGGCCACCGCCGCCGAGATCGTCCCCCGGTCCCAGCCGAACGCCTTCTGCCACGGGATCATCAGCACGCCCGGCGCCGACCGCAGCGCCGCCGTCGCCATCAGGCAGACGAAGGCGATGGCGAGGACGACGAAGGCGTAGCGCTGGCCGAACGGCGCGGTGCGGATCATGGCTGCAGCCTGAGCTTAGCGGCGTCCCGCTCCAAGCCTGAAAGCGTCGTTTTCGGGCCCAGTCCCGACATTGCCTCTGTTCAGATCCTCCCCAGGCCTCTTGTGGCCGGGGGAGGGGGACCAAACGAAGTTTGGTGGAGGGGGCTGCAGGGCGCCGCCAGGGCCAGCTTCACGCCTCGCGCCCTGCAGCCCCCATCCTCCGGCTTCGCCGAGTACTTCCCCTCTCGCGGAAGAGCGCGGGGGAAGATCTTGGCGCGGCGCCCTATAACAGGGGCCCATGACCCCCGTCCGCCGCGACCTGTTCGAACTGCTGCGCCTGGCGGGGCCGGTGATCGCCACCCGGCTGGGGGTCATGGCCATGGGCCTGTCCGACACCGTGGTCGTGGGCCGCTATTCCACCGTCGAGCTCGGCTACATGGCCCTGGGCTGGGCGGTGACCGCGGTGGTGCTGACCACGGGGATGGGCCTGCTCTCCGGGGTGCAGGTGATGACCGCCCGCGGCCATCCCGCCGGCGCGGTGCTGCGGCGGGGCCTGGTCTACGCCTTATGGGTCGGGCTGGCGTCCAGCGCCGCCGTCTATGCGTTCGGCCCGGCCTTCCTGCGCCTGACCGGCATCGAGCCGGACCTCGCGGCCGGCGCCGGCCGGGTGCTGCGGATCTTCTGCCTGTCGCTGCCCTTCTCCCTGCTCGGGGTGGTGCTCTCGTCGTGGCTGGAGGCCCTGCGCCGGCCGGTCCTGGCCATGGCCGCCATGTGGTTCGCCAATGTCGTGAACCTGGGCCTGCTGCTCCTGCTGGTGCCGGGCGGGTTCGGCCTGCCTGCCTTCGGCGCGCTCGGCGCCGGCTGGGCCACCTTCGGAGCACGGCTCAGCCTCGTGCTGGTCGCCGCCGCCCTCGTCGCCGGCCTGCCGCAGGCCAGGGCGCTCGGCGTCTTCACCCGACCGGCGCGCGACAGGGCCGCGGAGGCCGAGCAGCGGCGCATCGGCTACGCCACCGGGGCGGCCTTCTTCGTGGAGACCGCCGCCTTCTCGGGCATGAACATCGTCGCCGGCTGGGTCGGCGGGCTGGCCGTGGCCGGCTGGGCCATCACCCTCAACGTCACCGCCATCATCTTCATGGCCCCGCTGGGCCTGTCGACCGCCGCCGGGGTGCTGGTGGCCAGGGCCTATGGCGCCGGCGACCACGCCGGGGTGGCCCGCGCCGGCGCCCTGGGCTTTTGCGTCACCGTCGGCCTGCTGGTGGTGGTCTCGGCGGCCGTGTTCGCCTTCGCCGGCCCCATCGCCGGCCTCTACACCACCGACCCGGCCCTGACGGCCCTCACCGCCGCGGCCCTGGTCCTCGGCTGCCTGTTCTTCGTCGCCGACGGGCTGCAGGTGGTCGCCGCCCAGATGCTGCGGGCCTGCGCCGACGTCTGGCTGCCCACCTGGGTCCAGATCGCCAGCTATGCGGTGGTGATGCTGCCCCTGGGCTATGTCCTGGCCGTTCCTGTCGGCTGGGGCCTGTCCGGCATCCTGTGGGCGGTGATCGTGGCCAGCTTCATGTCCGCCGGCCTGCTGGTCGCCCGCTTCACATCCCTGACGCGAACAAGCTGATCGAAGCTTTGCCGTTGCTGTAAGTCTTGGCGGATGACCGATTCTGTCCCTGCACCGATCTTCCAGCTCGTCTACGTCAGCGACGTCTCGCCCGTCGCCGCCCTGACCCTCGAGGCGACGATGCACGAAATCCTCCTCGTCTCGCATCGCCGCAACGGGGCGGACCGGATCACCGGCCTGCTGATCTCCAATGGCGCGTGGTTCGTGCAGATGCTCGAGGGTGAGGAGAACGCGGTGCGCGCCTGCTACGCTCGGATAGAGGCCGACGTGCGCCACGCCGCGCCGACTGTGCGCCTGCTGCGCCCGGTGGCCGAGCGGCAGTACAGCCGCTGGTCCATGTGCGGCCTGACCCTGTCGTCCCTGGAGGACCAGTTGCTCGGCGCGCCCGACATCGCGCTGGACATCCGACAGATGGCCTCCGGCGCCCTCACCGCCATGCTGAAGCGGGTCGCCCACCGCTACGGGGCCGAACTCGACAGCCTGCATGCCAGTCTGGGGGCCGAGGTCGCGGCGACGCGCGACTGGGCCCAGGGCGGCGGACCGCCCCGCTGGGCGTGAGCTAGCGCTCGCTGGCCGCCAGCAGGCGCCAGCCGCCGGGCTTGAGCACCTCCAGCGGATTGAAGCGGGCCTTGTAGGCCATCTTCTCGCTGCCGAGCACCCAGTAGCCGAGGTAGACGTAGGGCAGGCCCGCCGCCTCGGCCTGCACCACATGGTCCAGGATGATGAACGAGCCGGGGCTCTTCCGGGCGATCGTCGGGTCATAGAAGCTGTAGACCAGCGACAGGCCGTCGGCGAGCACGTCGACCAGGGCGCAGGCGACCAGCTCGCCCGGGCCGTCGTCCTGGCTGGCGGTGCGATACTCGATCAGGTGGGTTCGGACGGCCGTGTCCTCGACCATGGCGACATAGTCGTGCCAGGTCATGTCGGCCATGCCGCCCTCGGCGTGGCGGGCCGAGAGGTAGCGGCGCAGGAGGTCGAACTGCTCCAGCGTGGCCTCAGCCTCGACCAGATAGCGTTCCAGGTCGGCGTTGCGGTCGAGCACCCGCCGCTCGGAGCGCGAGAAGGGATAGGCTGCGGCGGGGATGCGGGCGGACACGCAGCCCTCGCAGTTCTCGCAGGCCGGGCGGTAGGCGATGTTCTGCGACCGGCGGAAGCCGACCTGGGTCAGGGCGTCGTTGACCGACGCGCCTTCGGTCAGCGGCAGGTGCGCGAACACCTTCCGCTCGTCGCGTCCAGGCAGATAGGGGCAGGGGGACGGCGCCGTCAGGAAGAGCCGTAGCTGGCGCGTCGCGAAGTGCTGGGTCACAGAGCTATCGGGTTCCCTTCAAGTCCAAGCCCTGGATGGGATTAGCACTTACCCAGCCCAAGGCCGCAAGCGATTCAGTCGCGGCGACGCGTCATGGCATATGGTCCGGGGGCAGGACCGGCTTTTCACGCAACAGAACGATGGCGATGCGGCGGTTGCCCGGCAGGGTGGGATCGTCCGGGAACAGCGGATCGGAATTGGCCTTGCCCGCGACCTGGTAGACGCGGTCGGGATCGACGCCCGCGTCCTGCAGCACGCTGCGCGAGGCGTTGGCGCGGGCGGACGACAGGGCCCAGTCGTCGCCGACCCCGCCGCCGACGTTGGCCGAGGTGTGGCCCGATACGGTGACCCGGTTGTGCAACTGGTTGATCACCTTGGCCACGGCGCGCAGCAGCAGGCGCGCCCGGCCGTTGGGCCGCGACGAGCCGTTCTCGAACATCGAGCGGCCTTCCTGGTCGATCAGCTGGATGCGTAGGCCTTCAGGGGTCTCGTCGACCAGAACCTGTTTCGACAGCTCGGCGAGCTCCGGCATGTCCCTGGCGCAGGGACTGGGCGGCGGACGAGAAGGTGTCGGCCTCTCTCTTGGCGGCGGCCTGGGCGGCGGCTTCCTCGGCGGTGGCCGTGCCGCCCGCTTCTCCGGTGCGCTCGTTCTTGCCGGCCTCTTCGGTGTCCTGCGGCGGCTCGGGGGCCAACTGCTGGATCACCGACTGGGACCCGTCGCTCTTGACCCCGTCGTCGCCGAGGGAGGTGCCGCCCAGGATGCCGCCGGAGCCCGAGGTGGTCGCCGATACGCTGGCGGGGGCGAAATAGTCGGCGATGCCGCGCTTCTGCTCGGGGCTGGTGGTGTTGATCAGCCACATGAGGAGGAAGAAGGCCATCATCGCGGTCACGAAGTCGGCATAGGCGACCTTCCAGGCGCCGCCGTGGTGGCCGTGCCCGTGACCCTTCTTGACCTTCTTGATGACGATCGGCTGATCGCTGCCGTAGGCCATGCCCACCCGTCCCCGCGCTTACTTCCCGGTAGGCTTAACGGGTCCGCGGTTAAGATGCGGTTGCGCGCCGGTTGTACATCGCCTATCGCGCGGACCTTCCCGCACCCGCCCTGGAGAGGACGTGGACGATCACGCCAAGGCCCTCTACCGCCACGCCCTCGGCGCCTTCCCGACCGGGGTGGCGGTGATCACCGTCGACGACCGGGCGGGCGGGGCGGCGGCGCTGACCATCAACTCCTTCTCCTCGATCTCGCTCGAGCCGCCTCTGGTCGCCTGGTCGCTCGGGGCGGCGTCCGACCGCGGCGTCTGGTTCCGCGAGGCGGAGCGCTTCGCGGTCAACATCCTCGGCGCCGACGACGCGGGCCTGGCCGCCGACCACGCCCGCCGCGGAAACTATCGGCTGGAGCCTGAACGCACCGCCCCCGGCGACCCGCCCTCGGTGGCGGGGGCCCTCAGCCGGCTCTACTGCCGGGTCGTCCAGACCATTCCGCTCGGCGACCATCTGCTGTTCGTGGGCGAGGTGACAAGCTTCGACGCCCGCGAGGGCGACAGCCTGACCTATTACCGCGGCCGCTATGGCCGGGCCGCTTCTCCGGAGAACGCACGATGAAGATCGGTTTCGTCGGCCTGGGCGTCATGGGCTTCCCCATGGCCGGCCACCTGGCCAAGGCTGGGCACACGCTTTCGGTGTTCAACCGCGGTCCGGAAAAGGCGATCCGCTTCGTCCAGGCCCACGGCGGCGAAGCGGCGCGGTCGCCGGCCGAGGCCGCCCACGGCGCCGAGGCCCTGATCCTCTGCGTCGGCAATGACGGCGACGTGCGCGGGGTGGTGGAGGGCGCCCTGGCCGACTTGGCGCCCGGCGCGGTGATCGTCGACCACACCACCACCTCGGCGCATCTGGCCCGCGAGATGGACGAGCGCGCCCAGGCCGTGGGCCGCGCCTTCGTCGACGCCCCCGTATCGGGCGGCCAGGCGGGGGCCGAGAACGGGACCCTCACCGTCATGGCCGGCGGAGATCCGGCCGCCTTCGCGCGCATGGAGCCGGTCCTGGCCGCCTACGCCAAGGCCGCCAAGCTGCTGGGCCCCTCGGGCTCGGGCCAGTTGACCAAGATGGTCAACCAGATCTGCATCGCCGGAGTGGTCCAGGGCATCGCCGAGGCCATGCATTTCGCCAAACACGCCGGCCTCGACCTGGAGGCCGTGCACCAAGCCGTCTCCAAGGGCGCCGCCCAGTCCTGGCAGCTCGACAACCGCTGGGGGACGATGGCTGAGGGCAAGTTCGACTTCGGCTTCGCCGTCGACTGGATGCGCAAGGACCTCGGCCTCGTCCTGGAGGAGGCCCGCGCCAACGGCTCCTCCCTGGCCATGACCGCCATGGTCGACCAGTTCTACGCGGACGTGCAGGCCATGGGCGGCAGGCGCTGGGACACGTCGAGCCTGGTGGCGCGGCTGAAGTAGGTCTAGCGGGCCTCGCCCCGCAGCGTTGGCAGCGACCACAGGGCCTGCACCACCGGCGGGGCCAGGGCGCCGTACGACAGGTGGTGATCGCGCCCGCCGGCCAGGCCGCGATAGGGCCGGTGGACGGTCCCCAGGTCGCCGATCAGCGGG
>NCED01000071.1 GCA_002280485.1 Caulobacterales bacterium 32-69-10
GCAAGGTTGCCAATGTTGAGCTTGATGAGTTTTTGCCCTTCCTCTTCCATCTGCTTGGCACGTGCCATCACCGGGCCGCGAATGTCGTAGCACACGTTGTTGAGTTTGGAAGACTTCAGTATCGGGTCCATAGGGAGAGATTTTCGGGCGCAGGGGCCGGTAAAAAAGTGTGTTATCTTACATTGTCAGGGGCTTATGTAGCAACGAAAGCCGCCTGTTATCCCTGAAAATCATCCAATCAAAACAACGATGAAACTGCATCTCACACAAGCCGCAGGCAACCTGCTGCAAACTGTGGTCAACAACACCGGGGTGATCGAGGCCAAGACCCTGCAGAACCGCAATGGCGTGGTCCGCCTCTCCGGCGGCCCGACCGGCGTGGTCGAAGTGGGCGGCGTCATCAATGTCTCGGGCGCTGACCTTGGCCAGACGGGCGGCGCGGTCACGGTCACGGGCGCCAACGTCGGCCTGTTCGGCGGCAGCATCGACGCCACCGGCGAGGCCGGCGGCGGCCGTGTCCTGATCGGCGGCGACTTCATGGGCGGCAACGCAGCCGTTCCCAACGCCCTGGCGACCTATATGAGCACCGACTCCCGGATCACCGCCGATGCGGTGGGCGTCGGCGCCGGCGGCACGGTGGTGCTGTGGTCCGACGGCTCCACCCGCGCCGCGGGCGTCATCTCGGCGCGCGGCGGCGCGCGCGGCGGCGACGGCGGCCTGGTCGAAACCTCCGGCCACTGGCTCGACGTGACCGGCGTGCGCGTCAACGCGGCGGCCGGGATGCAGGGCCTGTGGCTCCTCGACCCCGCAGACGTGACGATCGGGACCGGCAATTTCAACGGAGTCTTCGTCAACGGCGTCTTCACCCCCAATGCTGGGGTCAGCGCCGCGACCATCGACGCCGGCGACCTGCAGGCCGCGCTGAACGGTGGGACCGACGTGGTCATCACCACCACCAACAACGGGGCCAGCGGCGCAGGCCTGGGCGACATCACCGTCGACGCAGCCTTGACCTGGAACACCAGCCAGACCCTGACCCTGAACGCCGACAACAACATCATCGTCTCCGCCGGCTCGGCCATCACCGGCAGCACCCAGAATTCCCAGATCGTGTTCAACGCCCAGAACGACATCCTCGTCGGGGCGGCGCTGGTCGCGAGCGCCCAGGGGACCAAGATCCTGCTGACCGCCGGCAATGACATCCTCGCCACCGCCGCCGTGACCGCCACCGGCCTCGACGCCGTTGTCGAGATGACCGCGGGCCGCGACATCAGCGTCGTCGCCGTCACCGCCGACGGCGGCGGGGCGGTCACCTCCATCGCCCTCCACGCCAACAACAACGTGACCGTGAACGACGCGCTCAACGCGGCCGGCGGCGTCATCATGCTGAGGGCCGACAGCGACGGCACCGGCCCGGGGCCCCTGGCCGGAACCGTGCTCTTCGCCGGTCCGGGGTTGGTCGGCTCATCGGCGACGACGGCGATCCGCTTCAATCCGGGGACCTACGCCGCCACCCAGACCGAGATCGACAACTACGACGCCAAGGTGACCGGCGCCCTGGATGCGCGAGCCTGGGTCTTCCCGCTCGGGATCGACAAGCCCTATGACGGGACCACAGCGGCGACGCTGCAATTCAAGAATCCGCTCGCCGACAATCCCAACATCGGCAACACGGTCACCCTGGTCGCGGGCGCCGCCGCCTTCGACACCAAGGACGTCGGCGTGCTGAAGCCGATCACCTTCACGGGCTATACCCTGGGCGGGGCCGATATCGCCCGGTTCGCCCTGTTCTCCGACATCGGCGTCGCCGCCGGCGCCGGGACCACGACCGGGGCGATCACCCCGATCCCCCTGACCATCACCGCTGACGACCACGCCCCGAAGATGTACGGCTCCACCGTCACCTTCGCCGGGTCCGAGTTCTCCAGCGTCGGCCTGATCGCCGGCGAAACGGTCGCCAGCGTCAGCCTGACGAGCACGGGCGCCCCCCCGTCCGCCACCGTCGGCGCCTACCTCCAAGACCGAAGGCGACACCTACCTGTTCTCCCCGACGGCTTTCACCTCGTCGGGCCTGCAGAACGGCGAGACCATCGGCTCGGTTACCGAGACCAGCGCCGGCGCGGCCGCGCCGGCTCCGGTCGGGACCTACGCCATCGTCGGCAGTAACGCCTCAGGCGGCACCTTCAACATCGCCAACTACACCACAACCTATGTGGACGGTTCGCTGGCGGTGACAGCCGCCGCGCCCCCGGCGCCGCCCGTCGTGACGCCGCCGGTCGTGACGCCGCCGGTAGTGACCCCGCCCGTGGTGACCCCGCCTGAGGTGACCCCGGTGACGACGACCCCCGTGGTCGGGATCGAGCCCGGCGTCACCCCGCCGCCGCCGACATCGGAAGTCGGACCGTCCGTCGAGCCGACGCCCAGCGAGGGGTCCACGCCGGTCGGCGGACCGTCGACCACGGTAGCGGACGCGCCGAGCCTCGTGGCCACTTCGGTCCTGGCCAGCGAAGCCCTGACCGCCGCCGTCGTTGGTCGCAGCCAAGCCATGAGCGTGGTGGGAGGCGGGTCAGGACCGTTCACCGTCGTAGGCGACGGCGTGGCCATGCCCTTCGACGTCGCGGCCGCGCCGCAAGGGCCGGCGGTGGTCGCCCCCTTGGATGTCCCGCAAGCCGCCTTGGCTCCCCAGCCGCAGCCGGCAGCGGCGCCCGCGCCCGTTCGCCCCGCCCCAGCACCCTATACGCCGATCTACCGCGCGCCTAAGCAGGATCGCCACTAGCCATGGGGGACTCGCCCATCCCCGCTCGCCGCAGACGGTCGATGGTTCTGGCCCTGAGCCTTCTGGGGCCCTGGCTGGCGGCGACGCCGGCCCTGGCCCAGATGCCGGCGCATTCGCTGATGCTGGCGTGGATCCTCGAAGCGAAGGACAACGCCGGCGCGCCCTTCGTCATCGTCGACAAGAGCGGGGCCCAGATCATGGTCTTCGACGGCGCCGGCCGGCTGCAGGGCGCCTCGCCCGTGCTGCTCGGGTCGGCCAAGGGCGACGATTCAACCCCGGGGATCGGCGAGCGCAAGCTGTCGGAGATCGCCCCCGAGGAGCGCACAACACCTGCCGGAAGGTTCGTCGCCGCCCTGGGACGCAACCTCGGCAAGGACGACGTCCTGTGGGTCGACTACGACACGGCCATCTCCATGCACCGGGTGATCACCGGCGGCGTCAAGGACCGGCGCCTGCAAAGGTTGGCCACCCCCTCCCCGCTCGACAACCGCATCTCCTACGGCTGCATCAACGTTCCGGTGGCCTTCTTCGAGCAGATCGTACGACCTGCCTTCCTGGCCACGGAGGGGGTCGTCTATGTGTTGCCCGAGACGAAGCCGATAAGCGAAGTCTTCGCCGCCTTGCCGGCCCACCCCGAGACCCGCTGACGACAGCGGCCTTTCCGTCCGCCGCCCGCATGCCTTCACCTCTGCCATGACGATGCGGCCCTCGCGACCGGGCCCGGTGGTCAATCCGCTGGCGATGTTCTGAGGGTCAGGCATTATGGGCCGAGGGAAGGAGGCAGAAGATGCTGACGTCTCGCCGACTCGCCATCCTCGCGACCTGTCTTAGCCTGGCCCTGCCGGCGGGCGCCGCGGCGCAGCGGGACGCCCCCGCCACCGCCCTGCGCAACCCTGTGGAGATCGCTGACGGCCGCCGGTTGAACGTGGTCTGCGCCGGCGACCGCGGCCCCTCGATCATCTTCGCCAACGGGCTCGGCAGTTCCGTCCTCGACTGGCGGCAGGTGCAGGGGGAGGTGGCGCGCTTCGCCCGGGCGTGCGTCTACGACCGGGCCGGCTCCGGCTACAGCGATCCCTCGCCGCACCCCTCGTCGGCCAGTTTCGTGGTCGAGGACCTGAGGGCCTTGCTGGACAGGGGCTTCGTCAAGAAGCCGGTCGTCATCGTCGGCCATTCGGCGGGCGGCCTGTTCGCGACCCTTTACGCCGAGCGCTACCCGACCGACGTCGCCGGACTCGTGCTGGTCGATCCCTCGCTGACCAACCAGTTTCGCGACTGGACGCGCCGCTACCCCGCCCAGCGGCGCCGGACCCTGCCGATCCTGCAGAAGGGCAAGGCGCTGCTGGCCCGCTGCGCCCGGCTCGCCCAGGACGGGCAGCTGACCCTCGCCCGGCCTTCGATCTGCACCCGGGCGGTCGGCCTGTCCCCTGCCGGCGGCTATTCATCCGCCGAACTCGCCTACCTGTCCCACCAGGCCCTCAATCCCGCCTTTTACCAGACCCTGATCGCGGAGGAGGAGGCGGCCCTGCCGTTCAAGGGCGAGACGGATCAGAACTCGGTCGACGAGAGCCGGGAGCGGCAGTCGCTCGGCGACATCCCGGTGACCGTCCTCACCTCGGGGGTCAGGGGCATCAACGGCGTCTCGGCCACGCCGGAGGAGGAAGCGGCGTGGCGCGAGTTCTGGCGCGGCGGCCACGAGCGGCTGGCCCGCAAGTCGTCGCGCGGCCAGGCGGTGGAGCTGCCCAACGCCGGCCATCTGATCCAGAAGGACGATCCGGCCGCCGTGGTGGCGGCCATCCGCAAGGTGATCGCGCAGGGCGTGGCCGAGACTCGCCGCCGTTAAAGCGGCCCGCGCGGGAACTGCCCGGCCGCTGCCGACTTGAAAGGTCGAACTCTCAGCGTTGGAAACTCCTTTGACGACCTGGATCCCCTACTGCGGCGCGGCGCCCCTTCCTGCGGAGGCATGGGGGCGCTGGAACCTCGACCCCGTCCTGCTGCTGGTCCTCGGCGCGGGCTTCGCCCTCACGATGTGGCGCACGCAGGGCCGGGCGCGCCTTTTCGCCGGCTCCGCCTTCGCCGTGCTGGCCGTGGGGTTTGTCTCGCCCCTGTGCGCGCTCAGCTCGGCCCTGTTCTCGGCGCGGACCCTGCACCACCTGCTGCTGGTCTGCGCCGCCGCGCCCCTGCTGGCCTGGAGCCTGCCGCGCCTCGCGCCGGGACGGCTGGCCCTGGCGACCCTCGCCCAGACAGCGGTCTTCTGGATGTGGCACGCCCCGCCGGTCTACGGGGCCGCCCTGTCCCACGACGGCCTCTACTGGCTGATGCAGCTCAGCCTGCTGGCGTCGGCGATGTGGTTCTGGGCGGCGGTGCGCGCGGCGTCCGCGCCCGCAGCGGTCGCGGCCCTGCTGGCGGCCATGATCCAGATGGGGCTGCTGGGCGCGCTGATCACCTTCGCCGGCCAGGCCGTCTATGAACCCCATCTGCTGACCACCGCGCCCTGGGGCATGACGGCCCTGGAGGACCAGCAGGCGGCCGGCCTGATCATGTGGGCGCCGGCGGCGGCGGTCTATATGGCGGCGGCGCTCGTCATCCTCGGGCGGTGGCTCGGGCCCGACCGCGGCCTTGGGGCGCGAGCGGCGTGATCGACCGGCTGATCGGCAATATCCTGGAGTGGGCGGCCGGCCACCACGACGAGGGCCGCTACTCCCCCGTCGCCATCGTCTTCCATTGGACGATGGCGGGCCTGACCTTTTTGCAGCTCGGGGTGGGGTGGTGGATGGGCCGCCTCGCGGCCGGTGGCGACAAGGTGTCCGCCTATTCGCTGCACTTCCTCATCGGGGTGGCGATGCTGATCCTCATCATCCTGCGCTTCGGATGGCGCACGCTGGCGCCGGGCCCCATCAACGACGCCGACAAGCCGGGGTGGGAGAGCATCGCCGCTCACATCACCCACTACGTCTTCTACGTCTGCCTGTTCGGCCTGCCCTTGACCGGCTGGGCGATGATCTCGGCGACCGCGCGCGAGCAGGACCTGACCATCCTGGGCCTCCTGCCATGGCCGCTGATGCCGATGGGCGAGATGGCCAACCCGGACCTGTGGCTGATCGAGGCGGTTTCGGAGTGGCTGCACTGGGGGCTGGTCGTCTCGATGTTGGCCATCATCCCCCTTCACGTGGTCGGGGCCCTGAAGCATCAGTTCATCGATAGGGACGACGTGCTTCACGGGATGCTGCCCATCGTTCCAGAGCCGACGCCGCGGCGGACACGCTGGCAGCGTCGGTATCGGGCGGTTGAGAAGCGGATTGCCGCCCTAGCCAGGCGGCTATGGCCTGGGCGTCCGGCGCAGACAGCTCGGAGACGGCGGCCGACATGACGCCCTTCGGGTCATTGCGCCGATGGACGTGCCGCCAGCGATCGATCTGCTCCAGCGTATAGGCGGCGGGCTGGCCGGCCAGGGACGGATTGGCCTCCCCTACCCCCTCACCCTGGTCCCCGTGGCAGATAGCGCAAGGCTCATAGGCCGCGGGCGCCACGGTCGCGGACACATCGCCCGCGGCCGGCGTCATGCGGGCGTAGTGGGCCGCGACTGCTCTCACGTCGGCGTCGGACAGGCGCTTGGCGATCGGCCCCATCACCTTGTCGGCCCGCAGATCCTGGGCGTAGTCCGCCATCTGCTTTTGCAGGTAGCCGACGGGCATGCCGGCCAGGCGCGGAACGCTGACCCCGTCGCCGCGCCCGTCCAGCCCGTGGCAGGTGAAGCAGGCGGCGTCGGCCCCGTTCTCCCCGCCGCTCAGGGCGATCAGCTCGCCGGTGGCGGTGAAGGCGGCGCCGGTGCGGTTGGTCGGCCGGTCGCAACCGGCGGCGAACAGGAGACCAGCGAGGCTGAGAAGGGCGGCGCGCACCCCTGCCCAATACCGCGCGAGCGATGCGGTTCCTCAGGAACCGCATCCGCGGAAGAGGGTTGACCTTGACGAGGGGCCGAGGGGGCGATGCAGACATCACCAGATCGATGGGCAATATGAGACTGCTCGCGCTCGCCGCGACCGGCCTGGTGGGCGCGTGCGCCCAGAACCCGGAGCCGCGCCGTGCCATCGCCGGCGCCGAGCCGAAACGCGGCCTGGCCGTGATCGAGCGGGTCGGCTGCGGGGCCTGTCACGACATTCCCGGCGTCTCGTGGCCCAAGGGCGCGACGGGCGGGCCGCTCGCCGCGTTCGGGGACCGTCCCTTTATCGCCGGACGCCTGCCCAACCAGCCTCAGGTCCTGACGGCCTGGGTGCGCGACGCGCCCGCCCTGGCGCCGACCACGGCCATGCCGGCCATGCCGATCAACGAAGCCGAAGCCCGCGACGTGGCGGCCTACCTCTACACGCTTCATGGCCGGTGATCCCCAGACCAGCCTTGGTGTCGGCGGCTGGCCGCCGCCGGCCCTCGACCCGGCCGGTCCGTTCGCCGGGCCGATCAACATCCTCTCCTGGGTGCTGTTCGCCATGGGCGCCGTGGTGCTGGCGCTGGTGCTGGTCGCCCTGTTCCTCGCCCTGTTCGGGCCTCGCAAATGGCGCTCGCTGCTGGGCGATGTGCGGCTGGTGTGGATCGGCGGCCTGGCCTTCCCGATCGTGGTGCTGAGCGCGCTTCTGATCTACGGCCTGTCGCTGACCAACCATGTCGACGCCGACCCGCAGCCGGGCGAAATGCGGGTGCGGGTGACGGGCGAGATGTGGTGGTGGCGCGTCGCCTATCTCGACCCGCAGGGGCGCGAGCTGATGCGCGACGCCAACGAGATCCACATCCCCACCGGACGACCGGTGGTGTTCGAGCTCGAAGCCGCCGACGTGATCCACAGCTTCTGGATTCCGCGCCTGGGCGGCAAGAAGGACATGATCCCCGGCCGCCGCAACGTGCTGCGCCTGCAGGCCGACGCGCCTGGACTCTACAAAGGCCAGTGCGCCGAGTTCTGCGGCGGGCCCCATGCCCTGATGGGCTTGGTGGTCGTGGCTCAGGACCCGGCCGCATTCGACGCCTGGCGCGCCGCCCGGATCGCACGGGCGTCGCCGCCCGCCGGCCGGGGCGCAGAGGTCTTCGCCGCCGCCGGCTGCGGCGCCTGCCACACCGTCCGCGGCACCGCGGCCAACGGCGTCGCCGGCCCCGATCTGACCTTCGTCGGCGCGCGGACCACCCTGGGCGCCGGCATCCTGCCCAACAACCAGGGGACCCTCGCCGGCTGGATCGCCAACAGCCAATCGATCAAGCCCGGCAACCGCATGCCCGCCTATCCCGTGCTGAACGGTGAGGAGCTGCGCGCGGTCTCGGCCTACCTGTCCGGCCTCAGATGAGCTCGGAAACCGGCTTCGACACAAAGCTATACGAGCGTTTCCCAACGACGGAGCCGCGCCCGCCCGAAGAGCTCAAGAGGCTCAAGGAGGTCTGGTGCGTCCCTAAGGGGTGGGAATGGCTGACCGCCATCAACAACAACATCATCGGCGTCTACTACCTCGGCGCCGCCATGCTGTTCTTCGTGCTGGCCGGGGTGTTGGCCCTGCTGATCCGCACCCAGCTCGCCCTGCCGATGAACGGCTTGCTGGGCGCGGAGACCTACAACCAGATCTTCACCGTGCACGGCACCACGATGATGTTCCTGTTCGCGGTGCCGGCGGTCGAGGCGCTGGGCGTGCTGCTGCTGCCGCAGATGCTGGGGGCGCGGGACCTGCCCTTCCCCCGCCTGTCGGCCTACGCCTTCTGGGCCTACCTCATCGGCGGGCTGGCCTTCTTCTGCTCGCTGTTCTTCGGGCTCGCCCCCAGCGGCGGCTGGTTCATGTACCCGCCCCTCTCGAGCACGGCCTATTCGCCAGGGATCAGATCATCCTGGCGTTTCCGTCGATCATCCTGGCCACGACCCTGTTCGAGCTGGAGCGGGCGCTGAACTGGCCGTTCTTCGACGCGGCCCGGGGCGGCGATCCCCTGTTGTGGCAGCACCTGTTCTGGTTCTTCGGCCACCCGGAGGTCTACATCATCTTCCTGCCGGCGGCCGGGGCCATGTCGGCCATTGTGCCGGCGGTTGCGCGCACGCCCCTGATCGGGCACCGGCTGGTGGTCCTGGCCATGCTGGCGACGGGCTTCATCAGCTTCGGCGTCTGGGCCCACCACATGTTCACGACGGGCATGCCCCGCCTGTCGACCAGCTTCTTCTCGTCCGCCTCGATCGCCGTCTCGGTGCCGGCGGGCCTGCAGGTGTTCGCTTGGATCGCCACCGTCGCCTCGGGGCGCATGCGCTTCACCACGGCCGGCATGTTCGTGCTCGGCGGCATCGTCATCTTCGTCATGGGCGGGCTGACCGGGGTGATGGTGGCCATGGTCCCCTTCGACTGGCAGGCCCACGACACCTATTTCATCGTCGCCCACCTGCACTACGTCCTGATCGGCGGCATGGTCTTCCCGCTGTTCGCAGCGATCTACTACTGGACGCCGATGGTCAGCGCCCGGCGGCTCAGCGAGCGCTGGGGGCGGTGGGCCTTCTGGCTGATGTTCTCAGGCGTGCACGTGGCCTTCCTGCCCATGCACCTGACCGGCCTGATGGGGATGCCCCGCCGGGTCTATACCTACCTGCCCGACCAGCACTGGACCGTGCCCAACATGATCTCGACGGTCGGCGCCTTCCTGGCCGCGGCCGGAACCCTGGTGTGGGTGATCGACATGGTCCGCAACTTCCGCCCCTTCGGCGAGTCGGCCGGGGGCACGGACGACGGTCCGGGCCTGGAATGGCTGCCGAGCGACTATTATTCGGTGCGCTCGATTCCCGTGGTGACCAGCCTCTATCCTCTGTGGGACCAGCCGAACCTGGCCCGCGACGTGGAGGCGGGACGCTATTTCCTGCCCAACACCGCCACCGGCGAGCGGGAGACCATCGTCACCAGCCCGCTCAACGCCGAGCCGCAGTATCTGCTGCCCATGCCCAAGCCCTCGGGCTGGCCGATCTGGTGCGCGGTGTTCACCGCCGGCTTCTTCCTGTTGCTCACGGTCCAGGCCTATTGGCCCTCGGTGATCAGCGGCGTGCTGGCGGTCTATTGCGTGATCCAGTGGTGCTGGTTCCTCGACCGCCCGCTGGCCCAGGCCAAGGCGGACATCGGCGCCGGGATCATGGTCCCGACCTATGTGACCGGGCCGGGCAGCACCGGCTGGTGGGCCATGATTATTACCCTGGTGGTCGCGGGCATGGTGCTGACCATGAACGTCTTCAGCTACGTCTTCCTGTGGAGCCGCAATCCGCAGCTCTGGGCCCCGCCGCCAGGGATGCTGAGCCTCGGCTTCGTCACCGTCGCCTACGCCGCCGCCGGACTTCTGGCCTGGGGTTCGACCCAGATCCTTCGCAAGGACCGGGCGCGGGCCGCCGCCGTCGTGATGCTGCTCGCCGCCGTCGCGGCCTGCGCCGGCTGGGCCGTCGACCTGCAGACCTGGATCGACAGCGGCCTCAAGCCCACGGCCAACGCCCAGGGGGCCATGGTCTACGCCTTCCTGGCCTGGCAGGGCGTCTTCGCCGCCATCGTCGCCCTCATGGGGGCCTACGCCGTGGCCCGCTGGCTGGCCGGTAAGATCGGGCCCCGCCGCACGGCGACCTTCGACCTGATCGCCCTCTTCGTGGTCTACACCGCCGGCCAGGGCCTGGTCTCGACCCTGCTCACCCGCCTGTTCCCCGGCGGCTAACATGGCGCGCTGGGGGCTGATGCTGGGCGGGCTGATCGTGTGGGCGGTCCATTTCAACGGCCTCTACGCCCTGGCCAGCGCGGCGCACATATCCGCCCCGGACACAGCCGGCCTGTGGCTCGCGGCCATGATGGGCCTGAGCCTGGCGTGCCTGGCCGCCGTGGCGGGTATCATCGTCCTGGCGAGCAAAGAGCTGAAGGCGCTGGACGGGGCGGAGCAGCCGGACCGCTTCGTGCTCCAAGTCGCCATGGCCGGGGCGAGCCTGGCCGCCCTGGCCATCGTGTTCCAGACCCTCGCCGCCCTGATCGCCGACTGACCTAGACCCAGGCTCGATGCAACCGAGGCGCTCCGGCGGCCCCTTGCCCACAGGCCTCGCTGAAATGACGTGCCGGGCAAGCGGGCGGCTGCGATAAGGCGAGCGACCCAGCCATTCAGTAGCGCCCATGCCCCTCGAACCCGCCGTCGCCGCCGACCTCGCCGCCCGCATCCGGTCCGCCGCCGCCACCCACCGGCAGATCCGCTCCCTAGTCCACGACCACCCGGAGATGGACATGGACGACGCCTATGCCGTCCAGCATGCCTGGGCCGAGGCGCGCCTGGCGGAAGGCGGGCGGCTGGTCGGCTACAAGGTCGGGCTGACCACGCCCTCGGTGCAGCGCGCCTGCGCCATTACCGAGCCGGCCTACGGCCACCTCTTCGCCGACATGGTGTTCCCGCAAGGCGGGACTTTCCCCATGCGGCCCTTCTTCGAGCCCAGGGTCGAGACCGAGCTCGCCTTCGTGATGAAGACCGATCTGCCCGGACCCGATTGCACGGCCGAGATCGCCATGGCCGCGGTCGGCCATATCGTCCCCGCGATCGAGATCGTCGACATGCGGTTCCTGCTGAAGGACGAGGAAAGCGGCGCGGCGCGCGGGACTCTGGACGCGGTCGCCGACAACACCTCCTCGGCGCTCATCGTCCTTGGCGACGAAGAGTTCGCCCCCGGCGCCGTCGACCGGCGCTGGTCCTCGGCGATCCTGCATCGCAACGGCGTCGCCGAAACCTCGGGCGTGGCCGGCGTGGTGCTGGGCGACCCGGCCCAGAGTCTGGCCTGGCTGGCCAACGCCCTGCACCGGCGGGGGCAGCGCTTGATGGCCGGACAGGTGGTGATGTCCGGCAGCTTCATCACCCCGTTCCCGGCGGCCGGCGGCGACCGCTTCCTCGCCGACTTCGGCCCGCTGGGGACCCTTGCCGTGGCGTTCCGCTGACCGCTCGCACCGGGCCCTCCCCGGGCGCCGCCGACACGAAACGCTGAATGCAAACGCCTGCCGGCGAATAAGGACTCAATCCACCCCGCTGCGACTGGCGCCGCAGGCGTAGGGTGTGGTTGGAAGGTGCGCCCGTCATCGGACTGTCAGACGCAGGTGCGATGGGGTCCCTGCAGCTTCATCGGGATGGAATCGTGCGCGGCAATCTCAAGGGCGCCCTCGCGGCGCTGACGTTCTGGGCCGGCGCCATGACCGCGCTGCCGGTCTACGCGGCGGAGACGGCCGAACCGCCGGCGGCGCCCAAGCTGATCGTGGCCATAGCGGTCGATCAGTTCAGCGCCGGCCTGTTCAACGAATGGCGGACCAAGTTCTCTGGCGGCCTGGCGCGGCTGGCCGGCGGGGTGGTCTACACCAATGGCTATCAGAGCCACGCCGCCACCGAGACCTGCCCGGGTCACTCCACCCTGCTGACCGGCATGCATCCCAACAAGACCGGCATCGTCGCTAACGACTACCGCGACCCCGACACCGGCAATGTCATCTACTGCATGCAGGATTCCGCGGTCACCCGGGCCGAGGGCGGACCCGCCTCCCCTGTCGGCCCCGGCCGGCTGATGGTCACCACCCTGGGCGACTGGCTGAAGCAGGTCTCTCCCCAGAGCCGCGTGGTGGCGGTGTCGGGCAAGGACCGCGGCGCCATCAACATGGCCGGGCACCAGGGCGACGGGGTGTTCTGGCTGCAGCCGGGCTACGGCTTCACAACCTATCTGCGTCCCGGCGAAACGGCGGCCGCCAAACTCGCCCCCGTGGCCGCGATCAACGCCCGCCTGGCCAAGACCTGGACCCGGCCGCCGAAATGGGCCTACACCAGCGCCGACTGCCGCGCCCGCGAGGCGACCTGGACGATCGGCGGCGCGCCGTGGGTCTCGAAGGTGCAGCCCCTGGGCTGGGGCGAGTCCGACAAGCCAGCCGACATCCAGCGCGACGTGATGTCCTCGCCGATCAACGACGAGATGACCGCCGCCGCGGCCCGCAGCCTGATCGACACTTACCGCCTCGGCCGTGGCCCGGCCGTGGATATCATCTCCATCAGCTTTTCGGCCACCGATACGGTGGGCCACCGCTACGGCTCCGCCGGGCCGGAGATGTGCGAGCAGATGAGGCGCCTGGACGCCGCCGTCGGCTCGGTCCTGGCCAAGCTCGACGCCGCCCGCACGCCCTATGTGGTGGTGGATGGGCCTGACCGCACCGCCCCTTCGCGGCGGCATCGACGAGGTCTACCTCACCGTCCCGCCCGGGGCGGACAGGGCCCGGCTCGAGGCCGCCGCCCTGGCCGCCGTGGCGGCGCAGCCCGAGGTCGCCGCCGCCTTCACCCAGGCCGAGCTCCTCGCCACGTCGATCCCGCCCGGCAAATCGCCGGAGGAGCTGACGGTGCGCGAACGTTTCGCCGAGAGCACCTATCCCGGCCGCTCCGGCGATATCATCGCCGCCCTGCAGCCTTACACCGTGGCGCGGGCGATCAGGCCGGGGGCTTACATGTCCGGCCACGGCACGGTGTGGAACTACGACCGGCGCATCCCGATCCTGTTCTGGTGGCCCGGGGCCAAGGTCCAGGACCGCTTCCTGCCCCTGGACACCGTCGACATCGGCCCCACCCTGGCGGCCTTGATTGGGCTGGCGCCGCCGGCCGGCCTCGACGGCCGCTGCCGAACGCTGCGAGCGGGGATGTGCCCCGCCCCGTAGGCCGACGCGAACGCAGGATTCGCAAGAGGGTTTCCCACTGCCCCAAACCTCCGTTAGGTTTGGGACAAATAGAAAGGGACCCTAATGATGTCCGCCGGAGGAAACACCCCGACACGCCGCGCCGTCCTGGCCGGCGTCGCCGCAACAGCTGCGGCCCCTGCGCTGGCGCAGTCCGCCCAACCGCTGGAAGTGACGGTCCGCCAGGGCCGGGTGCGCGGGGCGATGGAAGACGGGGTCCGGGTGTTCAAGGGCATGCCCTACGCCCGCCCGCCGGTCGGGCCGCTGCGGTTCCGCGCGCCCCAACCGCCCGAGGCGTGGAACGGTGTGCGCGACGCGCTGACCTTTCCCCCCATGCCTTTGCAGGGCGCGGGCGGCGGCGACGGCATCCCCAACTCGACCACGCCGGACGAAGACTGTCTCTACGTCAACGTCTGGGCGCCGACGACGCCGGGGCCGCATCCGGTCCTGGTGTTCTGCTACGGCGGCGGCAACAACGGCGGCGGCGGCTCGACCCCCGTCTACAACGGCTCGCGTTTCGCCCGCGACGGGGTGGTGGCGATCACCTTCAACTACCGGGTCGGCGCCCTGGGCTGGGTGGAGCTCGGCCCGCACCTGCCGCAGTTGGCAGGCAGCGGAAACAATGCGCTGAAGGACATCATCGCCTGCCTGCAGTGGGTGCGGGCCAATATCGCGGCCTTCGGCGGCGACCCCAGGCAGGTGACCCTCGGCGGCGTGCTGGCCGGCTCCAAGAACGTGATGTCGGTCCTGGCCTGCCCGGCCGCCGACGGCCTCGTCGCCCGCGCCATCGCCATGAGCACCTCGGCCCACACCACCCAGACCCCGGCCGCGGCGGAGGTCGTGGCGCGGATGTTCATCGAGGGCCACACCGGCAAGGCGGCGGACCTGCTCACCGCCACGCCGCAGGAGATCCTGCTCGCCCAGCGCAAGGTGCTCAACGGCTTCAACCGCAACTCGCCCTTCCGCACCATCATCGACGGCAAGCTGATGCCCCGCCCGATCATGGACGCTTTCAGGGCCGGCGCCTCGCGGGGCGTGCCCCTGCTGATCGGGACCACCCGTGACGAGAGCGCCTCCACCCTGCCCCGGGACGCCGCGGCCAAGCCCTTCCCCATCAACCAGATGGAGCTGAACAGCCTCGACCTGTCGCAAACCAACGTCATGGACCTGCGCTACCAGCGCGCCTTCCCGCAGATGACGCCGCTGGAGCGCCGCAGGAAGCTGATCACCGGCGAGGAGCGGGGCAGTACAGCGGCTATGCTCCCAGCGGTTCGGACATTCCGCTCGCCTTCGACACCCTGGACAAGGGCGAGGTCGTGGCCACCGGCGCGGCGATCACGCCCGAAGACCGGTCGCTGGCGGGCGTGGCCCACACCGCCTGGGTCAACTTCATCAAGACCGGCACGCCCTCTGCGCCGGGCCTGCCGGCCTGGCCGCGCTACGACGCGGCGCGTCGCCAGGTGATGATCCTCGGCTACACGCCCAAGGTGGAGTCCGATCCGCTGGCCGATGAGCGGGTGCTGTGGGACGACTTCTACACCTAGACGGCCGCCCGCGGTTCCGGCGCCCACTGCCTTCAAAGGCGCCGGCTGCACCACCCGCAAGGGGAAAGCGCATTTCCTCTGGCGAAACCGCACGGAGCGTTTAGCGTCCCGGTTCCGGCGGGAGGCCGGGGGAGACGTACTCATGTCCATGCCTTGGGCCAGCCAGGCCCGTTCCATCCTGGGCGCCGTCGCGCTCGCCGCCGCGGCCGTCATGCCGGTCGGCGCCCACGCCCAGTTCGCCTTCGGGGACCCGGGCGGCTATCGCCCGATCACGGCCAGCCTGGCCGACAAGACGGTCACCCTCACTGGCCGCGACCTGACCATCGAACAGCTGATGGACATCGCCCGCCACGGGGCCAAGGTGCAATGGAGCGCGGCCGCCAAGCAGCAGATGACGGACAACTACGGCCTGCTGCTCCAGGCGCCGGTTGAAGGGGTCTCGGTCTACTGGTTCACCCGCGGCGCCGGCGGCAATCGCGAGCAGGTGATCTTCACCGGCGACCCCCTGCGCCCCGACAACAAGGACCTGCTGGAAAAGCGCATGCTCGCCGCCTTCCAGCGCGGCGTGGATTCAGGCGACGGACCGGAGATCCTCGACGAATCCCTGGTGCGCGGCGTCATGGCCGTGCGCGCCAACGCCATGACCTGGAACGCCCCCAGCCCGCAGCTGGCCCAGGCCCTGATCGACCTCCTCAACAAGGGGGTCACGCCGATCATGAACAGCCGCGGCTCGGTCGGCGAAGGCGACCTTTCCATCCTCAACCAGATCGGCGCCACCATGGTCGGCGCCGGCGAGGCCTACTACCAGGGCAAGCGCATGCCTGCGGCCCAGGCCCTGCAGATGGCCGGCCTCAAGCCCATCCAGCCCTTCGCCGCCGACGACAACGCCCTGACCTCGTCGAACGCCTACTTCACCGCCATGGCCGCCTTCGTGGTGGCCGACGCGAAGGAGGCGCTGGAATGGACCGACCTGACCTACGCCATCGACCTGGTGGCGATGAACAGCTCGGTGACCCCGCTCAGCCACCTCGTCCAGACCGACCGGCCGTTCAAGTGGCTGAATTGGAACGCCGGCCGGATCAAGGACATGATCCGCGGCTCCTACCTGTTCGGGGACGACAAGGGCCGCATCATCCAGGACCCTGAATCCCTGCGCGCGTCTTCGATCCGCTCCGGCTCTGCCTGGCAGGCGTGGGCGACCCTGCGCGACGATGTGATCACCCAGCTCAATTCGTCCGACCACAACCCGGCGATCCGCACCGACCTGAAGCCCACCGACAGCTGGGACCTGAACACCCCCGAGATGCTCAAATACTACGTCAAGGGCGGCAAGAACTCGAACGGCAAGGGCGGCTTCATCTTCTCGAACGCCAACTGGGACCCCTACCCCGTCGCCAACGACATCGAGTTCTTCACCATCGCGCTCGCCAACGTCGGGGTGACGATCATGACCCGCCAGGAGCGCTTCGGCAGCGAGTTCTTCACCGGCCCGGGCACGACCGAGATCGCCCGCAGGATCGGCGGGCCCCGCGGCGGCGGCTTCGGCCTGCACGAGGCCTACCAGGACCTGCAGGGCCAGATAAATCCCGTCCCGCCCGAGGGCTACATCGGCGGCGGCGGCGTGGAGGAGCTGGAGGCCCAGACCAAGCTGAAGGCCGAGCGCGCCATGCGGGCGGTGGACGACATCTTCCGCCTGCTGGCCGGCGACCTGAACATGGGCGTCCGCTGGCTGGACGTGCGCAAGGTGCAGGATCCGACGCGGCAGTTCGGCCCCGCCCCGACCGCGGTCTGGACCGCCTACCGCAAGGTCAATCCCGTGCCCGCGGCCGGGGCGCCGGCCGCTCCGACGATGTCGGCGACCGACTTCATCCGCGCCAACCCGGCGTCGAGCTTCTTTCCCTTGACCGAACCGCGCTGACCGCGCTGTGAAGGGGGCGAACCCGCCCTGCGGCCGTCCGCCGAATCCGGCGGGCGGCCGCATCCTTCTTGGAGCCTCCCTTTGACCCCGACCGAAGCGCCCGCGCAGGAACTGGCTCGGGCGGCCAAGGTGTCCCTGGGTAAGATCCTCCTTCTGGGCGGCCTCACCGCGCTGGGGCCCCTGTCCATCGACATGTACCTGCCGGCCCTGCCCGCCCTGGCCCGCAGCCTGGACGCGAGCCCGGCCGCCGCGCAGCAGACGGTGGCGATCTTCTTCATCGGCCTGTCGGTGGGCCAGCTGCTCTACGGCCCCCTGTCGGATCGCTATGGCCGGCGCTGGCCGCTGCTGATCGGCATGCTGCTCTACACCGTCGGCAGCCTCGGCTGCGCCCTGGCCCCGTCGACGGAGGTGCTGTTCGCCTTCCGGATCGTCGCGGCGCTCGGGGCCTGCGCGGGCATGGTCCTGGTCCGGGCCGTGGTGCGCGACACCTTCCATACGAGCGAGATGCTGCACATCAACTCGCTGCTGCTGCTGGTCCTTGGCGTCTCGCCCATCTTCGCCCCCCTGCTCGGCGGCTGGATGCTGCTGCTGGCCGGGGGCTGGCGCTCGATCTTCTATTTCCAGGTGGCCGCCGGCGTCGTCGCCGCCCTCGCGGTCCTGCTATGGCTGCCGGAATCGCGCAGCGCCGAGACCGCCGCCCACGCGCACCTATGTGGCGAGTTCTCCGGACGTGCTGATCGGCCAGTTCCACGTTGCGCCCGAACTGTTCGGCTGGGTTTTCGGCCTCAACGGCGTCGGCATCATCGGGTGCGCCCAGATCAACGCCCGCCTCGCCCGTCGCTGGCCCGCCGACACCATCCTGCGCCGGGCCAATTTCGTCACCCTCGCCTTCGCCCTCATCCTGCTGGTCGTCGCCCTGACCGGCTTCGGGGGCCTGTGGGGCGTGCTGATCCCCCTGTTCTTCGTGATCTCCAGCCTGGGCTTCTCCGGCGGCAACGCCGCCAACGAGGCGATGCGGGTCGACCCCCTGCGCGCCGGGGCCACCGCCGCCCTGTCGGGAGCCGCCTCCTTCGGCGCCGGCGCGATCTGCGCCGCCCTGGCCGGCCTCTTCCGCGACGGCACCGCCGTTCCTATGGCCCTGGTGATCGTGGTCTCGCTGATCATCGCCGCGACCAGCCTGCAGGTGCTGGCCCCGGTGCGGCGGCGCTAGGAGAACACCGCCGCCACATCCGCCTCGCTCATCAGCCGCCGCGCTCCGGGCTCCAAGTCGTCCGGCAGCGCCAGCCCGCCGATGCGGTCGCGGTGCAGGGCTTCGACGTGGTTGCCGACGGCGGCGAACATGCGGCGCACCATGTGGTAGCGGCCCTCGGTGACGGTCACCAAGGCCGTGGTCGGGGTCAGCACCTCCAGCACCGCGGGGGCCAGCGGCTTGTCGTCGCCCTCGAGCAGCAGTTCGCCGGAAGAGAAGCGCTCGCCCTCCCCGCCTGCGAGCGGCCGGGCCAGAGTCGCCAGGTAACGCTTGGCGACGTGGGAGCGGGGCGAGATGATCCGGTGCAGCAGCGCCCCGTCGTCGGTCATCAGCAGCAGGCCCGAGGTTTCCTTGTCGAGCCGGCCGACGGTGGAGATGGCCGGCTCGCGGGTCCGCCAGCGCCGGGGCAGCAGGTCATAGACCAGGGGGCCGGCCTCCTTGTGCGAGCAGGTCACGCCCAGCGGCTTGTGCAGCATCAAGGCCACGCCCGGCGGCGGGTCCAGCGGCCGGCCCTCGACCGTCATGCGCTGGGACAGGTCGCGGGTGAGGGCCAACCTCATGTCGCCCTTGGTCAGGGGCGCGCCGTCGAGCGTCACCTCCCCGTCCTTGACCAGGCCCTGCACCTCCTTGCGCGAGCCGTAGCCAAGGTTGGCGAGCAGCCGGTCGAGCCGCATGGTCTGGCTCACTTGCGCGCCTCGAACACCTTGTAGCCCCCGGCCTGGGACTTGAGCTCGACCGCGCTGAACATCGGCGTCAGCACGGGCTCGTAGGGCAGGTGCCGGTTGGCGACGAGCCACAGCCGGCCGCCCTTGCGCAGGGCGGTGTGGGCCCGGCGGATGAAGGCTTGGCCCAGGGCCCGGTCCTCGGCCCCGCCGTCGTGGAACGGCGGGTTCATCACCACGAAGTCGAGGTCGGCCAGGGGCGGCTCCGTACGGGCGTCGGCCCAATGGATGTGGGCGCGCGGATCGTCGAGGTTACGGCGCGCGGCGGCGACGGCCCGGCGGTCGAGATCGACCAGGTCTAGGCGCTCCACGCTGTTCTGCGCGAGGACGGCGCGGGATAGCCAGCCATAGCCACAGCCAAGATCGGCGCCGCGGCCCGACAGCGGCCCCAGAGCCCCCGCCAGCTTGGCGCTGCCCGGGTCGAGCCGGTCCCAGCTGAACAGGCCGGGCTGGGACCACAGGCCGAGGGACTCCACCAGGCGCGGCGCGCCCGCGGCGATGGCGGCGTCCATGCCGGTCGGCGCCTGCGGGCGGACGGTGTGGCAGATGCGGTGATGGGCGCGGCCCTGCTCCTCCACCGCGCAACCGAAGGCGGCCAGCTCCTTGCCGAGGCGCGAGCCCCCCTTGTCCTTGGGGCCGAGCACGACGAAAGGCGCGCCCGGCTGGAGGGCGCGCAGCCCGTGGGCGATGGCGTAGCGGCGCTCGGTCGTGCCGGGCGGGGCCAGCATGACGAGGCTGCTGAGGCTCGAGTCCTGGAGGTCCTCGATCGCGGTCGAGCCAGGGACGAAGGGCGAGAGCTGCGCCGCGCCGGCCGCCACGGTGGCGAGCTGAAGCGGCGGCGCGCCATAGACGGCGGTCGAAATCATCCGCCTGCCTTAGCGGATGTGGTAGTCTGGGGCCATGACCGACAACCAAGCTCCCATGACGCCCGCGCAGGCGC
>NCED01000123.1 GCA_002280485.1 Caulobacterales bacterium 32-69-10
CCCCTCTACGCCGCCGCCGTGCGCGACCTGCGCCAGTTCTCCGAAGGCGCCCAGGCCGACCTGTCCGAGGCCGGCGGCGGCCCCGGCGGCTACGAGAAGACCATCGCCTTCGCCCCCGGCGCCGAGACCGGCAAACTGTTCAGCCTGGCCCGTACCGATTTCGAGTTCACCGGCGGCGCCCATCCCAACACCAGCTTCTCGGCCGTGCTGTGGGACAAGGCGATGAAGAAGCGGCTGGGCTTCGCCGACCTGTTCCGCCCCGGCGTCGATCTGTCCGGCCTGGACAAGGCCCTGTGCGACGCGGCCAACACCGCCAAACAGGCCCGCTCGCCGGGGTCGGAGACCGCCACCCTGGGCGGGAACATGTGGGCCTGTCCCAAGGCCGTCGCCACCCCCTTCATCCTGACGCCGGGCACGACGCCGGGCAAGGCGGGCGGGATCACCTTCCTGCTCGGCGCCTATCAGATCGGCCCCTATTCGGACGGCGCCTACCAGATCGCCCTGCCCCAGTCGGTCTTCCGCTCCCTGCTGAACCCCGCCTACGCCGACGAGTTCGCCGGCGCCCCGGTCAAGGCCGGGGACGTGACGCCCAAGGCGGGCTGATCCTCCCCCTTCGGGGGAGGGGGACCCCGAAGGGGTGGAGGGGGATCAGTCGGCCAGGAACTGATCGACCAATTCGGCGAATCGCTGCGGCTGGTCGGCCATGATGAAATGCCGGCTGCCGTCGACGCGGATCAGCTTGACGCCGGGCAGGGCCGCATATTCCCGCGTCCACAGCGCGTCGGCCCTGGCGGCCGGTACGCCGCCCTCGGCGTCGGCGGCGTACAGGGCCGTCACCGGCGTCGTCATCGCCGCCAGGTTCGGCCGCACATCCGTGGTCATCACCTCGCGGATAGCGGTGGCCAGGGCCTGACGGTCCGAGGCCAGGCTCCACTCGACCATGGCCGCCCGCATCGCCGGATCCCGCGCCAGACCGACCGCTCCCTGCTGCTGGGCGGCGCGCATCGCGACGTCATCCTGGGTCAGCAGGGCCTGGGCCGCCTGGTCGGCGAAAGGCTGGGCCGTCGCCGGCGTCACCTGGGGACCGAACAGGGCCGAGAAGAAGGGCAGATTGTCCACCGCCATCACCCGCCCCACCGCCTCGGGGTGACGCTGCGCCAGCATCAGCGCCGACAGACCGCCCATCGAATGGCCGATGACCGCAGGCTTGCTCAGCCCCGCCGACTGCACATATCCGGCCAGCGCCTCGACCGCCGGCTCCAGCAGCGGCCCATCGCCATGCGTCCAGGCCTCGCCCGCGAACCCGGCCAACTGCACCAGATGGACCCGATGCGTCGCCTTCAGCCGATCCGCCGTCGCCCGCCACACCTCCCGCGAACAGCCGAAGCCGGGGATCAGGATCACATCGGGGCCCGCCCCCACCACCTCCACGGACAGGCGGTCCGAGACGAAGGCGGACGCCTGGGCG
>NCED01000010.1:0-31913 GCA_002280485.1 Caulobacterales bacterium 32-69-10
ATCGACCGCACCTTCGCCCTGGAGGATCTCGCCGACGCCTTCCGCTACCAGGCCACGACCGCCCATCTGGGGAAGATCTGCGTCACCTATTAGGTGCTGGGTTGGCCATCAGGTTTACTGTTCAGCAACGATCTGGAATTCGCGCCACAGTCTGAACATAATTCGCCACTGACCTGATGTGGCATAAATGCCTCTCGTTTATACGAAGGTATGAATTCGCGCTGCGTCGCGGAACGACATGCTATGGCAGGGGCGTTGCTAGGGCTGTTGTTACCTGTGATGGAGTTCCCGTTATGAAAAAGTTCCTTGTCGCCGCGGCTATGCTTCCGCTTGTTGGCTTCGCCGCCGCCCCCGCCATGGCCCAGACCAACCAGGACGCGCGGCCCTTCACCGGCTACGCCAACCTCGGCTTTTCCCACAGCGACTACGGGGTCAGCGACCTTGGCGGCGTCACCGGGCGCCTCGGCATGCGCTACATGCGTTTCGTCGGCGTCGAAGCCGAGGGCACGTTCGGCGTCGATTCGGACCACAGCACCCGCTACGGCCCGCCGACCCGCACCGAGCTGAACCGCGCCGTCGCGGCCTATGCCGTCGGCTGGCTCCCGGTCGGCTCCAAGCTGGACGTGTTCGGCCGCGTCGGCGTCGGCAACAGCCGCACCGAGATCAAGGGCCTGGCCCAGGACGTGAAGTTCAGCCGCGACAGCATCAACTATGGCGTCGGCGCCCAGTACTTCGTGACCAACAACGATGGTCTGCGCCTCGACCTGACCCGCCAGTCGTTCACCGGCGGTCCGGGCCGCGCCGACACCTACGCCGTGTCCTACGTCCGCAGGTTCTAGGTGGGGGGGGGCGCTAGCCGCCTCCCGTCTCGCCTTAGGGCGCCGCGCCAGCGATGGCCGGCGCCCTTTTGCTGTTTGATCAGCCTTAGCGCGGGCGGCGCTTCAAGCCGCAGAGCGGCTAGGACGCCGCTCGGGGCCTTTGTCTGGTGGGCGACCGGTTTCGGCCTTGGTGATCGTGGCTAGGAGGGCGGCCGGGTTGATCGGCTTCGCCAGATGTCCGTCAGCTCCCGCCTCAAGGGCTTCTGAGACGTGGTGGGTCATGGCGTTGGCCGACAGGGCGATGATCGGCGTGCGGGCGAGGTTGAGCTTGGCCTCGTGGCTGCGGATCGCGCGCATGGCGGTCAGGCCGTCCATCACCGGCATCTGTAGATCCATCAGCACCAGGTCGAAGCGTCGGTCCCGGAACAAGCTCAGCGCTTCTTCGCCGTTTTCGGCGAAGTTCATTTCGGCCGAGATCGACTCCAGGATCAGGTCGAGGATCCTGCGGTTGTTGGCGTTGTCTTCGGCGATCAGGATTTTCAGCCGCTGAGGCGCGGCCGCGTCGGTCTCCGGCGCCGCCGCCGTCTGCGCCGGCGCCGGTACGGCGGGGGCGATGAAGGTGAAGGTGAATTGGGCGCCCGCGCCCGGTTCAGACTTGGCCGAGATGTCGCCGCCCAGCCGCGTCGCCAGAGAGCGGCAGATCGACAGGCCAAGCCCCGTGCCCCCGAACTCGCGGGTGATAGAGCCGTCGGCCTGTTCGAAGCGTTCGAACAGCCGCGTCGCGGCCTCTTCCGAAAAGCCGCAGCCGGTGTCGTGGACGCGGATGGTCACCGCCGCATCCTTGCCGGACAGGTCGGCGTCGACGTCGACCCTCACCCCGCCGCGGCGGGTGAACTTGACCGCGTTGGACAACAGATTGGCGACCACCTGGGCGACCCTGGCCCCGTCTCCGGCGAACCAGCGCGTCGCCGTCGGCGACGGGTGCACTTCGAACGCCAGCCCTTTGGCGCGGGCTTGGGCGGCGTAGAGGTCGAGCACCGGCTGAAGCTCGGCGATGAGGTGGAACGGGACGTGCTCGACGGTCATGTGGCCCGCCTCGATCTTGGAAAAGTCGAGCACGTCGTTCAACAACCGCTCCAGCATCCGGCCGGACGCCAGGATCATTGACGCCATCTCCTGCTCGCGTGGCGGTAGGTTCGCGCTGGCCAGCAGATCGGCCACGGCGACCACCCCGTTCAGCGGGGTGCGGATTTCGTGGCTCATATTGGCCAGAAAGGTCGACTTGATCTCGTTGGCGCGCACCGCCGCCAACCGCATCACCTCGGAACGCTGGACGGCGTCGGCCAGGCGGCGGCGCTGCTTGGCCGCCAATGTCTGGGACACCAGCAGGCCCAGTCCCGACACAAGGGCCAGGTCCTTGGCCGAATAGGCCCCGTGCACGCCTGAGCATAGCACCAGGAGGCCCGGGCCTTGAGCCGCGACGATCGGCACATAGATGCCGCCGCCGGCCGGCGGGCTCCAAGGCTGGCCGCCACCCCAGTCGGGCAGGCGCGAGCTGTCGGGTACGACAGCGGCTTTGCCGTCGGCCACCCGGCTGAACAAGCCCCCGGCTGGCCAGCGGCGCCCGACCACGGCGGGGTCGGTGGCGGCGATACAGGCGAACTGACCGCCGGCCTCTGCGGGCTCGGGCCCGAGCACCAGGGCCTGGTCGAAGGGCAGGGCCTCGCCCAACAGCGAGAACATCCGGTCCAGCAGAACGGCAGGCTCATCGTGGTCGGACAGGGCGCGGATGCCGCCAAGCACTAAGTCGCGCTCGCGCAGGCGCTGAGCCTGGGCTGCGGCCAACTGGTTGGCGGAGGCCAGGGCCTCGCGAAGCTGTTCGACTTCCTGCTGCATAGTCAACCGAACGTCAGGGCTGAGACCATGAGGTTTCCGTGCCGGTTGCAGCTGTCCACGATGGCGCCCTGTTCGCCGAACGTGAAGGCGCCGAGAAAGGGCGCACCCCCCATTGCGTCGGAGACCAGGGCCGCGACTTCGTCCATGCGCTCGCGCACATGCAGCATGCAGCCGCCGCAGTAGATGACAAGCCCCCCCCGGGTCTCGGCGCGGGGCCAGCCCCCCGCGGCGCGGGCGTCGTCGACCACCAGCCCCGCCCGCGTCACCAGCGACTCGACCGAACCGCGCATGAGGTGGATCTGATCGCCTTCGCAGATCTCGGTGAACAGGGAGAAGTCGCTCTCGTCGCCGATCAGGGCGGGATGGGACAGGACGAACATCGGCACGCCGTCCTGTTCGCCGGCGATGCGGCCCAGCGGCGTCGGTGTGCTCTTGGCCAGGATCATGCCGAGATCGCTGGCGGGCACGGCCCCATCGGTCCAGGCGCTGTACACCTCTACCGCAGGGCGGTGGTCGATCTCCAGGACCCGTCGGTCGCCGGCTTTGGTGACGACGCCGACATGGCCGGTCGGGGCGTAGCCGCTCTGGAACGCAGCCCCGTGGTCCACGGATGGGAAAAGGGCGGCGACGACCACGTGGTCAGCCAGGATTCCCTCGGCAGAGAACTGCCGCCAGCGCCCGCCGATGGTCTCGTCGGCCGCGCTGCCGCCGATGATCGGCGTGTTGGGGCCAATCACCGACTGCACGCCGTCGATCACCGCCTCCTCACAGCCGGGGGGCTGGCAGCACCACACCAGGACAGGGCATTCGTAATCGCGCCCGGCGGCAGCCAGGGCCCGGTTCATGGCCTGGGCGGCCGCGCCCACGGCGTCGTCGCCCAGCGGGGCCGATCCCACGCCGTAAGATCCGTCCGCATCACGGACGCCGAGGAGCCCCAGGGCCCCGTCAGGGCCGGTGTGGAAACCGGCGTCGGTCATGACGCCGCCGCAGGACGTGCCGCCGACGATCTGCGCCCGAGGCGCCGCCGCCATCAGGGCGGCGATCAGCTCAGGCCGGGCGTGCCGTTCGGTGGCGTACACCACCAGCAGATCGGGAGCCTCGCCCAGCTTGCCCACAAGGGATGCGACCGCCGCGGCAGACGCCTTCGCCGTATCGTCGGCGAGGCTGTAAGCGGAGGCAAGGCGCATGGGTCATCCTCTGGAAACGGTGTCCGCTCCAGGATGCCACTGTAATGCCGAAGACTTCATTGACGGGCAGTGACGCTCATACGCATCGTGTGCTCATCGGCCACGACCTAGACTTGTCGCGCCAATGATCTAGCGAGCGCTCATCAGACTGAAGATAGCGCGCAGCGCGAAAGCGCTGCCGATACAGAGCAGGGAAGCCAGAAGAAGGGGGTGCATGGGTCTCTCGTCGCGCCCGTCGCATCGGAGGTGTCCGCTGCGGCGTACAGCTTAGGTAGGAAATGTTTCTCCGATTGCCAGGGGTGCGCCAAGTCCCGGAACGGGGAGGGGCTATTCCTGCTCGGCGTAGGCCTTGATCAGCCGGTACAGGAACTCGCGCCCCTCCATCACAGACCGCACGCCGATGTGCTCATTGAGGCCGTGGATATTGCCCTGGTCGGGGCCGCGGAACAGGCCCGAGACCCCGTAGGTCGGGATGCCGACCGCGATCAGGCGCCCCGAGTCGGTGCCGAAGGTCTCCTGCATCGGCAACACCGGCAGGCCGGGGTAGACCTCAGCCGCGACGGTCGTGATCGGGTCCAGGAAGGCCGGCGTCAGCGGCGGGGCGAGCGGCTTGGTCGCCGGCCGGTCGCCCCCGATCACCGTCACCTTGGGGTCGGCCACCGCCCCGGCGATGGCGGCCTTGACCCCGCCCACTGGTTCCCCCGGCAGCATGCGGCAGTTGATGGTGGCCCGCGCCCGCTGGGGCTGGGCGTTGCCGGCGTGGCCGGCGTCGAGCAGCACGGGGATGCAGGTGGTGCCCAGCATGGCGTGATAGGCGACCGACCGGTTCAGCACCGCCAGCGCCCCCTTGTCGTCGGGACGGGCCAGCAGGGTTTTCATCGCCTCGGCGTCCGCGCCCCCCACCACCTGGGACATGCCGGTGAAATAGGGCCGGTTGGCCGCATTGAAGGTCGCCGGAAACTCCAGCCGGCTCAGCCGGTCCAGCGCCCGGGCCAGGGTGTAGATGGCGTTGTCCGGCCGGGGCCGCGACGAGTGGCCGCCGCGGTTGGTCACCTCGAGCACGAAGGCGGCGATGTCCTTCTCCGCCGCCATCACCGTGACGGCGAGCTTCTTGCCGCTTTCGTCCAGTTCCCCGCCGCCGCCCTCGGTCAGGGCCAGGCCCGCGTCGATCAGGTCGCGCTGGTTCTGGGCCAGCCAGCCGGCGCCGTTGAGGAAGCCGCCGCCCTCCTCGCCACAGGTCAGGGCCATCTTCACTGTCCGCCGGGGCCGATAGCCCTCCTGGTGAAAGCGGACCAGGGTGTCGGCCCAGATGGCGTCCTGGGCCTTCATGTCGGAGACGCCGCGGCCGTAAAACTCGCCGTTCTCCTCGACCAGCACGAAGGGGTCGCGCGTCCAGTCCTCGCGCCGGGCGTTGACCACGTCGATGTGACCCAGCATCAGCACCGCCTTGGCCTGCGGGTCCGTCCCCGGATAGACCGCGACCAGGGCGCCGGCCTTGGGGTCGCTGGGCGGGATGAAGAGGTGCAGGCCGGTTTGCGGGAAGCCCGCCGCCGCCATCCGCGCCGACACCTTTTCGACCAGGGTGGTGCAATTGCCGGTGGCCGCGCTGGTGTCGGTCTCGACCATCTCCTTGAACATGGCCCGGAACGCCGCCTCGCCGGGGGTCTGGGCGTTGGCGGGGGCGGCGGCGAGGAAGGTCAGCGCGAGGGCGGCGGAGAGGTGCCTGATCATGGAGGAGGTCTGCGCCCTGACGGCGAGGCGGCCAAGCTTGGGCAGGGGGTAGCGCCGCGGATCACCGAGGCTGATCACTCGTGCGGCGCCTGGCCGTTTAAAGTATCGCTGTGGCCGGCGTCCCCCCGCCCCGCGGGGCCGCGCCCCGTCGCCCTCCCCTCCAGGGAGGGTAAGGAAGGGCGCTGGTCTTTCCCCTCCCCCTGGAGGGGAGGGCGACCCGCCGGGCGGGGGGACGCTTCGGCGGCATGGATCGTGCTAATCTGACCGCGCCATGAACTCGCCGCCGCCCAACATCCCCGCCCCGCCGATGGAGCCGGACCCGCTGGAGTGCTGCAACCGCGGCTGCTGCCCCTGCATCTTCGACTATTACACCGACGCCGTGACCCGCTGGGAGACGACCGTCCGGGCCCTCGGCTACGATCCGGACGCGCTGCGTCGCCGATAAGGCTCCGATCCCTGTTGCGTCCAGGGCCGGGCGCCTCCACGGTCGGGTCATGAGCGACACCGTCCCTGCCGGAATCAGCCGCGGCACGCCGGCCTTCAGGCGCATGATGGTCGCCCTCGTGGCCGGCGGGTTCGCCGCCTTCGCCCTGCTGTACTGCGCCCAGCCCCTGCTGCCGATCTTCGCCGCCGAGTTCGACCAGACGGCCGCCTCGGCCAGCCTGGCGGTGTCGCTGGCCAACGGGACCCTCGCGGGGGCGATCCTGTTCACCAGCGTGGTCGCCGACCGCTTCGACCGGCGACGGCTGATGGTGGGGGCCGTCGTGGCGGCGGCGATCCTGACCCTTGTCGTCTCTATCGCTCCCACCTGGCATCTGCTGCTTTGGGCCCGCGGCCTGACGGGGGTCGTCCTGGCCGGGGTGCCGGCCGTGGCCCTTAGTTATGTGGTCGAGGAGGTGGACGCCGCTTCGATCGGGCTGGCGGTCGGCCTGCACATCGGCGGCAATGTCTTCGGCGGCATGGCCGGGCGGCTGGCGACCGGCATCCTGGCCGACCATTACGGCTGGCGGATCGCCGTCGGCGCCATCGGGGTGTGCGGCCTCCTTGCGGCCGGGGTGCTGTGGCTGGCCCTGCCCCCGTCGCGCCGGTTCACGCCGCGGGCGCGCCCTATCCTTCCGGCGCTGATCGCCCTGAGCGGCCCGTTCAAGGACAAGGGCCTGCCCTGGCTGTTCCTGCAGAGCTTTATCGGCATGGGCAGCTTCGTGGCGGTCTATAACTATATCGGCTTTCGGCTGCTCGGCCCCCCATACAACCTCAGCCAGACCGTCGTCGGCCTGATCTTCACCTGCTACCTGCTCGGCATTGTCTCGTCGGCCTGGGTTGGGGATCTCGCCGGCCGGCTGGGCCGGCGCAAGGTGTACTGGATGCCGATCGCAGGAATGGTGGTTGGGGTGGCCCTGACGGCCGCGGGGCCGCTGCCCCTGGTGGTGCTTGGCGTGGCGGTGCTTACCTTCGGCTTCTTCGGCGCTCACTCGGTCGCCTCGAGCTGGGTCGGCCGGCGGGCGGGCGCGCAGAGGGTGGCCGCCTCGTCGCTGTTCCTGTTCTTCTATTACATGGGGGGCAGCGTGATCGGCACCGTGGCCGGATTCGCCTGGGGGCATTTCGGCTGGTCGGGCGTTGTGATCCTGCTTGAGGGGTTGCTGGGGTTGGCGCTGGCCGTGGCGATCGGTCTGGCTTTCCTGCGGCCCCTGCCGGGGAACGAACCTCCTGCCCAGATTTTGGGCAGTTGAACGGGCCGGGGGCTGGTGGGGCTTGGCGGGCGACTACCCGCCAAGCCATGGTGCATAAGGTTTGTGCAGGGTGACGATGCTGGCGTTTGACGAAATGTGGGGGATGGCGGGCCGGACCGGCTCCGCCGAAGCGAGGCCCAGCTATGGGCGGATCGCCCAATGGCTGGCCAGTGCGCCTCCGGAACTGCTGGAGGCCCGTCGCAGCCAGGCGGAACTGTTCTTCCGCCGCATCGGCATCACCTTCAATGTCTATGGATCGGAAGAGGCGGGAGAGCGGCTGATCCCCTTCGACATCATCCCGCGCATCATCGCACGCTCGGAGTGGTCGGTGCTGGAGAAGGGCCTGATCCAGCGGGTCAAGGCGATCAACGCCTTCCTGTGCGACGTCTACGGCCCGCGCGAGTGCCTCAAGGCCGGGGTGATCCCAGAGGACCTGGTTCTGCGTAACCCCGGCTTTCGGCTGGAGATGGTCGGCCGCAGGCCGCCCCACGACATCTACACCCACATCGCCGGCATCGACCTGGTGCGCACCGACGAGAACGACTTCTACGTGCTGGAGGACAACGCCCGCACCCCGTCCGGGGTCTCCTACATGCTGGAGAACCGCGAGGTGATGATGCGCCTGTTCCCCGACATGTTCGTGGAGCACCGCGTGGCGCCGGTGGAGGCCTATCCCGACCGGCTGCTGTCGACCCTGCAGTCGGTGGCGCCCAAGCGGGCAGGGGGCGACCCGTCGGTGGTGCTGCTCACCCCCGGCCCGTACAACTCGGCCTATTACGAGCACTCGTTCCTGGCCGACAAGATCGGGGTCGAGCTGGTCCAGGGCGACGACCTCTTCGTCAAGGACGCGGTGGTCTATATGCGCACCACCGAGGGGCCGCAGCGGGTGGACGTGATCTACCGCCGCATCGACGACGACTTCCTCGATCCCCTGGCCTTCCGGCCCGATTCCTCCATCGGCGTGCCAGGCCTGATGAACGCCTACGAGGCTGGCAACGTCACCCTCGCCAACGCCATCGGCACCGGGGTGGCCGACGACAAGGCCGTCTATAGCTACATGCCCGAGATCATCCGCTTCTTCACCGGCGAGGAGCCGATCCTGAAGAACGTGCCAACCTGGCGCTGCCGCGAGCCGGATGCTCTGAAGTATGTGCTGGAGCACCTGGCCGAACTGGTGGTCAAGGAGGTGGACGGCTCCGGCGGCTACGGCATGCTGGTCGGCCCCACGGCCACGAGCGCTCAGGTCGAGACCTTCCGCAAACGGCTCGAGGCCTCGCCCGAAGGCTTCATCGCCCAGCCGACGCTCGCCCTGTCGACCTGCCCGACGCTCACCGCCGCCGGCGTCGCGCCCCGTCACGTCGATCTGCGCCCCTTTGTCCTGTCCGGCTCCGACAGGGTGCAGGTGGTCCCCGGGGGGCTGACCCGGGTGGCCCTGACCGAAGGCTCTTTGGTGGTCAACTCCAGCCAGGGAGGCGGCACCAAGGACACTTGGGTGCTGGACAACTAGACCATGCTCTCCCGCACCGCAGACAGCCTGTACTGGACCGCCCGCTATATGGAGCGGGCCGACTTCACCGCCCGCATCCTGGACGCGGCGTCGCGCCTGGCGTCGCTGCCCGCCAGCCAGAGCCACGACCCCTGGTCCAGCGCCATCGAGTCCTCCGGGGTCTCGGCGGGCTTCTACGCCAAGTACGAGACGCCGGACGAGCGCAGCGTGCGCCAATTCCTGGCCTTCGACCCGGACAACCCCAGCTCGATCCGCTCGTGCCTGGAGGCCGCCCGCGCCAACGCCCGGTCCGTTCGCACGGCTCTGACCATGGAGCTGTGGGAGGCGATCAACGAGGCCTGGATCGACCTCAAGACCTTTGAAGCCGGGCTCGACGACCGGGAGAAGTTCGGCCGCTTCCTCGACTGGGTTAAGTCGGTTTCGCTGGCTTTCGACGGCGCGGCTTACCGCACCATGCTGAGGAACGACGCCTACTGGTTCCTGCGCATCGGCGACCAGATCGAACGGGCCGACAACACCGCGCGCCTGCTCGACGTCAAGTACCACCTGCTGCTGCCTGAGGGCGAAGAGGTCGGCGGCGGCCTCGACTACTTCCAGTGGACCACCCTGCTGCGCGAGGTCTCGGCGCTCACCGCCTACCGCTGGGTCTACCGCGAGAGCATCCAGGCCTGGCTGGTGGCCGACCTGCTGATTCTGAACCGCCAGATGCCGCGGTCCCTGGCCAGCTGCCAGGCGGTGATGGTGCGCTGCCTCGATCAGATCGCCGAGGCCTATGGCCGCCGCGGCGCCGCCCAGCGGCTGGCCTCGGCCCGGCTGGCCCGGCTCAGCGAGGAAAGCATCGAGCGAATCTTCCAGTCGGGCCTGCATGAGTTCATTGCGGCCTTCATCGACGAAAATAATCGTCTGGGCGCCGCCATAACCGAGCAGTATCTGGTCTGAGGAGCCAGACATCGTGCGTATCCGTATCTCCCACACCACCGACTACACCTACGATCGGCCGACCCGCTCGATCCTGCAGGTCCTGCGCCTGACGCCGCGCAGCCATGAGGGCCAGCACGTCGTCAACTGGACGGTGGAGGCCGACAGCGACATCCGCCTGCGGCTGGGCGAAGACGCCCACGGCAACCTCACCCACACCCTGTCGACCGACAAGCCCTTGCTGGGCCTGAGCATCTACGTCAGTGGCGAGGTGCGCACGGCCGACACCGCCGGCGTGGTGGCGGGCGCGGCAGACCGCCTGCCGCCGCCGATCTACCTGCGCGGCACTCCGCTGACCGCCGCCGACGAGGCCTTGCGGGCTCTGGGGGATCGCGTCGCAGAGGAGGCGGGGACGGACCCCCTCAACCGCCTGCACGTCCTCAACACCATCCTCAACGAGGAGATGGCCTTCGAGACCGGCACGACGGAGGTCACCGGCACGGCGGCCGAGGCCTTCGCCCAGAAGCGCGGGGTTTGCCAGGACCTGACCCACATCTTCCTCGCCACGGCGCGGCGGCTTAACATCCCCGCCCGCTACGTCTCGGGCCACCTGGTCCGCGATGACGGAACGGTCGAACAGGAGGCGGGGCATGCCTGGGCCGAGGCCCTGGCGCCCGGGCTCGGCTGGGTCGGTTTCGACCCGACCAACGGAATCTGCGCCTCGCCGGGGCATGTGCGGGTCGCCGTCGGGCTGGACTATCTCGACGCCGCCCCTATACGCGGAGCCCGTAGCGGCGGCGGCGAGGAAACCATGGCTGTGAAGCTCAGGGTAGGAGAGGCGGCGCAGCAATGACCTACTGCGTCGGTCTGCTGCTCGAGCAGGGCCTGGTGATGATCGCCGACACCCGCACCAACGCGGGCATCGACCAGGTCTCGACCTACCGCAAGCTGCACGTCTTCGAGAAGCCAGGCGAGCGGGTGATCATGATCGCCACCTCCGGCAACCTCTCGGTCACCCAGACGGCGCTCGGCCTGCTGCGCGAGGGGCTGCTCAATCCCGAGACCGGCGAGATGGAGACCCTCGACGAGGTCCCCAGCATGTTCCGCGCCGCCCAGCTGGTCGGCCACGCCGTGCGCAAGGTCCGCAACGACGTCGCCCAAGGCATGGAGGCCGAGAACATCAACTTCGAGGTGACCCTGCTGGTCGGCGGCCAGATCCGCGGCGGCGATCTCGCGCTTTACCTCGTTTATTCCGCCGGCAACTTCATCGAGTGCGGCCCCGAGACGCCCTACCTGCAGATCGGCGAGACCAAGTACGGCAAGCCGATCATCGACCGGGCGGTGCGCTGGAACACCGAGCTGTACGACGCCCTCAAGATCGGCCTGATCTCGTTCGATTCGACCATGCGCTCGAACCTGGCGGTGGGGCTGCCCATCGACCTGATGGTGCTGCGCCGCGACGCCCTCGTCGCCGAGACGCGCAAGCGCATCGACCAGGACGACGACTATTTCCACGATCTCGGCCAGCGCTGGTCCTCGGCCCTGCGCGACGCGCACATGGCCATCCCCACGCCGCCCTACAGGCCGGTCAACTGAGCGCAGCCTCCCTGACCCGCCCTGGGGTCGCGGTGATCGGCGGCGGGCCCGCCGGCCTGATGGCGGCCGAGGTCGCCAGCGCCGCCGGCCTCGCCGTCACCGTCTACGAGCGAATGCCGACCTTCGGCCGCCGCCTCCTGCGCGCCGGCGTCGGCGGCCTGAACCTGACCCACAGCGAGCCGATGGAGGCTTTCGCCGCGCGCTACGGGGCGACTGGGGGGCGACTGCGCCCGTACCTAGACGCTTTCGGCCCGGCGGAGTTGAGGGCCTGGGCGGAAAGCCTTGGCCAGGCGACCTTTGTCGGTTCTGGCGGCCGGGTGTTCCCCAGGGCGATGAAGGCCTCACCCCTGCTGCGCGCCTGGCTGGCGCGCCTGACCGGACGCGGGGTCCGGCTGGTCCCGAACGCCGAGTGGCTCGGCTGGGACGGCGAGGACCTGGCCTTTCGGATCGGTGGAGAGCCGGTGGTGGTTCGCGCCGACGCGACCGTGCTGGCCCTGGGCGGGGCCAGCTGGCCGCGGCTCGGCGCCGACGGGTCCTGGACGGCGCACCTGGCCCCGCACGTGCGTCCCTTTCGTCCATCGAACGTCGGCTTCGACGTGGCGTGGAGCCCGATCTTCCGCGATCGTTACGCTGGCCAGCCCCTGAAAGGGATCGCCCTCGGCTTTGGCGAGCGCCGGGTTCGCGGCGAGGCGATGATTACCCGCTATGGGGTCGAGGGCGGGGCGGTCTACGCCCTGTCGGCGCCCCTGCGCGACGCGTTGGAGGCGGGCGGCGGGGCGATCGTCACCGTGGACCTGAAGCCCGACCTGTCGGCGGCGGAGGTCGTCGCCCGCCTTGCCAAGACGCGTCCCGGCGACAGCCGTTCGAACTGTCTTCGCAAGGCCCTTGGCCTTGGCCCGGCGGCCATCGGGCTTGTCGCCGAGACCGGGCCTCACACTGACCTCGCCGCGGCGGTCAAGGCGCTGCCCCTGACCTTGACGGGCGTTCAGCCGCTGGCGCGGGCGATCTCGTCCGCGGGCGGCCTCGACCTCTCGGCCCTGGGCGCGGACCTGATGCTGCGGGACCGGCCGGGGGTGTTCGCCGCCGGCGAAATGCTCGACTGGGAAGCGCCGACCGGGGGCTACCTGCTGCAGGCCAGCTTCGCCACCGGGGCGGCGGCGGGCGGGGCGGCGGCCCGGTTCCTCCTGGGCTCAGGCTGAGCAACAGCGCGCGCAGCCAGGCCGTCATTCAACCGTGGCTTGACAGCTTGGCCGCCCGGGCGTGCGGTGGCGCGCCGGGGCGCCGCGGGGGCGCCCCCCGGATCATGGGGCTGCGATCATGCCGACCATCACCACCCAGGACGGGACCGAGATCTTCTACAAGGACTGGGGCTCCGGTCAGCCGATCGTGTTCCACCATGGCTGGCCGCTCAGCGCCGACGACTGGGACGCCCAGATGCTGTTCTTTCTGCAGCAGGGTTTCCGGGTCATCGCCCACGATCGCCGCGGGCACGGCCGCTCCACCCAGACGTCGGGCGGCCACGAGATGGACACCTACGCCGCCGACGTCATCGCCCTGGCCGCGGCGCTCGATCTGAAGGACGCCATCCATGTCGGTCATTCCACCGGCGGCGGCGAGGTGGCGCACTACGTCGCCCGCGCCGAGAAGGGTAGAGTCGCCAAGGCGGTGCTGATCGGCGCGGTGCCGCCGGTCATGGTCAAGTCCGACAAGAACCCCGGCGGTTTGCCGATCGAGGTGTTCGACGGCCTGCGCGCGGCCTTCACCGCCGACCGGGCCCAGTTCTACATCGACCTCGCGTCGGGCCCATTCTACGGCTTCAACCGGCCGGGCGCGAAGATCTCGCAGGGGGCCATCGACAACTGGTGGCGCCAGGGGATGATGGGCGCGGCCAACGCCCACTACGAGTGCATCAAGGCCTTCTCCGAGACCGACTTCACCGAGGATCTGAAGGCCATCGACGTGCCGGTCCTGGTCATGCACGGCGAGGACGACCAGATCGTTCCCATCGCCGACTCCGCGCCCCTGTCGGCCAAGCTGCTGAAGAAGGGGACGTTGAAGACCTATCCGGGCCTGCCCCACGGCATGTGCACCACCCACGCGGAGATCATCAACCCGGACTTGCTGGCCTATTTCAGGGCGTGATTTCCGTCTCCCCGGCGGGGAGAAGGAAACTATTTTGCCGTCCTGAGGCGACGAAAGCGGCCCTCGCGCATTTGTACAGCCTGCCCCCCGTCACCACATCGGCCGTCATGTCCCGCCTGCGCATACGCCACGAGACTCTCTACACCTATGCACGCCCCATCGGTTTCGGCCCTTGGAAGCTGCTCATGCGGCCGCTCGACACCCATGCGATCCGCCTGGTCGAGGCCTCGCTCGAGCTGTCGGCGGCGGGCCCGGTGCGCTGGACCTATGACGCCTATGGCAACTCGATCTGTATCTTCACGCCCCGGGGTCCCTCGGATCGACTGCGGGTGGTCAACCATCTGCTGATCGACCGCTATCCGGCCCCACTCGCGGTCGACAATCCGCAGTCGGCCCTGCCGCTGGTCTACGACGTCGCCGACCGGGCCGTGCTCGACCCCTTCATCGCCCCGGCCACCGCCGACCGGGACGCCGACTATCTCGACTGGCTGCGCGATCGCATGGGGCCGGCCGACGAGCCGGCGCTGGATTTCCTGCAGCGCTTGAACAGCGCCATCCACGTGGGCTTCACCTACGGGACCCGAGACGAACAGGGCACCCAGAGCCCGTCCCAGACCATCCAGCGCGGACAGGGCACCTGCCGCGACTTCGCCTGGCTGATGATCGAGAGCCTGCGGCGGCTGGGTTTCGCGGCCCGTTTCGCCACCGGCTACCTCTACTCGCCCCGGATCGCCGCCAGCGGCATCCGCGGGGCCGGCGCGACCCATGCCTGGTGCGAGGTGTTCCTGCCCGACCTCGGCTGGATCGAATTCGACCCGACCAATGGCCTCGCCGAATCCGAGCACCTGATCCGCGTTGCGACCACGCGTACTCCGGCGGAGGCCTCGATCATGAACGGCATGGTCACGGAACAGGCCGAGTGCAATCTGAAGGTCGCCGTGGACGTCGACCTGGTCGGTCCGGACGGACTGAACGTCGCCGCCTAGGCGGACCGCGGGCGCTGTGGTCTGCTGGGGTATGTTCAGCCCACGCCCCCCCACCGGCCCTCCGGGCCACCTCCCCCGCTTCGCAGGGGAGGAGCAGAGCGGTCGAGTCTGCTCCCCTGCGGCAGCGGGGGAGCTGTCGGCGCAGCCGACTGAGGGGGCGTCTTGGTCATGACGACGCCGTGGTGGCGCGGCGCGGTCGTCTATCAGATCTATCCGCGCAGTTTCGCGGACGGGAGCGGCGACGGGGTCGGCGACCTGGCCGGGGCGACGGCCCGACTGCCCTATGTCGCGTCGCTGGGCGTCGATGCGGTGTGGCTGTCGCCGGTGTTCGTCTCACCGATGGTCGACAACGGCTATGACGTTTCGGACTACCGCGACATCGACCCCCTGTTCGGGACCTTAGCCGACTTCGACGCCTTTGTGGCGCAGGCGCACCGGCTGGGGCTGAAGGTCATTCTCGACCAGGTCTATTCCCACACCTCCGACAAGCACCCGTGGTTCGCCCAGAGCCGCGCCGCCCGCGATGGCGAACGCGCCGACTGGTACGTCTGGGCCGACCCCGCGCCGGGCGGCGGGCCGCCCAACAACTGGCAATGCTGGTTTGGCGAGGCGGCGTGGAGCTGGGCGGCCGAGCGCGGCCAGTACTATCTGCACAACTTCCACCCGAAGATGCCGGACCTGAATTTCTGGACCGACGGCGTGGTGGACGAGACCCTGGCCACGGCCCGCTTCTGGCTGGACCGCGGCGTCGACGGGCTGAGGCTCGACGTCTGCAACTATTACCGCCACGACCCGCAGCTCAGGGACAACCCGCCCAAGATCGTGGCCCATCCGGCCAAGCCCTTCGAGCTGCAGAGCCACGACTACAACTGCGACCGGCCCGAAAACCTCGTGGTGATCGAGGCCCTGCGGAGGACGCTGGACGCCTATCCGGACCGCTTCGCCATCGGCGAGATCGTCAGTGAGGACAACGTCGGTCGTGTGCTGGAGTACACCGCGGACCCGGCGCGCCTGCACAGCGCCTATTCCTTCGCCTTCCTGCGCGGCTGGCCGGGCAGGGCGGGCTTTTCGGCGATCATGGACGCCTATGGCGGTGCGCCGTCCGCCTGGCCGTCCTTCGCCTTTTCCAACCACGACACAGAGCGGGTGGCGAGCCGCTGGGGCGCGCCCGGACACGAGCCGGCGGCGGCGCGCCTGTTCCTGGCCCTGCTGCTGTGCCTGCGCGGCACGGTCTTCCTCTACCAGGGCGAGGAACTGGGCCTGACCGAAAGCGACGTGCCGTTTGAACGGATCACCGACCCGTCGGGCCTGGCGGGCTGGCCCGTCTACAAGGGGCGCGACGGGTGCCGCACCCCGTTCCCGTGGCAAGCGGAGGCGGCGCACCTGGGCTTCTCCGCCGCCGAGCCTTGGCTGCCAGCCGAGCCCGCCCACGCCGCCCTGGCGGCCGACAGGCAGGAGGCGGACCCGGCCTCGACCCTGGCTTTCGCCCGCGCCCTGATCGCCTGGCGCAAGGCCACGCCGGCCCTGCGCGACGGCGACCTCCATATCCTGGCTTCGCCCGGCGAGACTGTGGCCTTCGCCCGCACCGGCGCCGACGGGACCCGGATCGTCTGCGCCTTCAATCCGTCGTCGCGGCCCTGTCCCGTCCCGGCGGAGGCGGCCGCCCGTACGGTCTTCAGCCAGAGGACGCAGTTCGGCGGCGGCGCCCTGTGGCTCGCCCCCTACGGCTTCGTCATCTCGGTCTTCGCCCCAGACGACCACAGCCTGGGCTGCGACCACGACCACCACCACCATTGAAAAGGGGCCGCCCTTGCGGACGGCCCCTTCAACGCGGTCTCGATAGCGGGGCCTAGCGGCGGGCCTGCATCCACCGGATGTTGCGGCCCACATCGTCTATCCGGGCCTGGATGTACTCGCGGTCCGCGGGGGTCAGGCGACCGCCGTCGCGCTGACGCAGCCGGATTTCCATGCGCCGCACGTCCGCCAGGTCCTGGCGGGCCGTGGCGGCCTCGCGCCGGCTCAGGGTGCCGTTGCGCTCGCCGCGTTCGATGCGGGTCTGCATGAATTCGATGCGTTGGCGCACGCCGCGCGGCGCGCCGTTCCAGAACTGGCTCTCGGCCTGCGGGCCGTAGGCGGGCTGGCCGTTGTAGTATTGGCCGCTGTTCGGCGGGCCCTGGTTGTAGCCCTGCTGGCCCTGGTTGTAGTTGCTGTTCTGATAGGGACGGCCGTCCTCATAGGCTTCGTAATAGCCCGTGGGGCAGGGCTCTCCGGCCCGCTTGGCCAGTTGGTTGCCGGCGATGGCGCCGGCCACGCCGCCGGCGATGGTGCCCGCCGTGTTCGAACTGTTGCCGGCGATGGCCGAGCCCAGGAGGGCGCCGATCCCGGCGCCGACGACGGTGCCGGCGGCGCGGTTGGTGGAACGGTCGCGTTCGCAGCGGGCCTGCGCGTCGGCGATCGCTGGCACGGCCATGGCGGCGACGAGGCCCCCGACCAGAAGCAAGCTGCGCATGATAGACTCCTTAGGTGTGGCGTTGCGGGATGTAACAACCCGCTTGTTGATCGAAACGCGGTCGCGCCGGCTTGGATGCGTAGGCGGTCGCGGCTCTCAAGGAGCGTGGCCATAGAGCCACAGCCGAGGTGAACCGCCGATGACGGTAAAATCTTTCAGCCGAGACACAAATGCCTCGTTTCAGCCATGCTGTCGCATTGACCCTGGCCCATTTATCGGATGACCTGACCGCTTAGGCGCCGAGAGGGTTCGGAATGGCCAAGACCGCGGTCCAGTACAAGGCTCCGGCCCACATCGCCCGTGCGGCGGAGTTCGGCCAGGTGATCGACATGCGGACCCGCCGACCCTGGCGGCCGCAGCAGACGCCTAGCTGGCCCTACCTGTTCGACCTCGCCCTTATCTTCACCCTGGTGTTGCTCGGGGCGTGGCTCTTCCTCAAGATGCGCGGCGAGTAGACGCCATCCCCTGAGGCCGAGAGTCCATCCGCGGCATGAAGCGCGACCACGATCCCGTCCCTGATCCCGCCGTCGTCTCTCTGGAGAGCCACCGGCGCCGCCGCGCGGCCGAGAGCAGAGCCCAGAGCCAGGCCAAGGCGGCCAAGGCCAAGACCGCGCGCACGATCCGCGCCGGGGCCGTCCCGGGCGAGCGGGCCATCAACTGGCGCCGCGCGCCCATCGCCCTCGTCGCCTTGGCCCTGTTCCTAGCTGCTGGCTGGCTTATCCGTCTGGTCACTGGCTGAGCGTGCCGCCGGCGGCGCCTCGCCGACCGCCGCCCCCAGGAAGTCCAGGGCGTCGCGGGTGGGGGTGAAGAAATTGATCCCCGTCGGCGCGTTCTCGACCCGGTAGGTGGACTTGGTCATGCCCACCACGGCGCCATGCTCGTCTAGCAGCGGCCCGCCGCTGTTGCCGGGACTGATGGCGACGTCGCTCTGCAGGTAGCGCAGCCCCTCGATGGTTCGATAGGCCGAGACCACGCCCCGGGTCACCGTGCTCTGGAATCGCTGCTCCAGCGGCGCGCCGATGGCGTAGACGCTCTCGCCCGGGCGCAGGGTCTGGGCGCGTAGCGGCAGGGGATCGCGGCCGCGGGGGTCGGTCTTGACCAGGGCCACGTCGCGCAGCCGATCGGAGCGCACCACTTCGCCCACCGCCTCGATCCCGTCCGGCCAGCGCACCTTGACCAGCTTGGCCGCGCCGACGACGTGCTGGTCGGTCATCACATAGCCGTCGCGTGAGACCAGGAAGCCCGATCCATGGCCGTCCCCGGCCAGGACCAGCACCACCGCCCCCACCGCGTCGCCGATGTCGAGCGGCGGGGCGGCGGGGCCGCCCAGCAGGATCCTCTCCCGCACCGGGGGCCTCATAGCCTCCTCCAGGGTCAGTTGTCGGCCCACGAAGGTCTTGCGGAAGGCGTCGGAGGCGATCAGGGCCTTCACCGTCTCGCCGAAGGCGTCCAGCACGACCATGTCGACCCCGCCGTCGACCGTCCGGCGGGCCTCGAAGCCGGCGCGCGTCGGCACGCGCGCCACCACTTGGCGCTGCAGGCGCGAATAGATCTGCCACTCGACCTCGAGCACCGCCGAGCCCTTGACCTTGCCGCCGCCCAGCGTGGACGGAAAGCAGAACTGGCCCTCGGCGTCCTTCACGACACCGGCCACGGTATATTCGGTGAAGGAGGCGGCCTCCTCGAACAGGTTGTCGGGCTCGCCCTCCATGCGAAAGCCCGCAGCCTCCACCTCGTCGCGGAACACCTGGCTGAGGGCGTCGGTCTGCATCTGGCCGCTGCTCTTGCCCCAAGCCAGCCGCCCGGTGGGGAGGCACAGGGGCCCGGCCCGGACCGCGGCCCAGCGCGCATCGCTGTCCACCCGGGCGACGATCTTGGACAGGCTGACGGTGCGGGTCTGCACGCCGGGGGCGAGGGGCGCGGAGGCCGGGGCGGGGGGCATGGCCAGCGGCTGGGCGGCGACCGTCGACACGGTCAACAGCAACGCTCCCACCGCAGCAAAGACAAGCTTGGCCATAATCGCCCCGCAGTTCTGTGCGAAGCTAATCGAAAGCCGGCTGAAACCTGCGCCGGTCGAGCATCGCCCCACGACAGGGCCGATTAGACCCCCGGAAACTCTGGTCATCCATGCGTCATAGCGCGCGGGCGAGACTTGGCCGTCGGGCCTCCGCAAACCCGGCGCTCGAACCCGACATTTCTGTGAGGGTTGGCGGCGCGGGGGCCGTACTCCCTTGTGAAGGCCTGTCTGCTTTCATCCTGTTCCAGTTCCTCCAATGAGCCTTGCCCCGCCGAGTCCGCTCGGCGGGGCTTTTCTTCCAAGCAGGCAAGCGCTGCCGTTTGGCGCCCGGCGGCTATGGGTGTAGACCGCCCGGCCCTCCCTCTCGGCGCCTCCCAATGTCCCTGAACATCGGCATCGACTTCGGCACCACCAACACCGTCGTGGCCCTGGCCGGCGCGGAGGGGCCTGCGCGGCTGGTTCGCTTCCCGGCGCCGCTGGGCGAGCTGTTCGCCTATCGCTCGGCGATCGCCTTCCGCGCCGCGCCCGAGACGCCGACCGGCCGGCTGGTGGAGAGCGGCCCGTGGGCGATCGAAGCCTATGTGGAAGATCCGCTCGAAACCCGTTTCATTCAGTCTTTCAAGAGCTTCGCGGCGTCGCCTAACTTCACCGAGACCCAGATCCTGAACCGCCGCTACCACTTCGAGGACCTGCTGTCGGCCTTCCTGCTCAGCCTGCGCAGCCACGCGGGCGGGGCCCTCGCCGAGCTGCCCAGCCGCGTCATCGTCGGCCGCCCCGTGGTCTTCGCCGGATCGTCGCCGGACGAGGAGCTGGGGCTGTCGCGCTACGAAGAGGCGTTTCGGCGGCTGGGATTCACCGAGGTGCTCTACGCCTACGAGCCGGTCGGCGCGGCTTTCTTCTTCGCCCGCGAATTGAGCCACGACGCCACCGTCCTGGTCGGCGATTTCGGGGGCGGCACCTCCGATTTCTCGATCATCCGCTTCTCCCGCGAGGGCGGCGAGATCCGCTCCCAGCCGCTGGGCCGTTCGGGGGTCGGCGTGGCCGGCGACGCTTTCGACTACCGCATCATCGACCACGTCATCTCGCCGCAGCTCGGCAAGGGATCGGACTACCGCAGCTTCGGCAAGATCCTGCCGGTGCCGGTGCGCTACTATTCGACCTTCGCCCGCTGGGACCAGCTGGCCCTGATGCGCACCAGCCGCGAGATGCGCGAGATCAGGAAGCTGGTTCGCGACGCCGTCGAGCCGGAGAAACTGGAACGCCTCATCGAGGTCATCGACGACAACCACGGCTACCTGATGTACCGCGCCGTCTCGGCCCTGAAGGAGGCGCTGTCCTCGGCCGAGCAGGCCGAGTTTCGCTTCGAGGCGGGCGACATCTGCATCGTCAGGACGGTGGCGCGAGGCGAGTTCGAGGGCTGGATCGCGCCGGAACTGGGCAAGATCGAACAGGCCGTCGATGCGGCCCTGGCCGACGCCGGGCTGCAGCCCGGCGCCGTGGACCGTGTCTTCCTCACCGGCGGCTCGTCCCTGGTCCCGGCCGTCCGCGACATCTTCAAGCGCCGCTTCGACCCCGCCCGAATCGAGACCGGTAGCGAGCTGGAATCGATTGCTTCCGGGCTGGCGCTGATGGGCCGTGAACGGGATCTGGGGCGGTGGACGAGAAAAGCGTCCGTTTCATAGCGAGAGCCGCCTGGCGCCTCAGTCCTTTGCGGACAGCTTATCCAGGTCGCCCGGCGCATCAACGTCGAGAAGGACGCCATTGGTCGGGGAGGCGATCTCGGCCACCCGGGTTTCCAGGGACTTGAGCAGGACGCGCGCGCCGTGGTCGCCCTCGATCAGCATCAGCTGAGGGAACAGGCTTTGGGAAATCGCGACCGGGTGGCCCCTCTGGCCTTCGAACACCGGCGCGGCGGCCGGCGCGTGCGCTAGGGCGCGGGCGAGGGGTTCAAGCACATGATCGGGGACCATCGGCATGTCCCCTAAAAACACCAGGACGCCCGTTGCGTTCCCGGGCAGGGCGGCGATTCCGGCCCGAAGCGAGGCGCCCATGCCCTCGGCGTGGTCGGGCGCCTCGACGATGCGCATTCGTGTCTCGGCCTGGTCAGCGGCGAAGGCTATGGCCGCTGCGCTGACCGCCTGGGCGTCGTAGCCCGTCACCACATGCACGGCTTCCACGGGGGCGGCGAAGGCCGAGGCCAGCGCCCCGTCGATCAACCGGCCGCCCCGCCAGGGAGCGAGCAGTTTCTTGCCGCCAAAACGCGAGCCGGCGCCGGCGGCGAGGACCAGGGCGTGGAGCCCCTTCACGCGGCCTCCTTTCACCCCTGCGCCCGGCGCGCCTCGACGGCGGCCGGCTCGGGCCAGGTGCGGCGGGCCTCGCGGGCCTTGAAGGCCGAGACCACCTCGGCCAGCACGGAAAGGCCGATCTCCCACGGGGTGCGGGCCCCGATGGCCAGTCCCATGGGGGCGGTCAGGTGCAGCATCTGCGTCTCGGACAGGCCCTCGGCGCGCAGGCGCCCCAGCCGTTCGGGGATGCGCTTGCGGCTGCCCAGCACCCCGACATAGGCGGCGTCCGAGCCCAGGGCCGCCAGGAGCGCGGCGTGGTCGGTCTCCAGCTCGTGGGTGGCGACGGCGACGGCGGTCCAGGGGTCGAGGCCGATGGCGGCAAAGGCCTCGGCCGGGTCGCTGCGCCAATAGCCGGCGACCGCCGCGGGGGGCGGCGCCTCGGGGCCCTTGGGGCGGATGAGGTGGGTCTCGATCCCGCTCTGGGCCGCCAGCCGGGCGATGGCGAGCGCGATCGGGTCGGCGCCGACCACGGCCAGGCGCGGGGGCGGATCGAACCGGCGGAACACCGCCTGGGGCGTGCCGCCGGACAGGGCGGGGTGGTTCAGCGCCTCGATGAAGGCCTCGCGCAGGGCCGCCGGCAGGCCGGAGGGGGCCTCGCCCTCGTCGAGGCAGGCCTGGGTCCTCCCGTCCGACAGCCACAGCGCCGGGCGGCGCGCCGCGGTCAGGGCCGCCAGCCGCCGCGCGGCCGGGCAGGCAGGGTCGATCCGCTCCGCGATCAGTTCGATGCGCGAGCCGCACAGCAGCTGGATGTCCGGCGGCCCCCCCCGCCCGTAGACCAGGCGCCGGGGCGCGCCGTCGGCCAGCACCGCCTCGGCCTGGAGGGCCACGTCGCCCTCGACGCAGCCGCCCGACAGGAAGCCGGCCCGGGCGTCGCCGGCGAACAGCATCTGCGCCCCGAGGCCCAGCGGCGTCGCGCCCTCCGCCGCATGCAGGGTGACCAGCACCGATGGCGCGCCGGTGCGCAACGCCTCGGCCAGCACGCCGCGCACGTCGGAGGTCAGACCGAACTCGGGCCAGTCTTGCATTCCAAACACCGCTCGTCCCGGCGGAAGCCGGGACCCAGGTTTCAGCCGCATCGCCGCCGTTCACAGGCAAAAAAGCCTGGGTCCCGGCTTTCGCCGGGATGAGCGGGTGTGCTCAAGCCGTCTTCAGCTCCGCGACGTTGATCGGCAGGTTGCGGATGCGCTTTCCCGTCGCGGCGAAGACCGCGTTGCACAGGGCCGGCACCACCGGGGGCAGGGCGGGCTCGCCCAGGCCCGAGGGCGGGTTGTCGGACAGCAGGAAGTGCACATCGACCGGCGGGGCCGCCGAGATTCGCATCAGGGGATAGTCGCCGAAGTTGGACTGCTTGGTGCGGCCGTTCTCGAAGGTGATCTGCTGGCCCAGGGTCTGGGCGATGCCGTCGAGCACCGAGCCCTGGACCTGGTTGACCGCCCCGGAGGGGTTGATGATCTGGGCGCCGACGTCGCCGACCACCCAGACCTTGTTGACCTTGACCTGGCCGCTGTCGGAGACCTCAGCCTCCACCACCTCGGCGAAATAGCCGAGGTGGCTGAAGAAGTGGGCCACGCCCAGGCCGGTGCGCGGCGGCAGCTGGCGCTTGCCCCAGCCGGACCGTTCGCCGACCAGCTTGAGCACATTGGTCATGCGGACGGTCTCGTAGCCTTCGCGGGTGTTTTTCTCGCCGAAGACGCGAGGCTCGCCGAGCAGGGCGAGCTGGAACTCCAGCGGGTCCTTGCCGGCCGCATGGGCCAGTTCGTCGGCGAAGGACTGGAACACGAAGGCCAGGGCGTTGGAGCGCGGCGCCCGCATCGGCCCGGTCGGCACCCGGGTCGGGATCAGCGAGGCGTCGATCTGGTAGTTGTCGATGAACCGCGCCGGCCATTCGGTGGGGTTGCACTCGGCCGAGGTGACGAACTTGCCGTCGGCGCCGAACGAGACGAAGTGGTTCTTCCAACCCACGACCTTGCCTGAGGAATCCACCCCGGCTTTCAGCCGGTGGAAGCCGCCCGGGCGGTACATGTCGTGGCGCATGTCGTCTTCGCGCGACCACACCATCTTGATCGGCATCTTGGCCTGGCGCGCGATGGCCGCCGCCTCGACCATGTAGTCGTTGCTGAGGCGCCGGCCGAAGCCGCCGCCGCTGCGGATCATGTGGATCGAGATGTCCTCGGGCTTCACGCCCAGGGTCTTGGCCACCACCTGGCGGCCGGGCTCGGGGTTCTGGGTCGGCGCCCACAGGGTCAGCTTGCCGTCGGCGCCCCAGGCCGCGGTGCAGTTCTGGGGCTCCAGCGGCGCGTGCGAGACGAAGGGGTAGGTGTATTCCGCCTCGATCACCTTGGCGGCCGTGCCGAGGGCGGCGTCCACGTCGCCGTCCTTGCGGATGGTCAGCTCCGGCGACTTGGCGAACAGGGCCTTGGCCTGGGCGGCGTAGCCGGCGCTGGAGTGGTCGGCGTACTCGCCCTCGGCCCACTTCACCTTCAGGGCCGAGCGGGCCTTGTTGGCGTGCCACCAGGTGTCGGCCACAATGGCCACGCCGGACGACAGGCCGCCGAGATCGGTGTTGCCGTCGATCATGAAGGCGTCGCGCACGCCGGGCAGGGCTTTGATCTCGTCGAGGTTGGCGTCCATGCAGTGGCCGTAGAACACCGGGCACTTCTGGTAGACGGCGTACTTCATCCCCGGCACGACGGTGTCGATGCCGAACAGGGGCTTGCCGGTCACCACGGCGGGATTGTCGATGTTCGAGGTGAACTTGCCGATGATGCGAAAGGCCTTGGGGTCCTTCAGCGCCACCGTCTCGGGCTTGGGCGCGGGCAGGGCGGCGGCCTTGACCGCCAGCGCGCCGTAGGTCGCCTGCCGCTTCGAGCCGGTGTGGTGGACCACCCCCGGCGTGGTGGTGCATTCGGAAGCCGGCACGCCCCAGTCCTTGGCCGCGGCCTCGATCAGCATGGCCCGGCCCGCGGCGCCGACCTGGCGCATCGGCGTATAGTGGGTGGGGGTGGCGGTCGAGCCGCCGGCCACCTGGCGGGTGTAGAGCGTCGGGTCGGCCATGGCTTGGACGATGCGGACGTCCTTCCAGTCGACGTCCAGCTCCTCGGCGATCAGCATGGGCAGCATGGTCTTGATGCCCTGGCCGCACTCGGGGTTCTTGGCGATGATGGTGACGAGGCCGTCCGGGGCGATCTTGACGTAGGTGTTCAGCGCCGGGCCGGTGACGGCGGGGGCGCCGTCGATCGCCGCGTGAGCGACGCCGCCCATGCGGGCCGACAGGTAGAGGCCGCCGCCGGCGGCGACCCCGGCGCGCAGGAACATCCGGCGGGAAAGCCGAGGGGCTTCAATGGCTTTGAACGGAGCGTTCATGGCTCAGGCCTCCGTCGAGGCGGGAAGGCCGGCGGCCTTCTTGATGGCGGCGCGGATGCGGTTGTAGGTGGCGCAGCGGCAGATGTTGCCGTTCATCGCCTGGTCGATCTCGGCGTCCGTCGGCTTGGGCGTGCGGGTCAGCAGGGCCGTGGCCGACACGATCTGGCCGGCCTGACAGTAGCCGCACTGCATCACGTCCACCTCCATCCAGGCTTCCTGGACCTTGGCGCCGATCCCCTCGATGGTGGTGATCTTCTTGGTTCCGACCTTCGAGATCGGGGTCTGGCAGCCGCGGACCGGAACGCCGTCGAGCTGGATGGTGCAGGCCCCGCAATAGGCCGCGCCGCAGCCGAACTTGGTCCCTTTCAGGTCGAGCACGTCCCGCAGCACCCACAGCATGGGCATGTCGGGTTCGGCGTCGACGGTCATCGCCTTGCCGTTGACGGTCAGGGTGTAGGCCATGGTCCTGGTTTTCCTCGGGGTCGGAGCCGTTGGATCGGATCGCAGCGCCGGAGGGTAACCCCAGGGCAAAAGCCTGTCACCTCAACGATATATGGTCGGATATGGCGCTCCCCCGGCCACGTCAGGCCGGGGGAGGCTCTGGACTAGCGCGCGGCGTCCTTGGCGGCTTCCTCGACCCGGTCGCCCAGTTCTTCGGCGGCGTCCTCGGCTCTCTCGGCCTGCTTCTCGATCCCATCCGCCCGGGCGTCGAGCGCTCGCTCGGCCACGCCGGCCGTGTTGTCGGCCTGGGCCTCCACGACGGCGGCCTCGTTCTGCATTCGCGCGGCGGTCTCTTCGGCCTGGGCCTCGGCGACGTCGCCCGCGTTCTCGGCGGCCTTCTCGGCGGGGCTGTCGCCGCAGCCGGCCAGGGTGATCGCGGCCACGGAAAGAAGAGCGGCGGAAATGAAGCGCATGGATGGTCTCCCTATTGTTAGATGACTTAGCGCGCGAGAAGCGTTGCGGTTCACGCGGCGCCTTCGGTGATGGCGTTTAGGCGGGCGTAGGCCCCGCCCTTGGCGACCAGTTCGCCGTGGCGGCCTTCTTCGACCACACGTCCGTGGTCGAACACCAGGATGCGGTCCGCGCCGCGGATGGTCGACAGGCGATGGGCGATCACGATGGTGGTGCGGCCGGCCATCAGGGCGTCGGTCGCCGCCTGCACCTCCAGCTCGGTCTCCACGTCGAGGGACGAGGTGGCCTCGTCCAGCACCAGGATCGGCGCCCCGGCCAGGAAGGCTCTGGCGATGGCCACCCGCTGGCGCTCGCCGCCGGAGAGCTTGACTCCCCGCTCGCCGACCAGGGTGTCGTAGCCGTTCGGCAGGGCGGAGATGAAGTCGTGGGCGCGGGCCCGGCGCGCCGCCTCGACGATCTCCTCGTGGCTGGCGCCGGGCCGGCCATAGGCGATGTTCTCGGCGATGGTGCGGTGGAACAGCGACGGGTCCTGCGGGACCATGGCGATGGCCTGGCGCAGGCTCGCCTGGGCCACGGTGGCGATGTCCTGGCCGTCGATGAGGATGCGTCCCCCGTCCAGGTCGTATAGGCGCTGCACCAGCTTGACGAAGGTCGACTTGCCCGAGCCCGTCGGTCCGACCAGGGCGACCCGCTCTCCCGGCGCGATGGCCAGGCTGAAGTCGTCGTACAGGGGCGTATCGGCCGACTTGTAGCGGAAGCGGATGTGGTCGAGCACGATGGCGCCGCGCGCCGGCCGCAAGGGCTCCGCGCCGTCCGCATCGCGGACCTGCGGCTCCATCAGGGCGTAGTGGGCGACATTCTCGGCGTCGTCGAGGCCGCGCTGGGCGTTGCGGATGTTTTCGCCCAGGTTCCGCAGATAGCCGGTCATCAGCATGAACGAGGTGATGGCGAAGGCGACGTCGCCGGCGCTCGCCTCGCCCTTGGACCACAGCCAGAGCAGCAGGCCGGTGAGCCCGGCCTGGAGCACGACCAGCAGCAGGCTGTGCACCAGCCAGACGTCGGTGAACCGGTGCCAGGTGGTGTTGGCCGCCTTGCGCCACATCTCGGTGACCCCGGCGACCCGCGCTTCCTCGCGCGCCTCGGCGCCGAAGCTCTTCACGGTCGGGTTGGAGCTGATGGCGTCGGACAGGGCGCCGCCGATGCGGCTGTCCAGACCGACCAGCCTCAGGTTGGACGGGCGGGCGTAGAGGTTGGTGAAGACGATGTTGGAGAAGACGTAGAGGCCGACCACCACGCTGGCGAAGAGGCCGACCACCGGCCAGCGCACCAGCATCATGCCGCACAGACCGACCAGGACCAGGACCGCGGGCCCGAGGAAGATCAGCACCGCGTCGGACACGGCGTCATAGCCGGCCACCGCACGGGTCAGCCGCCGGACCGTGGCGCCGGCGAAGTTGTCGGCGTGCCAGTCGGCGGAGAAGGACTGCACCTTGGCGAAGCCCTCGTCGGTGACCGCCTTCATGTTGTGGGAGGCGAGCGGAATCCAGAACCGAATCGAGACGTTGCGCAGGACTGTGAAGGCGAAATAGACGCCGACGAACACCGCCCAGGCCCGCCAGGCGGGGGTCAGTTGGGCGGGTCCGGCCGCCACCTGGTCGATCAGTCGCCCGGCGGCCCATGGCATGGACAGGTCGAAGCCGATCGAGATCAGGGTGAAGCCCACAGAGCCAGCCAGCAGCCAGGGCCGGCGCAGCCAGAAGCGGGCGATGAAGCCCGCCACCTGCTGGTTCTTCAGCCCTTTGGGCTGTTCGTCGTCGATGTCTTCGTAATGGTCGGTCATCGCTCTGCGTCACGAATGCCGCGACGCTGTCCGCAGGCCTGAACGGCGCGCGCGTCACGGGATGGGAAGGGCGGTGGACCGCGACAGGGTCCACCGGAGGCCTCAAGCCTGGGACGTCAGAAGAGTCCGGCGGCGAGGCGCGGCGTCGAATGGAGCGTGTGCCGCATGGTTCACGCCCTCCTTCAGGCCGCAGTTGCAGAGGAGGCGGAAGCTAGGCGCCGCGCCCTTGCGGGTCAAGGCGGGCGATCGCGGCGAGGGGGCCGCGTTGCAAAAATGCAAAGCACGCCACCGGGCATGTCGAAACTGAAGCGAAGACGAAGGCCCGCCGAAATCGGACCGCCCGATTGCGCCGTGAAAACCGGCCAATCCCGTTCCTTCCGGATCCTTCATGAACCGTTCCCTGTTCGCCGCCGCGGCCCTCGGGCCGATCTGCCTCGCCCTCGGGTCTCCCGCGGCCGCCGCCACCGTCTCCGACGCCCGCACCACCCCCATCGCCACATCGAGCGCCGGGACGGCCGGGGCCGAGGATGTGGCCATCAGCGCGGACGGTTCGATCAAGCTGACCGCGCCGGGGACGGCGGTGACCCTCGATTCCAACAACAGCGTCTCCAACGCCGGGACGATCCAGTTCGACGACGCCAACAACGCCGTCGCCATCGGCGTCCAGGGCGGGTTCGCCGGCACGGTGACCAATACCGGCGCCGTCTACGTCATCGAGAACTACACCCCGAGCGACGCCAACAGCGACGGCGTCTACGAGGCGCCGCTCGCCTCCGGCGGCGCCCGCTATGGCGTGCGGGTGACCGGCGCCGCGCCCTTCACCGGCTCGCTGGTCAACAGCGGCACGATCTACGTGGAGGGCAATGACTCTGCCGCCATCTCGCTGGAGACGCCTTTGGCCGGTGCGATCGAGCATTCGGGCACCATCGGGGTGACCGGAGACCGGTCGTTCGGCATCCACACCACCGCGCCGGTCAGCGGCGGCGTCAACCTGACCGGAGCCACGTCCGCGGCGGGGCAGGGGGCCGTGGCGGTCAGCATCGGCGGCGACGTCGCCGGGGCGGTGAAGCTCTATTCGTCCGCCTCGACCAACGGCTATTCCAACGCCACGCGCTCGACGGTGGCGGACACCCAGAAGGCCATCCAGGCCACAGCCTCGCAGATGCAGCAGGCCGGCTCGGCCCTGATCATCGGCGCCGATGTGGGCGGCGGCGTCTATCTTGGAGCGGCGCCGGCGGGGACCGATTTCGACAACACCACGGCCGACCTCGATGGCGACGGCGTCGCCGACTACGTCGAGGGGACAGGCACGGTAAGCGTCTACGGCGCGGCGCCGGGCATCCTGATCGGCGGCGCCGGACGCAATGTCTCCATCGGCGCCTTCGGGACCGGCGCCAACGGCTACGGCCTGATCGTGCGCGGGGCCGTCGACACCAACGGCCTCTACGACGGGGTCACGGCCACCGGCGTCCAGATCGGCGGGACGGGCGGGACGGCCAGTCTGGCCGGCGGCGTGCGGCTGGTCGGGACGGTCTCCGCCCTGGCCTATGAGGCGGCCGCGACGGGCCTGCGAGTCGGCTCCGGCGGCGTTGTCCCGGAGCTCAGGAACGAAAACACCCTCTATGCGACGGTGCTGAACTCCATCGCCAGCGGGGCGACCGCCTCCACCGCCACCGGGCTTCTGGTTGAGGCCGGAGGCAGCCTGCCTCTCCTGACCAACTTCGGGGTGATCAGCGCGCTGGCGACCGGGCCCAGCGTCAACGCCAGCGCGGTGGTGGATCAGTCCGGGACCCTGACCAGCATCGACAACCAGGGCGCCATCACCGCCGCCCTGTCTCCCGCGGCCACGGACGAGGCGACCGGCGGACAGACCATCGCGCTCGACCTGCGCGCCAATACCTCAGGCGTGACCCTGATCCAGACCGCCAACCCGAGCCCCATCCTGCTTTCCAGCGGCTCCTACACGCCTTCGGCCCCGTCGATCACCGGCGACGTGCTTTTGGGGTCCGGGCCGAACCGGATTTCGATCCTGGCCGGAACCGTGACCGGGGCGCTCGACATGGGGTCCGCGGGCTCTGGCGCCTCGGCCCTCTCGATCGGCGGCGGCGCCGTCTATACCGGCCGGCTGTCGCACGCCGGCTCGGGCTTCGCGGTCGAGGTCAGCAACGGCTCGCTGATCAACACCAACGCCCAGACCCTGAAGCTGACCTCGCTGACCGTGGGCGACAGCGGCGTCCTCAGCTTCGCCGTCGATCCCGTTGCGGGGACCGCCACCCGCTACGACGTTTCCGGCGCGGCCAGCTTCGCCGGCGGGGCCAAGATCGGCGTCAACCTGCTGTCGCCCCTGCTGACCGACCAGACCTACACCCTCATCACCTCGCCCCAGCTGGTCCTGGGGTCCACGGCCTTGCTCCAGGTCGAGACGCCCTACGCCGTCATCGCCGCCGTGAACCTCGATCAGACGGCGAGCGCCCTGAACCTCGACCTGCGCCGCCGCAGCGCCGTAGAGGCCGGCTTCGACTCCGCCCAGACCGCCGCCTACGACGCCATCTCCGCCGCCATGCCCGCCGACACGGCCGTCCAGGCGGCCCTGTTCACGCCCCAGGACCGGGCGGGCTTCGTCGGCGTCTACAACCAGCTGCTGCCCGACTATGCGGGCGGGACCTTCCGCCTGGCCTCGCTGGCCTCTCGCGCCGTCAACCGCGCCCCCGCCCAGGGCGGGCCGGGCGGCGCCTGGGTGCAGGAGATCACGGTCGGCGCTAGGCTGCAGTCGGGGCAGGGCGGCCAGCCCTACCGCGCCTTCGGCTTTGGCCTGGCCGGCGGGATCGAGCGCGAGAGCCGCCTCGGCGTGCTCGGGGTGAAGGCCAGCTTCATCACCGGCGAGTCCCGCGACACCAGCCTGCCCGGCGACAACAAGTCGACGGTCACCGACCTCGGCGCCGGGCTCTACTGGCGCGGGACCCTTGGCGGGCTGATCGTCGACGCCGGCGCCGGCGGCGGCTACGTCCGCTCCACCTACCGTCGCCAGCTGCTGATCACCGACAGCGCGGGAACAACGACCCTCGACCGCACCGCCGAGGCCAAGGCGGGGGGCTGGTCGGCCAACGCCCGGGCCGGCGTCGCCTACCAGGCCGACCTGGGCGGCCTATACCTGCGGCCCCAGGCGCACTTCGACTGGTATCGCCTGGGCCAGGGCGCCTATGCCGAGACCGGCGGCGGCGCGGCCTTCGACCTGTCGGTGGACAGCCGCACCGGACACGAGGCCAGCGGAACGGCCTCGATCGTATTCGGCGCCCGGTTCGGCCAGGACACGGTCTGGCGCCCCGAGGTGGAGGTCGGCTACCGGCGCATCTTCTCCAGCGACGCCGGGACCATCGCCGCCCATTTCGCCGGCGGCCCCACCTTCAGCATCTACGCCCTCGGCCTGGAGAGCGGCGGCCCCATGGCCCGGCTGAGCCTCAAGGCCGGCAACGACACCTACGACCTTTCGCTCGGGGCCGGGGTGGAGAAGCGCAGCGGCTATCTCGAGGGCGACCTGCACGTGAAGGCGCGGCTGCAGTTCTGAGGAACCCGAATGTGGCGGGATTGCGATACTGTCGCCACAGTTTCACGCCATTGCGGTCAAATGCGCCACGCCCTTCAGCCCGAGCCGCTCGCCCGCATCCTGATCGTCGATGACGACCCGGGGCTGCTGCAGCAAACCGCCGACTACCTGGCCGAGCACGGCTACGACGTGCGGACCGCCAGCGACGGGGCGGCCATGCAGCGGGTGCTGGACGAAGAGGCGGTGCAGCTGATCCTCCTCGACGTCATGATGCCGGGCGAGGATGGCCTGTCCATCTGCCGGCGCCTGCGCGATGTCGGCGGGCCGCCGGTGATCATGGTCTCCGCCCTGGGCGAGGAGATCGACCGCGTGCTGGGCCTGGAGCTTGGCGCCGACGACTATATGGCCAAGCCCTGCAGTCCTCGCGAACTCCTGGCCCGGGTGCGCGCCGTCCTGCGCCGCCGCGACGCCGGCACGGCCGAGCCCCAGGGCCGGGCCTATGAGTTCGCCGGCTATCGCCTCGATACCGTGCGCCGCCAGCTGCGGGGCCCGACCGGGGTGGTCGTGCTGCTGACGGCGGGCGAGTTCTCCCTGCTCAGCGCCTTCCTGGAGCGGCCGCGCCGCATCCTGTCGCGGGAGGAGTTGCTGGAGCACGCCCGCGGCGGCGACGCCGAGGTTTTCGACCGCGCCATCGACGTCCAGATCAGCCGACTGCGCCGCAAGCTCGTCGCCTCCAGCGGCGAAGCCCTGATCCGCACCTTCCGGGGGGCGGGCTACATGCTGGACGAGCGGGTCGTGCGGGCATGATCCGCCGTCGGGGCGGCGGCCGGGTCGCGGCCCCGTTCGCCCTGCAGATCATGGGGCTGCTGGCC
>NCED01000010.1:31937-52231 GCA_002280485.1 Caulobacterales bacterium 32-69-10
CAGATCATGGGGCTGCTGGCCGCCGGCCTGATCGCGGTCCAGCTGGTGACCGTGGCCCTGGTCGTGTTCCTGCCGCCCGAGCGTCCGGCGGTATACCGCCTGGGCGAGATCGCGGCGGCTCTGGAGGGGTCGGCTCTCCAGGCCCGTGACGGCCGGCCCCTGCAGAGAAGCGAGCGAGCATCGGCGCCGGGCATGCCGGGGCAGAACCGCTTCGCCGACCGGCCGCGCAAGGTGCTGGCCGAGCTGATGGGCGTCGCCGAAGACCGGATCGTCTTCCGCATGAACCGGCCGCCGCCCTTCGCCGCCGCGTCCCCCGGCGGCGGCCCGGGGCCAGGCGCGCGCCGGCCCGGCGAGGGGGCGGAGGTCCGGCGGCTGGAGGACGGAGGCGTTTTGGTGCGGCGCAATTACCTCGGCATGCAGGGCCCGCGCACCTACGAGTTCCGGCTCGCCCCGGGGGACCTGCGCGGATTCGGCCTGGGGCGCTTCGAGGCCGACCGGCCGATCATCGGCGACTTCACCGCCGCCATGAAGCAGGCCTCGGGCCGCTGGGTGGTGGTCGAGCCGACGCCCGAGCCCTTCCTCAACGGCTGGCAGCGGCGGCTTCTGCTGTGGTTCCTCGGTTGCATGGCCGTGCTGGCGCCGGTGGGATACCTGTTCGCCCGCCGCATCACCGCCCCGTTGCGGGCCTTCTCCAGCGCCGCCGAGCACGAGATGCAGGTGCGGCTGAAGCGCTATGTGCAGGACCGCACCGCCACCATGGCGGCGATCTCCCATGACCTGCGCACCCCGCTCGCCCGCATGCGTTTCAAGCTGGAGAAGGCGCCGCCCGAGCTGAAGACCACATTGGCGGCCGACGTCGACCAGATGGAGCAGATGCTGGCCACCGTCCTGGCCTTCATCCGCGAGGGCGCCGAGGCGCGGCCCCGCGAGCGTATCGACCTGCTGTCGGTGCTTGAATGCGCGGTGGACGATGCGGCGGAGTCCGGCGGCCTGGTCGAACTGGAGGCGGCCGAGCCTCTGATCGTCGAGGCCGACGCGCTCGGCCTGCAGCGCCTGTTCGCCAACCTGATCGACAACGCCCTCAAGTACGGCGCCAGCGCCCGGGTGCGGGTCCGCTCGGAACGGGGGGAGGGCGTGGTCGAGGTCGAGGACCATGGCCCCGGCCTCTCGGAGGAAGAGATGGAGCGCGTCTTCCAGCCGTTCTACCGCGGCGAGCCATCGCGCAGCCGCGACACCGGCGGCATCGGGCTGGGGCTGGCCGTCGCCCGCTCCATCGCCCGCGCCCACGGGGGCGAGGTGGGGTTGAGCACCGGCGGCCAAGGCGGGTTGACCGCCAGGGTGAGGTTGCCGCTGGCGCCGGCGTAGCAAGTGGCGGCGCGCCCGCACATGCTATAGGCCGCAACCGATGAGCGGCTGGCGGGAGCTATTGCGGAAGACGCCCCTGGGCGGTGCGGCGACGGGCCTTCGCCGCCGCCTGGCGGCGCGCCGTGACCGCGCCCTGATTGCTGCGTCGCCCCTGTTCGACGCAGACTGGTACGCGCGGACCTATCCCGAGGTCGGGACGGCCGATCCCCTCGGCCACTATCTGGAGACGGGGGCGGCGGCCGGCCTGCGGCCCAGCGCCTGGTTCGACGCGGCCTGGTACGCCGAGACCTATTCGGACGTCGCCGGGGTCAATCCCCTGGCCCACTACATCGCCTTCGGGGCGGCGGAGGGCCGCGATCCGAACCCCTTCTTCGCCACGCGCTGGTACCTGCGCAACAACCCGGCGGCGGGCGCCGCGACGACGCCCCTGGACCACTATGTGACTGAGGGTGCGCGCGCCCTGCGAGACCCTTCCCCGGGCTTCGACGCCGCCTGGTACGCCGAATGCCACCCGCCGGCGGCGGCCGACCCCCTGGCCCATTTCCTCCTCGTCGGCCGGGGGGCGGGGCTCAGCCCGTCGCCCTATCGGCGCGAGCCCACCGGGCATCCCGTCTCCGCCGCCCGCATCGAGACGGTCAAGGCGCTGCAGCCGCTGGCGGGTGAGGTCGTCGCCCTCTTCGTCGCCCACGCGCCGGAGGGCCGGCTGAAGCCCAATGTCGCGCCCTATCTGGCGGCCCTGGACGCGGCCGGGGTGCGGGTGGTGCTGGTGGTCGCGACCGACCGGCCGTTCTCGGTCGAGGCCGCGGTTGAGGGGCGCCTCGCCGGCCTCCTGGTCCGGGACAACCAGGGCTATGACTTCGCCGCCTGGGCCCACGCCATGCGTTGCGAGCGTCCGCGCCAGCCCCGCCGATGTGGTCGCCGCCACCGAGAGCCTGGAACAGGCCTGGCACCTGCAGAGCTTCTTCCTCGCCTTCAAGCGCCGGGCGGTCTGCTCGGTCGCCCTGCAGGCCTTCTTCAGCCAGGTCCGCGCTCTGGCGGACAAGGACGAGGTGATCGCCGCCTATGAGGTGCCGCTGGCGTCCCGGTTGCAGGCGGCGGGCCTGCGCTGCGAGGCCCTGTTCCCCGGCGGCGACGGGACCAACCGCACCGTGTTCGACTGGCGGGGCCTGTTGGCCGCCGGCTTCCCGTTCGTGAAGACCCTGACCCTGCGCGGCGCCTTTCCGGGGGTCGACATCGCCGACTGGCGCGAGGTGCTGGGCGCCAAGGGCTTCGACCTCGACCTCGTCGCCCGCACCCTGGCCGCCGCGCCCGCCGCCGAGCCGGTGCGCGGCGCCTGGCCCCTGGTCCGCGAGCCCTGGCGGCCCGGGCCGGCGCGCGAGCCGTGGAAGATCGCCTTCATCGGTCCTTGGACCTTCGACAACGGCTTGGGCGAAGCCAGCCGCGGCTATCTGTCGGCCCTGTGGCGGACGGGGGTGCGGCTGAACCTGCACCCGATCGAACGGCCGCTGTCGACCCACGCCCGCATCGCGCCCACCGTGACGGTGCGCGAGTTCGACGGCCCCGCGGACGTCGCCGTCATCCATCTCAATCCCGACAGCTGGACCCTGCTCACCCCCGAGCAGCAGGCGGTGATCGCCCGGGCGCGCAGCCGCGCCGGTCTGTGGGCCTGGGAGATGGACCAGGTCCCCGACAATTGGCGGCCCAACTTCGAGCGCGTGGAGGCGATCTGGGCCCCCAGCCGCTACTGCGCCGAGGTGTTCCACGGCCAGACCGCGGCGCGCATCGCCGTCACCCCGCACGTGGTGCCGGTGGGGCCGGCGCCCGACCCGGCCGGCCGGGCGGCCCTGCTGCAGACCCTGGGGCTCGAGCCCGGCGCGCGCCTCATCCTCTACGCCTTCGACGGCTCCAGCTATCTGGAGCGCAAGAACCCCGCCGCCCTGGTGCGCGCCTTCGCCGCCTCCGGCCTGGCCGGGGAGGGTTGGCGGCTGGTGCTGAAAGTCAAACGCCTGACCGAGCGGGCGACGGAGGGCGCGGCCCTGGCCGCCCTCGTGGGCAAAACGGGCGGGGTGGTGATGATCGACCGCAACCTGGCACGGGGGGACATGTCGGCCCTGTTCGCCGCGGCGGACATATACGCCTCGCCGCACCGGTCGGAGGGCTTCGGCCTGACCATCGCCGAGGCCATGGCGCAGGGCAAACTGGTGGTGGCCAGCGACTATGCCGGCAGCCGCGACTTCCTCGACGACAGCTGCGGCTATCCCGTGCCGGTGCGGTCCGTCCGGCTGGACCGGGATCTCGGCCACTATGGCCGCGGCGCGGCCTGGGCCGAGGTGGACGAAACCGCCTTCGCCGCCGCCTTGAAGGGCGCCGCTGCGCGCGTCGCCGCCGGCGACCGCAGTCTGGGCTTGGCTGCGCGTGACCGCATCGCCGAGCGCTTGTCAGCCGAGGCGGTGGCCCTGGCCCTGCGCGAGGCCATGGCCGACCTGATCGGCGCCCAAGCGGCGCGCGCCGCGTGAGCCGCATCCTGGAGCCGCCCTTCGTTCTGGCGCCCTTGCGGCCGGGCGGCTGGACCCTGCAGGGGGGGCTGCCGGGCGCCGGTGAATGGGTGGTGTTCGCGCAAGCAGACGCCGAGCTCGCGCCGGGCTTCACCCGCCTGCTGTCGGCGGCGATCCACGACCGGCCGGACGTGGACCTGTTCTATGGCGACGACGTCGACCTGTCGGCGCCGCCTGGCCGGCGCCTGCGGCTGAAGCCCGCCTTCAACCTGCCGCTGCTGCTGGCCCAGGACTATGTCGGCGCGCCCCTGGTCGTGCGGGCCTCCAGCCTGGCGCGGCTGGGCGGCGTCGACCCCGCCATGGGCGAGGCCGGGCTGTTCGACCTGGTGCTGCGGGCGCAGGGCGCCGGCCTGGCGACCGAGCGGGTCCCCCAGGTCCTGGCCGCCTATCCGGACGGGCGGCCCGCCGTGCCGGTCGCTGATCGACGGCGGGCGGTGGAGGCCTGGATCGGCGCCCGGCCCTATCAGGTCGTCGCCGGCCTGACCCCGGCCAGCCTGCAGCTGCGGCGCCGGTTCGACGTCTTCCCAGCAGTGACCCTGGTCGTTCCCACGCGACAGTCCGGCCCGGCGGGGGCGCCCTATGTCGCTGAACTCCTGGACAGCCTGGCCGCCACCGACTGGCCGATGGACCGGATGCATGTCCTGGTCGGCGATGACAGCGACGCGGCCTCGACCTTCGCGGAGAAGCGCTGGCCGTTCGAGGTGCGCCGGCTGGCGACGCCGCGCGCGCCCGGCGAGGCGTTCAACTATGCGGCCAAGATGAACCGGCTGTGGCGCGCGGCCGGGACCGAGCAACTGGTCCTGATGAACGACGACGTGACGGTGCGCGGCCCCGGCTGGCTGCAGGCCCTGCTCACCTTCTCGATGGACGAGGACGTGGGCGGCGTCGGGGCGCGGCTGGTCTTCCCTGACGGCCGGCTCCAGCACGCGGGCGTCGCCCCGGTCCTGGGCGCCCCCGCCCACCTGTGGCACGCGCGGCCCGCCGACCGGCCGACCTATCAGGACTGGGCCCTGGTGCACCGCGACTGGTCGATGGTCACCGGCGCGGTCTTCGCGACGCGCCGCTCGGCGCTGGAGGCGGTCGGCGGCTTCGACGAGCGCTTCACCCTGGAGTTCAACGACCTCGACCTGTGCCTGCGCCTGCGGCTTCTGGGCCGGCGCATCGTCTGCACGCCCTTCGCCGAGCTGGCGCATCGGGAGATGGCGTCGCGTGGGTCCGCCCTGCCGGCGGGAGAGGAGATCGCGCTCTTCCTGAACCGCTGGCGCGACTACCTGGCGGACGACCCCGCCTGGGCGCCCGGCCTGACCCAGGACCGCCTCGATCCGGAGCCGGTGGAGGGGCCGGACTGGTACGCCTGACGCCGCAGGGGGTTGGCGCCTCCGGGGACCGGGCCTAGAGGGTCGTTCAACAACAGGGGATCCAAGCCGATGAAACTCGTCACTTTCCAGGGCGGCAAGGGCCCGCGCGCCGGGGTCGTGCTGGAGGACGGGCGGCTGCTGTGCCTCGCCACCGCCGCGCAAAAGGCCGGCGAGGGCCTCGACGCCTCGTCCCTGCTGGCGATCATCGGCGCCGGCCCGGCCGCGCTGGAGACGGTGCGCAAGCTGGCGGCTCGGGCCGGCGAGTTCCCCGAAGCGGTGGTGACCACCGCCCAGGTCAAGCTGCTCGCCCCGATCCCGCGCCCGGCCCGCAACGTGTTCTGTGTCGGCCTCAACTACGTCGATCACGTCGCCGAGGGCCACCGGGCCCGGCAGACCGAGATGAAGCTGCCGGAGGTCCCGACCTTCTTCACCAAGTCCACCAATACGGTGGTGGGGCCGGACGCGGACGTCATGCTCCACGACGGCCTGACCGAGCTGCTCGACTACGAGGTCGAGCTTGTCGTGGTGATCGGCAAGGGCGGGCGCGACATCAAGAAGGCCGCGGCCTTCGACCATGTGTTCGGCTATTCGATCGGCAACGACGTCACCGCCCGCGACCTGCAGCGCAAGCACCTGCAGTGGTTCAAGGGCAAGTCGCTCGACACCAGCCTGCCGTTCGGCCCGTGGATCGTGACCGCCGACGAGATGGGCGCCCTGCCGGACGTGCGCCTGTCGCTGACGGTCAACGGCGAGCCGCGCCAGTCGGCGACCGTTTCGCAGATGATCTTCGACATCCCGACCATCATCGAGCAGCTGTCGGCCGGCCTGACCCTGGAGGCCGGCGACATCATCTGCACCGGCACCCCTTCGGGCGTCGGCTTCGCCATGGAGCCGCAGCAGCGGCTGAAGGCGGGCGACGTGATGGTGTGCACCATCGACAAGATCGGGACCCTGACGAACACGGTGCGGTAGAGGCCCCTCCGTCCGCTTTCAGCGGCCACGGGGTAAGTCCCACCGGCTCTGGACGAACCCGCCGCCCCAGGCTCTTCTCCGCCCGAGAGAAGAAAACGGGGGAGGGGACGATGGACACCCATGATCTGGAGGCGCGCGTCGCCGACCTTTATCGCGGCTTCGCCCAGGGTGAAGTCAGCCGCCGCGACTTCATGAGCCGGGCCAGCGCCCTGGGCGTCGCTGGCGCCGCCACGGCCGCCACGGCCATGCTCGCCGCCTCGCCGTCCGCCGCCCAGGTCGCCGGCGCCGCGCGATCCGCCGCCAATCGGGCGCCGCTCGAGCTGGCCGAATGGAGCTATTTCTGGCTCGGGGTCACCCGCGCCAAGCTGGCCCGCGGCACGGTCGCCAATGGCGAGCAGATGTACGTCGAGTACTGGACGCCCGCGACCGTCAGACACCCCTATCCGATCGTCATCGTCCACGGGGGCGGCGGCCAGGGGCTGGACTGGCTGGGCACGGCCGATGGCCGGCCCGGCTGGGTCCCGATGCTGCTGGAGCAGGGTTTCCGGGTCTATCTGGTCGACCGCCCCGGTCACGGGCGCTCGCCCTATGCGCCCGAACTGATGGGCCCGTTCCCCCCGTCCTTCACCTACGCCAACCTCGAGCGCCAGTTCACCGCCCCCGAGAAGGCCGAGACGCCGTACGGCCCCGAAGCCAAGCTGCACACCCAGTGGCCGGGCACGGGCGTCCGCGGCGACCCGGTCACCGACCAGGCGATCGCCGGGCAGGGCGGCTCATTCCTCGACGCCGCCTCCAGCCACGCTCTGTGGAAGATCCGCGGCGGCGAGCTGCTCGACAAGATCGGGCCCGCCGTCATCATGGCCCACTCGGCCGGCGGTCCGTCGCTCTGGCTGTTCGGCGACGCGCGGCCGAACCTGGTCAAGGGCCTCGTCGGCGTGGAGCCGGCCGGCCCGCCCTTCGGGAACATGGCCTGGGGCCTGACGGCCGCGCCGGTGGCCTATGATCCGCCGGTCCGCGACCCTTCGGAGCTGAAGCTGGTCGACGTGCCGGCCCAGGGCGGCCGGGCGGCGGGCAGGCTGCAGGCCGAACCCGCGCGCAAGCTGAAGAACCTGAGGGCCATCCCCATCGGCATCTTCACGGCGCCGGCCTCGTACCACTGGCCCTACGACCTGCACTCGGTGGCCTATCTGCGCCAGTCCGGCTGCACGGTGGACCACATCGAGTACGAGAAGATCGGCATCCTCGGCAACGGCCACTTCCTGATGCACGAGAAGAACCACCGCGAGGTGCTGAAGCCCATCACCGACTGGATCGAGGCCAAGGTCTCGGCCCCCGCCCGCCGGGCCGGCGCCGCGGCCCGGCCGGTCCGCACCGCCGACTCCACGGCGCTGAGCCTCGCCGACACGGGCTTCTTCTGGGTCGGGGTCGAGCAGAAGGCCATGCCCCATGGGATCATCCCCCGCGGGCAGATGTTCGTGCAGTACCTGATCCCCAAAGCGGTCCGGCACGAGGCGCCGGTGGTGCTGGTCCACGGCGGCTCGGGTCAGATGCTGCACTACATGGGGCCGGGCGATGGAGTCGCCGGCTGGGCCCACTACTACGTCCAGCAGGGCTACAAGGTGTATCTGGTCGATCGGCCCGGCCACGGGCGTTCGCCCTACCATCCGGACGCCCTGGGCGCGCCCAACCCTATTCCGACCTATGAGGCCATCGCCCCCGACTTTCGCCGCGCCAAGGCCGGCGGGCGCTGGACGGGGACGGGCGAGATCGGCGATCCCGCGATCGACCAGTTCATGGCCAGCCAGAACCCGACGCCGCAGGACGCCGCCATGGCGCTGGGCCTGTGGCGCAGCCGCGGCGCGGCGCTGCTCGACCAGATCGGTCCGGCGGTGATCCAGACCCACTCGGCGGGCGGCCCCTTCGGCTGGGTGACCGCCGACGAGCGTCCGAATCTGGTCAAGGCGGTGGTGTCGTTCGAAGGCGCCGGCGCACCCCTGATCCAGCCGGCCGCGCCGGGGCGGCCCGCCGCGACCACGACTCTGCCGAACGTCCGCGGCTTGCCGATGGCCTACTTCACCGCCGCGAATTCGGGACGCACGCAGGGGCCGGCCATCGTCGCGGCGCTGAACGCCTCGGGCGCCAGGGCCGAGCACATCGCCTTCACCGACCGGGGGATCGGCGGCAACGGCCACTTCGCCATGGTCGAGACCAACCGCCGCGAAGTGTTCGAACTGATCCGGGAGTGGGTCGACGGGGTGGCCGGATAGGGGCCTACTGCGCCGCGCTGACCCGCCAGATCGTGTTGCCCACGTCGTCGGCCACCAGCAGGGCGCCGGTCGTATCCACGGCCACGCCGACGGGCCGGCCCTGGGCCTTGCCGTCGCGGTCGAGAAAGCCGGTCAGCACATCCCGCGTGGCGCCGGACGGCATGCCGTTGGCGAAGGGCACGAACACCACCCTGTAGCCGGCCGGGGGCTTGCGGTTCCATGAGCCGTGCTGGCCGACGAAGGCGCCGTTCTGGTAGCGGGCGGGCAGGGCGCTCCCCTGGTAGAAGGTCAGGCCCAGCGAGGCGGTGTGCGAGCCCATGGCGTAGTCGGGGGCGATCGCCCGGGCCACCAGCTCGGGGCGCTGCGGCTTGACGCGCGTGTCCACATGGCCGCCGTAGTAGCTGTAGGGCCAGCCGTAGAAGGCCCCGTCCTTCACCGAGGTGATGTAGTCGGGCACGAGGTCGTTGCCGATCTCGTCGCGTTCGTTCACCGCCGTCCACAGGGCCTGGCTCTGCGGCTGCCAGGCCAGGCCGTTCGGGTTGCGCAGGCCGGAGGCGAAGACCCGCAGGCCCGTGCCGTCCGGGTTGAACTCCAGGATGGCGGCGCGGTTGGTCTCGATATCCATGCCGTTCTCGCCGACGTTCGAGTTCGAGCCGACCGTGGCGTAGAGCTTGGACCCGTCCGGGCTGGCGATCAGGTTCTTGGTCCAGTGGTGGTTGATGCCGGCGGGCAGGTCGACGACCTTCTGCGGGGCGGCCGTGATGGTCGCCGCGCCGGGGGTATAGGGAAAGCGCACCACGGCGTCGGCGTTGGCGACGTAGAAGCTGTCGCCCACCAGGGCCATGCCGAAGGGCGAGTTCAGGCCCTGGAGGAAGGTCGACTTGGCGTCGGAGACCCCGTCGCCGTTGGTGTCGCGCAGCAGCGTGATGCGGTTGGCGCTCTTGGGGCCGGCGCCGGCCACCTTCATCACCTGGGCCATGACCCAACCCTTGAGTCCGGCAGGCTTGCCGGGCGGAGCGTTGGTCTCGGCCACCAGCACCCCGCCGTCGGGCAGGACGTAGAGCCATCGGGGATGGTCGAGGCCGACGGCGAAGGGCTCGACTTGAAGGCCCTCTGCGGCCACGGGCTTGGCCCCCCGCCAGCCGACCGCCTTGGCGACCTTGACCGTCGGGATCAGGAAGCTCTTGCGGGGCTCGGGCAGGGGCGGGTTGGGACCGTACTGCGCCTGGGGCGGCAGGGCAGGCCCCGCGCTGCAGGCCGCGAGGGCCGAGGCCGTGAGGAGGGGGGCGGCGAGACGGAGGATGCGCATGCCTGCGCAATGCCGGGGCGGCGACGGCGGTTCCACCCCTAACGCCCCGCCACCCGCTCGGCCGTGCGCAGGGCCAGGGCGACGATGGTCAGGGTGGGATTGGCCCAGCCGGAGGTGGGGAAGACCGAGCTGCCTACGATGTGCAGGTTCTCCACCCCATGAACCCGGCCAAAGGCGTCAGCCACGCCCCGCTTGGGATCGTCGGACATGCGGGTCGTGCCCATGTGATGATAGCCGCCGATAGGATGCACGCTGATCAGGGGGTCGGTGCGCCAGCCGTCCTCGGGGCAGGCCAGCCAGGGCGCGGGCTCGACCCGGCCCAGACCCAGCCGCTGCGCCTCCGCCGCCAGGGTCGAGACCAGGCCGGCGGCGCTCTCCACATCCAGCGGCGTGGTGCGCCAGTCCAGGGCCGCCCGCGGAACGCCCAGGGCGTCCGTCTCGCGCGACAGCAGCACGCGGCTGTCCGGGTTGGGCGCCTGTTCGGCCCGCAGCACCAGCGCCAGGTCAAGCAGCCCCGCCCGGTGCAGCAGCCACGGCCGCAGGGGATCGACATGGCGCTGGGCGAAGGTGGCCAGGCGCTTGGTGGTCATCCACAGGCCGCGGCCGCGCCGGGTCGGAGCCATCCGATGCTTGACCCCCTCATAGGCGCGCATGCCCCAGAACTGCCGCGTCCCGACCGGCTGGCGGGCGGCGATGGTCAGGGAGCTGTTCAGGACACGTAATTCGGCCTGCCGGTCGGCGCTGAGCGCGATCATCGCCGCCACCTTCTCGCGCCCGACCCGATGCGAGCGGGCGAAGGCGCGCAGCAGGGACCAGGCCGCGCCGCCGACGATGCGGCCGCCCCTGCCGTGTGGATGCTCCATGAAGTAGCGCCCGACCTGGTCGCCGCCGATGCCGGAAGCCAGCAGCAGGCGCGGGTTCTCGATCCCCCCGGCGGCCAGCACCACCTCGCGCGGTCGCAGGGTCAGGGTGCGTCCCGACAGGCTGCGGGCGATCACCCGCTCCACGCCGCCGCCGCCGGCTGCGAGGGCGATCTGCGTCACCGTCGCGTGGGTCACGACCGTGCAGCGCGGGTGGGCGGCGAGGTCGCCGCAGGCGTCGAAGGTAAAGCGGTTGAACTTGCCGTCGAATTCCCAGAGCCCAAGTTGCAGCCGGGCCGGGTCGAAGTCTGGCAGAGCCGCGGCGCGGCGCAGGTCGTCCGGTCCCGTCGCGACCGGCGGCAGATCGAACACGGCGCGGGCCTGTTCGTACCAGGGCTCCAGGGTCTCAGCGCCGAACGGCCAGCCGGAGTTGGGGACCCAGTCTCGCACCTCGAAGTCGATCGGATCCAGCCGCGCGATGCGGCCGCCCCAGATCGCGGTCGTGCCGCCGAAGAAGCGCAGGCGCGCGTGGTCGAGCGGGTAGTAGGGCTCGCCGAGGTTCTCGCCGGCGCCCAGGGCCGCGACGGCCGGCTCATGGTCCAGGCCGCCGCTCTCCAGCAGGGTCACCGATCGCCCGAGCGCCAGCAGGCGCCGCGCCGCGGTGAGGCCCGCAGCGCCGGAGCCGATGACGCAGATGTCGGCGTCGCGCGCCGTATCGGCGTCGGCTTGCTGGAGATCCAGATGCATGGAAACCCTGGTCGCCCTCGATCGCGCCGGCTTCGCCCGCAGCGGCGCGCCTTTCCCGTTCTACCCCAAACCGGGCCGTGCGGGTGAAGCAGGGCTGCAACACGCATCCTTAACTGGAGTGCGACAAAATGCGCATTCGGATTGGGGGGAAGTCGTCCGGATGCGGCTCGCTTCGGAATTCAGGCTGCTTGCGCCGCTGGCGGTCACCGCCGTCGGCGCCATGGCCGTGTTCGTCCTCAGCCTGGTCATCTGGTCCCATGAGGTGGACACCGGCGCGCGGCAGCGCGAGGAGAACCTCGTGTTGCAGGGCGTGCTGGCCCGGGTCACCGAGATCGAGGAGACTATCGCCGGCCGTGTGCATAGGGCCGATGCGGCCGCCGCGCTGGCCGGGCCCGCCGCAGTCGACTTCACCCGCGAGCGTCTACTGGTCGAACTGGGCCAGGCGGCGGAGTTTGACGATATCGCCGTGCTCGACGGCCGCGACGCCGAGATCATCGACCTGCCGGGCGAGATGATCACCTTCACGGGCGCGCGGTCTCTGGTCGCCGAACTGAGGGCGGCCGAGGCGGCGCTGTTCGCCGAGCAGGTCGAGCCGATCGGCGGGCGTGCGCTCCAGCGCAGCGCCTTCACGGCTCGCGGGGACGTCGTCCGCCTGGTCACCGCCACCGTGGTCATGCCGCCCGCTCCCCGGTCCCCTGAGGCCCGCCGGCCGATCGTCCTCACCAGCCAGACCGTGTCCTCCGGCCTTCTCGGCCTGATGCGGGACCGTTTCCAGGTCGCCCCGATTTCAGCCGCCGCAGGCGCGCCGGCCCCGCATGGCCGGGCCAGCGTGAAGTTCGCCACTCTCGACGGCGGGCCGCCGCTCGTGCTGAGCTGGACGCCCCAGCGCCCGGGGGAGGATCTGCTGGAGCGCGCCGCCCTGCCGACCCTGGCGGTGCTGCTCGCCTTTGGCGGGGTTGGCCTGGTGATGATGTGGAAGGTCCGCCGCGCCGCACACGAACTGTTGGCCTCGAACCGGGCCCAGAGCGAGTTCCTGGCCAATATGAGCCACGAGATCAGGACCCCCTTGAACGGGGTGGTGGCCATCGCCGGCGCCCTGTCGCGGACCGAACTGTCGGCCAAGCAGGGCGAGCTGGTCGAAATCATCCGTTCCTCCGGGGTGACCCTGGAGCGCCTGTTGTCCGACGTGCTCGACCTCGCCCGCATCGAGACCGGCGCCGTGGCCATTGAGAACGAACCCTTCAACCTCGGCGACGCCGTGCGCGCCACCGCCGCCCTGCACCGCTCCCGCGCCGATGAGAAAGCCATCGCCCTGCACCTGGAGATCCACCCCGCGGCCGAGGTCGCCGTGATGGGCGACCAAGTGCGGCTGAAGCAGATCCTCACCAACCTGTTGTCCAACGCCATCAAGTTCACGTCCGAGGGCGGCGTCACCCTGGAGGTGGCCCAGACCACTTCGGGAGACTGGTGCTTCACCGTCGAGGACACTGGGGTTGGCTTCGAGCCGGCCCTGCGCGAACGCATCTTCAACCGCTTCCAACAGGCCGACGGTTCGGTGACGCGCCGGTTCGGCGGCACGGGGCTGGGGCTGGCCATCTGCAAGCAGCTGGCCGAACTGATGGGCGGCGGCATTGAAGCGATCGGCCGGCCGGGAGTCGGCGCCCGGTTCGTCGTTACGATCCCGCTGGCCCGCTGCGAAACGGCGTCGGCGCCCGCGCCCGAGGAGCCCCCGGCCGCCAACGCGCCGGCCGCCAACGCACCGGCCGCCAGTGCGCCGGACGACGACGGCCTTGACCGGCGCCTGCGGGTGCTGGCGGCCGACGACCACCCCACCAACCGGCGGGTCGTAGAGGTGCTGCTGTCCGGCCTGGATATCGAGCTCGTCATCACCGAGAACGGCCTGGAGGCTTGTGAAGCCTTCGAGCGCGGGTCGTTCGACGCGGTGCTGATGGATATGCAGATGCCGGTGATGGACGGCCTGTCCGCCACCCGCCGCATCCGCGCCTTCGAGGCCAACCAGGGTCTGTCGCCGAGCTTCGTGGTCATGCTGACCGCCAACGCCCTGCGCGATCACCACGACGCCAGCCTCGCCGCCGGCGCCGACCTTCATCTGCCCAAGCCGATCGAGGCCGCGCGGCTCTTCGAGGCCCTCGCCCAGGCCGGCAGCCAGGCCGTGCAGCGCCGCGCGGCCTGATCCAGACTAACGGACCTTTGGGGACTGCGGCCCTGGTAGGGTAGGGAAGGCGCATGTCCGATCCGCGCACCTTCCTCCGCGGCCTGTTCGACGCCGCCCTCGCCGCCGTCGACCCGCTGGCCTGCACCCCGCCCCACCTGCCCGAGCCGCCATCCGGCCGCACCGTCGTCGTAGCCTTCGGCAAGGGCGCCGCGGCCATGGCCAAGGCGGTGGAGGACCATTGGGACGGCCCCTTGTCGGGCCTCGCCGTCACCCGCTACGGCCATGGGGTGGATTGCCGCCGCATCGAGGTGATCGAGGCGGCTCACCCCGTGCCCGACGCCGCCGCGGTCGGTGCGGCCGAGCGCGCCCTCGCCCTGGCCGGGACGCTGGGTCCCGATGACCTGCTGCTCGCCCTCGCCTCCGGAGGCGGCTCGTCGCTGCTGACCCTGCCTGCGCCGGGCCTGACCCTGGCCGACAAGCGGGCCGTGACCTCGGCCCTGCTGCGTTCGGGCGCGCCCATCGGCGAGATCAACACCGTCCGCCGGCACCTGTCGGCCATCAAGGGCGGGCGCCTCGCCCAGGCCGCCGCGCCCGCGCGGGTGGTGACGCTGGTCGTCTCCGACGTGCCGGGCGACGACCCGTCCCAGGTCGCTTCCGGGCCGACCGTGGCGGACGGCTCGACCCCGGCCGACGCGGTCGATGTGATGGCGCGTTGGGGGATCAATCCGCCAGCCGCCGTGGTGGCTCATCTGCGCGAGCTGGCCGCCACGGTCCCGCTTCCGAAAGAGCCGCCCCGGGTGATCGCCACCGCTCGGATGGCCCTGGAGGCGGCCGCCAGCGCCGCGGGGGGCGTGGAGACCCAGATCCTTGGCGACGACCTGGAAGGCGAGGCCCGGGACGTCGGCCGCGCCCACGCCCGGCTCGCGCTCGACGGGCCCCGGCCGCGGCTGATCCTTTCCGGCGGCGAGACGACGGTGACCGTGCGCGGCCAGGGACGGGGCGGCCGCAATGTGGAGTATCTGCTGGGCCTGGCCCTGGCTTTGGACGGGGCGCCGGGAATCTACGCCCTCGCCTGCGACACCGATGGAATAGACGGCACCGAAGACAACGCCGGCGCCGTCATCGGCCCCGACACCCTGGCCCGGGCAAGGGCGCTGGGTCTCGACCCCGCGGCCATGCTGGAAGCCAACGACGCCTACAGCCTGTTCGGCGCGCTGGGCGATCTCATCGTCACCGGCCCCACCCGCACCAACGTCAACGACTTCCGCGCCATCTGGGTGGAATAGGCTCCGGCAAAGCCGCTCAGGGCTGCATCGACTGGGGCTGCTCGGCGTCCGGCGTCTCCACCGGCTTGATCGGCCGGGTCAGGCTGTCGGCCTTGCGCAGGTCGGGGAACAGTTTGGCCCAGACCCCGGTGGCGACCAGGGAGCAGGCGCCGCCGAACAGGGCCGCGCTGACCGGGCCCATGATGCGGGCGACGACGCCGGTCTCGAACTCGCCGAGCTCGTTGGAGGCCCCGACGAACAGGCCCGACACCGCCGAGACCCGGCCGCGCATGTGGTCGGGGGTCACGATCTGCACCAGGCTCTGGCGGACATAGACCGAGATCATGTCGCCGGCGCCGAGAATGGCCAGGGCCGCCACCGACAGCCACAGGAAGGGCGAGACGGCGAAGACCATGGTGGCCATGGCGAAGATCGCCACCCCGCCGAACATCCACAGGCCGGCGTGGCTGCGCAGGGGGTTGCGGCTCAGCATGTAGCCGGTGATCACCGCGCCGACGGCAGGACCGGCGCGCAGCAGGCCGAAGCCGGTCGGCCCGACATGCAGCACGTCGCGGGCGAAGACGGGCAGCAGCGCCGTCGCCCCGCCCAGCAGCACGGCCACGAGGTCCAGCGAGATGGCGCCCAGGACGATCTTGTTGGTCCAGACATAGGCCAGGCCCTCGCGGATCAGGGCCATCTGGGACCCGGGCTGGCGTTCGGGCGTGGTGTTGGCGCGGATCAGGAAGGTGCAGACCCCGCCGGCGACGTACAGACAGGCCGAGGTTCCATAGGCCAGGGCCGCCGAGCCGGACACCAGCACCCCGCCCAGGAAGGGGCCCAGCACCGACGCGCCCTGCCAGGCCATGGAGTTGAAGGCGATGGCCTGAGGCAGCTCCTCGCGCGGCACCAGCATCGGCCCCATGGCGCCGTTGGCCGGCGCCATGAAGGCCCGTATGGCCCCGAAGGCCGCGCCGATGCTGAAGATGGGGACCAGCGACGGGCTGGGGTGGAGGGCGAGGGCCACGAGGCCGAGGACGCAGGCCGTCTCAAGCACCAGGCAGATCAGCACGATCTTGCGCCGGTCGAAGCGGTCCGCGACCGCCCCCGCGGGCAGGGTGAGCGCGAACAGGGGCAGGAACTGCACCAGCCCCACCATCCCGACCAGGAAGGCGCTTTCCTCCACGCTGTGGGTTCGCCGCGCCAGGGCGTAGACCTGCCAGCCCAGGGTCACGCTCTCGACCATCACCCCCAGGTTCAGGAGGAAGCGCGAGGACCAGAAGAGGGCGAAGGCCCTGTGGCGGAAGACGTTGGGGGCAGGGGTCATGAGCGGGCGCACCTTGGCCGTGCAACCCCGGCCGTGCAATCGCGATTTCCTTTGACGCGCCCGAGCCTGTGGGATTAGCCCCTGCGACCCTTTTCGATGCGAGCTGCGCCCGCTCCATGACCGATTTCATCCTCGCTCCGCCCGAGCCCCTCGCCGCCGATGTCGCCTTGGAGGGGACCGGCCTGGTCTTCGCCCTGGAGCGCCCCCAGGACGGGCCCCTGGCCGACGACCTGATCGACCGCGCCTTCGGCCCCGGCCGCTACGCCAAGGCGGCCGAGCGGCTACGCGAGGGAAACCACGCCCGCCTCGACCTGTCGCTCTGCGCCTGGGACGGCCAGTCGCTGGTCGGCTGCGCCCGGCAGTGGCCGATCCTGATCGGCGAAACGCCGGCGGTGTTCCTCGGCCCTTTCGCCGTTGAGAAGGCCTGGCGCAGCCGGGGGCTCGGCGCGGCCCTGATCGTTCGCGCCGACCGGCTGTCGGAGGCCGCGGGCGAAGGCCTGACTCTGCTGGTAGGCGACATGGCCTATTTCGGCCAATTCGGCTTCAGCCCCGTCGAGCCGGGGCGCGTGGTGCTGCCGGGCCCGGCCGACCCGAAGCGCATCCTGTGGCGGGCGCACCGCGACGGCGCCCTGGACGGCGTCGGCGGCCGGGTGCGCGTCGCGCTGCAGGAATGAGCGATCCCCAGGCCCTCTCCGGTCTCATCGCCGCGGCGCAGACCGTCCGGCCTGAACGGGGCCTGCCGCCGGTCCACCTGTGGAACCCCGCCCACTGCGGCCGTATCGACATCGTCATCCGCAGGGATGGAGTCTGGATGCACGAAGGCTCGCCCATCGGCCGGCCGGCCCTCGTGCGGCTATTCTCGACCGTTCTGCGCAAGGACCCCGACGGCTTCCACCTCGTCACCCCGGTGGAGAAGCTGGCCATAGCGGTCGAGGACGCTCCGTTTCTGGCCGTGCGGGTCGACCGCGACGGCCAAGCCCTGCGCTTCACCACCAATGTCGGCGACACGGTCGAGGCTGGCCCCGACAACCCGATCCGGGTGGAGACCGATCCGGCCAGCGGCGAGCCCGCACCTTACGTCCACGTTCGCCGCGGGCTGGAGGCGCGGCTGACGCGGCCCGTCTTCTACGAACTGGTGGAGATGGCCGAACTGCGCGCCGACCGGTTCGGCGTCGCCTCCAACGGGGCCTGGTTCGACCTCGGGGCGGCGTCATGAGCGACAGCGACGCCCTGGAGGCCCTGATCCGCGCCCGGCTCTATCCGCTCCAGGCCTATGACCCGGTGACGCGCAAGGTCCGCTCCGACCACGAAATGTCGCCGGAAGGCTGGCCCAAGCCGACCGGGCCGCTGCAGCCGGCCGCGGTGCTGATCCCCCTGGTCGAGCGCGACGAGGGGCTGACCATCCTGCTCACCCGCCGCGCCGAGGGCATGCGCCGACATTCCGGCCAGATCGCCTTCCCCGGCGGCAGGGCCGACCCCGGAGAGGCGCCCTGGGACACCGCCCTGCGCGAGACGCGCGAGGAGATTGGCCTCGACCCCGGCTTCGTGCGGCTGGCGGGCCTGACCGACCCCTACGAGACGGTGACCGGCTTTTCGATCACCCCGGTGGTGGGCCTGGTGCGCCCCGGCTTCGAGCTGACCCTGCAGGCGGCCGAGGTCGCCGAGGTGTTCGAAACCCCCTTCGCCTACGCCATGGACCCCTCGAACCACGAGCGCCGCAGCCGCGACTTCGGCGACGGCCTGAACCGCCAGTTCTTCGCCATCGAGCACGGCGAGCGGGTGATCTGGGGGGCCACGGCGGGGATGCTGCGCATGCTGTACGAGCGGCTGTTCGGGGAAGAGCCGCAGTAGCGTTCTGCGTCCTTCGAGACGCCCGAGTACCTCGGGCTCCTCAGGATGACGAAGGGTAAGGATTGCACAAAGGTTCGTCATGCTGAGGAGCGCGAGCGTAGCTTGCGCGTCTCGAAGCACGCACTACCCCACGAACCCCGCCGCCCGCTTCAGCCGGTCGGTGATCGCTTCTCCCAAACCCTCTACTGGAACCGGCGCCACGGCGATGCCCGTGGGGTGGGCCCGGTCGGCGGCGCGCAGGTGGGCGAAGAGGTTGGCGGCGGCTTCTCGCACATCGCCCGTCGGGCTGAGGTTCCACACCAGCCGGCCGTCCGGCCAGGGACCGAAGGCGAGGAAGGCTTCGCCCTCGCGGGGCGCTTCGGCGTCGAGGCGCAGGGGCGCGGTGGGGGCGTAGTGGCGGGCGAGGCGCCCGGGCGAGCGCTTGGCGTCGGTCTCGGCTTCGGCGAGGGGGCCGACCACCGCCTCGATGGCGGCGCGGTCGAGGCCGCCCGGTCGGAGCAGCTTCAGCTCTCCGCCCAGGCAGGCGACGACGGTGGACTCCAGCCCGACCGCGCACGCTCCCCCGTCGACGGCGGCGGCGGCGGCGAAGCCGGTCTCCTCCATGGCGTCGGCGAAGGTGGTGGGGCTGGGCCGACCCGAGCGGTTGGCGGACGGAGCCACCACCGGGCCGCCGAACAGGGCCAGCACCTCCCGCGCCACGGGGTGGGCGGGGACGCGCACCGCCACCGTGTCCAGGCCGGCGCGGGCGAGGTCGCACACACCCTGGCGGAACGGGGCCACGAGGGTCAGCGGCCCCGGCCAGAAGGCGGCGGCCAGGGCCAGGGCCCGGTCGTCGAGGTCGGCGATCCGGCGCGCGGCCGCCAAGTCGGCGACGTGGGCGATCAGAGGATTGAACTTCGGCCGGCCCTTGGCCTCGAACAGCCGGGCCACCGCACGGGGGTCTGACGCGTCGGCGCCGAGGCCATAGACCGTCTCGGTCGGCAGGATGACCAGACCTCCGGCCTTGAGCGCGGCGGCGGCTTGGGATGGAGTGGACCCTCTGGGCATGGCCTGCATTTAACAGACCCGCCCGTTTACAGGAGTCCCGCATGAGCTTCACCGCCCCGGTGGCCGACATCGCCTTCGCGCTCAAGGCCATGGCGGGGATGGATCAGCTGATGGGCGAGGGCGGTTTCCCCGACCTCGACGCCGAGACGGTGGAGGCCGTGCTGCAGGCGGCCGGCGACCTCGCCGAGGGCGTGCTGGCGCCGATCAACCACGCCGGCGACAAGGTGGGCGCACGGCTGGAGAATGGCCGGGTGATTGTCCCGCCGGGCTTCAAGGGCGCCTTCAAGGCCTTCGCCGACGGCGGCTGGAACGGGCTCGCCGCCGATCCCGAATACGGCGGTCAGGGCCTGCCGCGAGCCCTGCACATGGCGGTGTTCGAGATGGCCCACGCCGCCAACATGGCCTTCTCCCTGGCCCCGACCCTCACCGCCGGGGCAATCGAGGCCCTGGACGCCCACGGGACCGACCGGCAAAAGGCGCTGTACCTGCCGAGGCTGATCTCCGGCGAATGGTCCGGGACCATGAACCTGACCGAGCCCCAGGCCGGCACCGACCTTGGCCTGGTGCGGACCCGGGCCGAACCGGACGGGACGGGGAACTGGCGCCTGTTCGGCCAGAAGATTTTCATCACCTGGGGCGACCACGACTGCGCCGACAACATCATCCACCTGGTCCTGGCCCGCCTGCCCGACGCGCCGGAGGGGGTGAAGGGCATCTCCCTGTTCGTGGCCCCCGCCCGGCGAATTTCGGACGAGGGGGCGCTGGCGGAGGCCAACGCCATCGTCGTCGGCGGCATCGAGCACAAGCTCGGCATTCACGCCTCCCCGACCTGCACCATGTTGTACGAAGGCGCTTCGGCCGAACTGGTCGGCCAGCCGAACCAGGGCCTGGCCCACATGTTCGTGATGATGAACGCCGCCCGCCTCAATGTCGGGATGCAGGGCGTGGGCATAGCCGAGCGGGCCTATCAGCAGGCCCTGGCCTACGCCCACGACCGGCGCCAGAGCCGCTCGCCCTGGTCCGCCGACGCGCCGGCGGTGATCTGGGACCACCCGGACATCCGCCGGCGGCTGATGCTGATGAAGGCCAAGATCGAGGCCGCCCGCGGGGTGTGTCTGTCGGCCGCCGTCGCCGCCGACCTCGCCGCCGTCTCGCCGGATCCTGCGGTGCGTGAGCACGGCCGTCTGCGCGAGGAGCT
>NCED01000010.1:52241-95158 GCA_002280485.1 Caulobacterales bacterium 32-69-10
AGCTGCTGACCCCCATCGCCAAGGCCTGGTCCACGGACCTCGGGGTGGAGGTCGCGTCCGAGGGCGTCCAGATCCACGGCGGCATGGGCTACATCGAGGAGACCGGCGCGGCCCAGCACTACCGCGACGCCCGCATCGCCCCGATCTACGAGGGGACCAACGCCATCCAGGCCCTGGACCTCGCCGGCCGCAAGCTGGGCATGGGCGAGGGACAGGCGGTGCGGGAGTTGCTGGAGGATATTCGCGCCACGCCCGGTCTCAGCGAGCGCATGATCGCGGGCGTGGATGCTTGCGAAGCCGCCACCGCCTGGATGCTGGAGCGCCGCGGCTCGCCCGAGGCGCTGGCGGGGGCCACGCCCTACCTCAAGCTGATGGGCGACGTCATTGGCGGCTGGATGTTGGCCAAGGCCGCCGCGGCCGATCCGGAGCGGGCCGGACTGGCGCGGCTCTACGGCGAACACGTCCTGGCCGGCGCGCCCGCGTTGGTGGCGGCGGTTCAGGCGGGGGTTGGGGACCTGGAAGGGTAGCGGACACGACCCCCCGCCCCGCTAGGGGGAGGGGAAGAACAAGCGAGCCATTCACCCTCCCCCTAGAGGGGAGGGCGACTCGGCGCAGCCGAGCGGGGCGGGGGGACGCCCGCGGGAAGCGCGACGCCTACAGCTTGGCCAGCATATATTCGGCCGAGGAGACCTCGAACTGGCCGGGGGCCTCGACGAAGATCTGCTCCACGACGCCGTCGTTGACGATCATGGCGTAGCGCTGCGAGCGGGGGCCCATGCCGAACTTGGAGCCGTCCATCTCCAGGCCAATGGCCTTGGTGAAATCGCCGTTGCCGTCGGCGAGCATCATCACCTTGTCGCCGACGTTCTGGTCCTTACCCCACGCGCCCATGACGAAGGCGTCGTTCACCGACACGCAGGCGATGGCGTCGAGGCCCTTGCCTTTCAGCGCCTCGGCCTGGTCGCGGAAGCCGGGCAGGTGCTTGACCGAGCAGGTCGGAGTGAAGGCCCCGGGCACGGCGAAGAGGCCGACGCGCTTGCCCTTGAAGAGCTCGTCCGTGGTGACGGGCTTGGGTCCGTCCGGGGTCATGGTCCGGAAGGTCGCCTCGGGCAGCCGGTCGCCGACTTTGATGGTCATGGACGTGTCTCCTGGTGGGATGGGTCGGCGCGCACATAAGGACGCGCGCTGCTTCGGTGCAAGCGTGGCCTGCCCGCCCTTGCCACGGGGCGACGCAGCGTCGATGTTGGCGCCCATGAGCGAGCCCTCCGAAGAGCCCTGGCCCAGCGAGGACGACGGCGATTTCCTGACCGGGCGGCTGCTCATCGCCATGCCCGGGATCGAAGACCCGCGCTTCGAGCGGGCGGTGATCCTGATGTGCGCCCACTCGTCCGAGCACGCCATGGGTATCGCCCTGAACCGGCCGCTCGATGGGCTGTCCCTGTCCGAGCTGCTCGACCGGCTGGGCGTCGACGCCAAGATCGAACTGACCGAACGGCCGGTATTGTCCGGCGGGCCGGTGGAGCGCGAGCGCGGCTTCGTGCTGCATACCGACGACTACGCCGCTCCCCAGTCCACCCTGGCGGTGGCGGACGGGGTGGCCCTGACCGCCACCCGCGAGGTGCTGGAAGCCATCGCCGACCCCCAGCACAGTCCGCGCCAGGCCGTGCTGGCCCTGGGCTGCGCCGGCTGGAGCCCCGGCCAACTGGAGCGCGAGATCATGGAGAACGTCTGGCTGACCTGCGACCCGGACGAGGCCCTGATCTTCGACGCCGACCACGACACCAAGTGGGAGCGGGCGCTCGCCAAGATCGGCATCAGCGCGGGGCAGCTGTCGGTGCAGTCTGGGCGGGCTTAGCCGTTCACCATGCCGAACAGCAGGTGGTCGCACCATTTGCCGTTGATCTTCAGGTAGGCGCGGGCGCGGCCTTCGGTTTCGAACCCGGCCGACAGCAGCAGCCGGTGCGAGGCCTCGTTCTCGGGCAGGCAGGCGGCCTCGATCCGGTGCAGGCCCAGGCGGTGGAAGGCGAAGCCGGCGACGGTGCGCACGGCGTCGAGGGTGAAGCCCTGGCGGGCGTGGGGCGCGCCCACCCAGTAGCCGAGCGCGCCGCTCTGGGCCACGCCGCGGCGCACATCGCGCAGGTTGACCCCGCCTACCAGCCGGTCGTCGGACTTCCTGAACACGAAGAAGGCGTAGCCCTGGCCGAGGTCGAGGTCGCGGGCGTAGATCGAAAGGCGCCGGCGGAAAGCCGTCCGGGTCAGGTCGTCAGCCGGCCAGGTCGGCTCCCATGGCTGCAGGAAGGGCTTTGAGGTGCGGCGCAGCTCCTGCCACGCCCCGTAGTCGCTCATCCGCGGCGGGCGCAGCCGCACGCGTTCGCCGTCGACGGCGAAGGCGGATTCAGGGCTGATCCAGTCGAGGACGGCCATGGGCGGGACGGTAGTGCAAGGTGAGGGTTGCGTCACCTGCACCGCTCTATCATCCGCTCATCCCCGGGGATGAGCGGAAAGATTAACCCAGCGCCGCCTGCTTGGCCTCGATCAGCCCCTGCCGCGCCAGGGCGTCGGCGCGCTCGTTCAGGGGGTGGCCGTTGTGGCCCTTGACCCATTTCCACACCACGGTGTGGCGGGAGCGGGCCTCGTCGAGGCGGCGCCACAGGTCCTCGTTCTTCACCGGCTTGCGGTCGGCCGTCTTCCAGCCGCGCACCTTCCAGCCGTTGATCCACTCGGTGATGCCCTGGCGCAGGTATTGGCTGTCGGTGTGCAGCTCGACCAGGCAGGGGCGCTTGAGCACCTCCAGCGCCTGGATCGCCGCCATCATCTCCATGCGGTTGTTGGTCGTCGGCGCCTCGCCGCCGCAGATGTCGCGTTCCTTGTGGTTGGCGATCAGCACCGCGCCCCAGCCGCCCGGGCCCGGATTCCCGCTGCACGCGCCGTCGGTGTAGATCACGACTTCAGGGGTCATCTCAGCTCTCGAACAGGTCGAGCCGGCCGTTCGCCGCCCGATGGAAGGCCAGCCGCGCCTCGTAGTCGAGCGGGTTGTGCGGCTTGACCAGGGCGCCGGCTGGGGTCGCCTCCCAGTCGTGCAGCCGGGTCAGGAAGAAGCGCATCGCCGCCCCGTGGGCGAGGACCGGCAAGGCCGCGCGCTCGGCGGCGCTGAGCGGCCGGCCGCTCTCGTAGCCGGCGAGGAGGGCGCGGGCGTTGGTGTGGTTGAACGACCCGTCCGACTCGAAGCACCAGGCGTTGAGGCACACCCCGAGGTCGTAGGCGAAGGCGTCGTTGCAGGCGAAGTAGAAGTCGATGGCCGCCGCGAAGCGCCCATCCAGGAAGAAGACGTTGTCGGGAAAGAAGTCGGCATGGATGACGCCCTGCGGCAAGCCGGTCGGCCAGGACCCGGCGAGGAGGGCGAGGTCGCCGTCGATCGTCGCGGCCAGGCCGGGACGCAGACGGTCGGCGACATCCCGGTCGGCGGCGAACATCCGCGCCCAGTCCTCGTGGCCAAGGTCGTTCCTGCGGTGGCCGGGGAAGCCCTCGGCGGCCTTGTGCAGGGCGGCGAGCCCCGCGCCGGCTTCGCGGCAGTGGGCGGCCTTCGGGCGCTTGACCGAGACCCCGGCCAGATAGCTGACCAGGGCGGCGGGCTTGCCGCACAGGCGCTTGAGCACCTCGCCGTCGCGATCGGGCGTCGGGGTGGGCGAGGGAAAGCCGGCCCGGGCCAGCCAGCGCATCAGGTCGAGGAAATAGGGCAGGTCCTCTTCGCGAGCCCGCTTCTCGTAGATGGTCAGGATGAAGCGGCCGGCGGTGGTCTCCAGCATGAAGTTGGAGTTCGACACGCCCTCGGCGATGCCCTTGAACGCCAGCGCTTGGCCGAGGTCGAACTCGGCGAGGAACGCCTCCAGCTCGGCGTCGGTGATGTCGGTGTAAACGGCCACGCGGGTTGATCGTCTGCGTCGGCGGGCGGGTCAAGGGGCGGCGTTCTGCTTGCGCCGCCCGCTACAGAGCCCCATGTCCCAGATTCCCGCCGCTTCCTCCCGCGCTCGTCTGATCTTCCTGGCGACGAGCGTCGTGCTGGTGGCGTTCAACGCCCGGCCTTCGCTGTCGTCCCTTGGGCCGGTGCTGCCCGAGGCGATGCGCGACACCGGGCTGTCGCCGGCCTCGGCGGGGCTGCTCACCACCCTGCCGGTGGTGTGCATCGGGCTCTTCGGCCTGGCCACGCCGTCGCTGACCCGGCGCCTGGGCGAAGAGATGACGGTGCTGCTTTTCACCCTGCTCGTGGCCGCCGGCTGCGCCATGCGCGCCTTCGGAACGGCGACACCGCTGGTGATCGGGTGCGCCCTTGGCGGCATCGGCATCGGGGTGGTCAACGTCGTCCTGCCCGGGATGATCAAGAACCAGTTTCCGCGCGCCCAGGCCCTGATGATGGGGCTCTACACCATGGCCCTGTGCGCGGGCGCCGCCGTCGCCGCCGGCGCCACCGTGCCGCTCCAGCACGCCCTGGGCGACAGCTGGGCCCTCGCGCTGGCGGCCTGGGCGATTCCGGCCCTCGTCGCCGCCGCGGTGTGGACGGTCCAGCTCGGCGGCGGGCGTGCAGAGGCGAAGGAGCCGGCGCCGCGCACCCTGGGCCTATGGCGCGTTCCCCTGGCCTGGCAGGTGACCCTGTTTGTCGGCCTGCAGTCGTCATTGGCCTACAGCATCTTCGCGTGGCTGCCGCCGATCCTGCGCGCCCGGGGGTTCTCGCCGATCGACGCCGGTCTGGTGGTCTCGGGCTGCATCCTGGTCCAGGCGCCGGCGGCCCTGGCCGCGCCGGCGCTCGCCGCCCGGGGCCGCGATCAGCGGGGGGCCGTCCTGTTCGTCGTCGCCTGTTCGGTGGTCGGCCTGGCGGGGTGCCTCTACGCCTCCACCGCCTCGATCTGGTTGTGGGCGGTGATCCTTGGCGTAGGCCAGGGCGCCACCTTCGCCATCGCCCTGACCCTGATCGTCATGCGCTCGGCCGATGGGGCCACCGCGGCGCGCCTCTCAAGCCAGGCGCAGGGCGTCGGATATACGATCGCCGCGGGCGGGCCGCTGTTGATGGGGCTGTTGCGCACCTGGACGGGCGACTGGTTTGCGGCCGGGCTGCTGCTGTTCGTCATCGCCCTCGCATCGCTGGTCTTCGGCCTGCTAGCCGCGCGGGACCTGCAGATCAAAGCCGAGCCGGTTCCGGATCGGCCAGAACTGGATCGGCGAGAACCCGGGGCAGCTTGAAGGCGATGTCCTCGCGCGGGCCGTCGACCTCCTGCAGCACCAGGTCGTAGCTCGCAGACAGCGCCTCCAGAACGCCCTCGACCAGCACCTCCGGCGCCGAGGCCCCGGCGGTCAGGCCCAAGGTGCGCACCCCGTCCAGCCAGCGCAGCTCGATGGCGGCGGCGTCGTCGATCAGGCGGGCGTCCCTGGCCCCGGCGCGCAGGGCCACTTCGACCAACCGCTGCGAGTTGGACGACTTGGACGAGCCCACCACCAGCACGAGGTCGCAGGCGGCGGCCAGGCGCTTGACCGCGTCCTGGCGGTTGGTGGTGGCGTAGCAGATGTCCTCCTTGTGGGGAGAGGCCATCTGCGGGAAGCGCGCCTTGAGCACGCCGACGATCTCGGCCGTGTCGTCGACCGACAGGGTCGTCTGGGTGACGAAGGCGAGGTTGGACGGATCGCGCGGGACGAAGGCCCGGGCCTGGTCGGCCGTCTCGATCAGACTCATCACCCCTGGCGGAAGCTGGCCCAGGGCGCCCTCGACCTCCGGATGGCCGGCATGGCCGATCAGCACGATCTGGCGGCCCGCGGCGTGGTGGCGCTCGGCGTCGAGGTGGACCTTGGAGACGAGCGGGCAGGTGGCGTCGAGGTAGAACAGGCCGCGCCGCTCGGCCTCGGCCGGCACCGACTTGGGCACGCCGTGGGCGGAGAAGATCACCGGCCGGTCGCCCGGGCACTGGTCGAGGTCGGCGACGAACACCGCCCCCATGCTCCGCAGCCGCTCGACCACGTGGCGGTTGTGGACGATCTCGTGGCGGACGTAGACCGGCGCCCCGTAGCGCTCCAGCGCGCGCTCTACGATCTGGATCGCCCGGTCCACCCCGGCGCAGAAGCCGCGCGGGCTGGCCAGTCGGACGGTCAGGCTGGGACGGGGCGGGAAGGGGGCGTTCATCAGGGCTGGAACTTAGGCTGCGGGCGCCGCCCGCGCCAGTGCGGCGACCGACATGCATGCATTCGGCCGCTTCAATAGCGACAAGCTTCGCCGCGTCAGGCTAACAAAGAAGGGCGTCTACGGAGATTCTTTTTGGTTACCCATCGTGACAAGAACGCGCTGGAGGGCCTGCGGCTCGATGGCCTCGGCCTCGAGATCGGTCCCAGCCATAATCCCATCGCCGCCGGCCTGCCGGGGGTGAAGGCCAAGGTCCTGGATCACATGACCCAGGAAGGCCTGATCGAGAAATACGCCGCGCTCAACACCGACACCTCGCGCATCCAGCCGGTCGACTACGTCTGGTCGGGCGAACGCTACATCGACCTGGTGGGCGACACCCGGTTCGACTGGATCATCGCCAGCCACGTTATCGAACACGTGCCCGACATCGTCGGCTTCATCAACGAGTGCGCCGAGGTCATGAGCCCGGACGGGGTGCTGTCTCTGGTCGTGCCGGACAAGCGCGACACCTTCGACTTCTACCGCCCGCCGGTCGGCCTCGGGCCCGTGATCGACGCCCACCTTCAGGGGCGACGGATGAGCTCGCCCGGCGCCATCGCCGAGTTCGAGATGTTCATCTGCGACAACGACGGCTCGCCCGCGCCGCGGATCCTCCACCCGGTGGATCACGCTCGGGCCATGATGGAGCGGGCGAGGGAGGGAATTTACCATGACATCCACGCCTGGGTTTTCACCCCGTCCAGCTTCCGCCTCCTGATCGAGGACCTGTACGCGCTGGAGTTGCTGCACCTGCGGGAGTGCGCCTTCGGCGAGGTCGGCGGCGAGTTCTACGTGAAGCTTTCCAAGGCCGGCGCGGGGCCGGGGGTCGATCGCGCCGTGCTGGCGCGCCGCGCCCTGGACGAACAGGTCGGGCGCCAGGTTTCGGCGCCTCCTGCCGTCGAGGAGCGCCTCGAACAGATGGAGCGCGAGAACAACGCCCTGAAGGCCGAGCTCGACGCCACCCGCCGCACCTTGTCCTGGCGGATCACCGCCCCCCTGCGGGCGCTGCGGCGGGGGGTGGGGTAGAGGCCGCCCGCCTCGCTTGCGCCTTGATGGCGTGCGTGGGATATCCAAGGCTTAGATTTTCCTCGTCCGGCGGACATTTCCCATGCGTCGCAACCTGCTTCTCCTCTCGTGCTTGGCGATCGTCGCCACGGTTCCCGCGCTCGCCCACGCCCAAGGCCAGGGCGACGACGACGCCCGCCGCCGCGCCCAGGCCGACGCCGACCGCAAGAAGTCGGAAAAGGAAAAGCAGTGGAACCTGCCGCAGGCTCAGCTGCCGCAGGTGCGCGCTGTCGGCCCGTGCCCCTATGTGAAGGTGCTCTACGACGCCGCTCGCTATGAGGAGTTCAAGGACGGCAAACAGACTCCGGCCTCCGTCGGCTTCACCGGCGAGATCACCGGCGTGCGCGCCAACTGCTCCTACAAGCAGGACGACCCGATCAGCGTGCAGGTGGCGATCGACTTCGCCCTCGGCCGCGGCCCGGTGGCCGACGGTTCGTCGAAGGACTATCGCTACTGGGTTGCCGTGACCGAGCGTAACGCTCAGGTCATCGCCAAGGAGGACTTCGCCGTCCGCGGCGAGTTCGAGAACGGGGCGGACCGCGTGGTGGTCACCGACATCCTGGAGGGTATCGTCATCCCCCGCGCCACCAACACCACCAGCGGCGGCAATTTCGAGGTCCTGATCGGCTTCGACGTGACGCCGGAGATGGCCGCCTTCAACCGCGACGGCAAGCGCTTCCGGGCCAACGCCACCGCCGTGGCCGCCGCCAATGCGGCGACCAGTTCGAGCGCGCCCACCGCCCAATGAGCGACCTCAGATCGACGTTGGCGCAGGCGCTTGGGCGCGCCTTCGCCGACGAGGGGCTGAGCCCCGATTACGGGCGGGTGGTCGTCTCCGACCGTCCGGACCTGGCCGATTTCCAATGCAACGGCGCCCTGGCCGCCGCCAAGCAGGCCAAGGCGAACCCGCGCGAAATCGCCGGGAAGATCGCCGCGCGCCTGGCCGGCGACGCCCGGCTGGAATCGGTGGAGATCGCCGGTCCCGGCTTCATCAACCTGAAGGTCTCCGCCGCCGCCCTGTCCGAGCGGGCGAACGCCGTGGCGAGCGACGCCCGCGCCGGCGCCGAAGCCGTCGCCGAACCGCGGCGGGTGGTGATCGACTACGGCGGCCCCAACGTGGCCAAGCCGATGCACGTCGGCCACCTGCGCTCTTCGATCATCGGCGAGAGCCTGAAGCGCCTGTTCCGCTTCCGCGGCGACACGGTGTGGGGCGACGCCCACTTCGGCGACTGGGGCTTCCAGATGGGGCTCTTGATCGTCGCCCTGTCCGACGAGCAGCCGGACCTCGCCTTCTTCGCGGAAGGGCCCGGCCCGTTCCCCGAAACGAGCCCGGTCAGCCTGGGCGACCTGGAGCGGATGTATCCGCTGGCCGCCGGCCGGGCCAAGACCGACATCGGCTACCGCGACCGGGCCCGCAAGGCGACCGCCGAGCTTCAGGCCGGCCGCCCCGGCTACCGCGCCCTGTGGCGCCATTTCGTCGAGGTCAGCCGCTCGGCCCTGCAGCGGGAGTTCCACGCCCTGGGCGTCGATTTCGACCTGTGGAACGGCGAGAGCGACGCCGACCCCTTCATCCCGGAGATGGTCGCGGACCTGGAGGCTAAGGGCCTGCTGGTCGATGATCAGGGCGCGCGCATCGTCCGCGTCGCCCGCGAAGGCGAGACGACCAAGAAGAAGCTCGAAGACGGCACGGTGGTCACCGTTCCTTACCCCGATCCCCTGCTGGTGGTGTCCCGCGACGGCTCGGCCATGTACGGCACGACCGATCTGGCCACCATCGTACAGCGCCGCCGGGCCTTCGATCCGGACCTGATCCTCTATTGCGTCGACCAGCGTCAGGCCGGCCACTTCGAACAGGTGTTCCGCGCCGCCTCCCTGGCCGGCTATGCGCCCGAAGGCTCGCTGCAGCATATCGGCTTCGGCACCATGAACGGGACCGACGGCAAGCCGTTCAAGACCCGCGAAGGCGGCGTGCTCAAGCTGCACGACCTGATCGAGATGACGCGGGAGAAGGCTCGCGAGCGCCTGCGCGAGGCCGGCCTGGGGGCGGAATTGTCGCCCGAGGACTTCGAGGCGACGGCGCACAGGGTGGCGGTGGCGGCGCTGAAGTTCGCGGATCTGTCGAACTTCCGCGGCACGTCCTACGTCTTCGACCTCGACCGCTTCACCAGCTTCGAGGGCCGCACCGGGCCCTATCTGCTGTACCAGGCGGTGCGGGTGAAATCCCTGCTGCGCCGGGCCGCCGAACAGGGGGCCGAGGCCGGGACAATCGTCGCCGCCGAAGCGGCCGAGCGCGATCTCGCCCTGGTGCTGGACGCCTTCGACGGCGCCGCGAGCGACGCCTACGACAAGCGCGCGCCCCACGCCCTGGCCGAGCACGCCTATTCGCTGGCGCAGGCCTTTTCGAAGTTCTACGCGGCCTGTCCGGTGCTCGGCGCCGACGACCCGGCCGTGCGCGCCTCTCGGCTGGCCTTAGCCCAGGCCACGCTCAAGCAGCTCGAGCTGACGCTGGAGCTGCTGGGGATCGACGTCCCGGAGCGGATGTAGTCCCGGCGTGACGGGATCGAACGGCGCGGGGCCGCCTCGTCCTTCGACAAGCTCAGGATGAGGCGGACTTAGGCGGGCCGTGAAGTAGAAAGCCTCATCCTGAGCTTGTCGAAGGACGAGGCTTCCAGTCCCGCTACTCCACCGTCGCGGTGACGATCTTGCCCGGTTCGCGGGGCGGCTCGCCCTTGGGCAGGGCGTCGACGTTCTCCATGCCTTCGGTCACCTCGCCCCACACGGTGTACTGGCCGTCGAGGAAGCGGGCGTCGTCGAAGCAGATGAAGAACTGGCTGTTGGCCGAATCGGGGTTCGAGCTGCGGGCCATGGAGCAGACGCCGCGCACGTGCGGGGTCTTGGAGAACTCCGCCTTCAGGTTGGGCTGCTTGGAGCCGCCCATGCCGCTGCCGGTCGGGTCGCCGCCCTGGGCCATGAAGCCGGGGATGACGCGGTGGAAAACGACGCCGTCGTAGAAGCCTTCCTTGGCCAGGGCGACGATCCGCTCCACGTGACCGGGCGCCAGGTCGGGGCGCAGCTTGATCTTCACCGGGCCGGTGTCGAGGTTCAGGACGAGGGTCTGGTCGGACATGGGCGCGCTTCTCCTAATGGCCGGAGCCTTCTAGCGGCGCGGGCGTGCGCCCGCCAGCACAGCCGTTCGTAAATGCGCCGTTAACCATGACTGGCCATGCTGCAGCCCATGAGCGCAGAAGCGGTCAGAGGGCTGGGCGGGCAGGTGGAAGCCGCCCTGAAACGGGCGGCGTCGGCGACCGGCGTCGACTTCGACTTCCTGTTGCGTACCGCCAAGCGCGAGAGCGGCTTCAACGCCGGCGCCAGGGCCGGCACCTCATCGGCGGCGGGCCTGTTCCAGTTCGTCGAGCAGACCTGGCTGTCGACGCTCAAGCGCCACGGGGCGGCCCACGGCTACGCCCGCTATTCCGAATTGATCCAGCAGGGCGGCGACGGGCGTTACCACGTGGCGGGCGGGCCTGAGGCGCGCCAGGCGGTGCTCGACCTGCGCTTCGATCCCCATGCGGCCTCTGTCATGGCCGCCGATCTCGCCAACGACCATGCCGCCTATCTGCGCGGACGGGTGGGCCGCGAGCCTACCGGGGGCGAGCTCTACGCCGCCCACTTCCTCGGGCCGCACGGGTCGGCCAAGCTGATCGAAGCCTACAGCAACTATCCCAACGCGGCGGCGGCGACCTTCTTCCCAGACGCGGCCGCGGCCAACCGCAACGTCTTCTACCGCGACGGCCGCCCGCTCTCGGTGGCGCAGGTCTACGCCGACCTGTCCAATACCGGGGGCGCCGGCGGGGCGGTGGGCGGCGCCGTCGACGATCCGGGCGAGGCGGCCTTTGCAGCCTATGCCGGGGCCCGGCGCACCGAGCGCGAGCGGCAGGAAGCCATGCTGGTCTCCATGCTGCTCTCCAACGACGCGGCCTCCACCGCGGGGCCCTTCGCGGCCATGTACTCGGCCGACATCCTGACCCTGCTGTCGCGGGCCCGGGACGAGGACGGGGTCAAGGGGCTGTTCTGAGGGGCTCAAGGTAAAGCTCCATTAAGCATGGCGGCCCCATCTTCGCGCCGAGGTCCCGCCGATGCGGGGCAGGGGGACGCCCATGGCCATCACGCGCTCGGCCCTGACAGACAGCGACATCCGCACGCTCGTTCGCGGCGCGACCGACGACGAGCGCGCCGCCGCGGCCCACAAGCTGTGCCGCCGCATGGACAACGGCCTTGCCGAGGAGGAGCGCGAAGCCGCCCACGAGGTGCTGCGCATGATGGCGACCGACGCCGCCGAACTGGTGCGCCGGGCCCTGGCCGTTACGCTCAAGACCTCCACCATCCTGCCGCGCGACGTGGCCCTGAAGCTGGCCCGAGACGTGGACTCCATCTCGCTGCCCATCCTGCACCACTCGCCGGTGTTCACGGACGAGGACCTGGCCGAGATCGTCCGCGTCTCCCCGGCGGTCAAGCAGATGGCGGTGGCTCGCCGGGCCACCTTGGGCGAGCCGGTCACCGCCGCCCTGGTCGAGCACGGCTGCGAGGAGGCGGTGAAGACCGCCTGCGCCAACGACAACGCCCTGTTCTCCGAGACCGCCCTGCGCCACGCCTGCGAGCGTTTCGCGGAGGCGGAGTCCGTCACCGCCGCCATCGCCTTCCGCAAGGTGCTGCCGATGTCGATCGGCGAGAAGCTGGTCGACCTTGTCAGCGAGCAGGTGCGCCAGCACCTGGTCGATCATCACGCCCTGTCGCCCGAGACGGCGCTGCAGATCTCAATCGGGACTCGCGAGCGGGCCACCGTCGACCTGGTCGATCAGGCCGGCCGCGCCGCCGACATGCGCGCCTTCGTGGCCCACCTGAACAAGCAGGACCGGCTGACGCCGTCCCTGCTGCTGCGGGCAGTCGCCCACGGCCATATGGCCTTCTTCGAATGGTCCCTGGCCGAGCTGGCCCAGGTGCCGCACCACCGCACCTGGCTGATGGTCCACGACGCCGGGGCCCTGGGCCTGCGCGCGATCTATGAACGGTCCAGCCTGCCGGCGCGGCTCTACCCCGCGTTCCGCGCCGCGGTCGACACCTACCATGTGCTGCAGGCCGAAGGCGGCATGGGCGACCTGGGACAGTTCCAGGAGCGGATGCTGCAGCGGTTCCTGACTCAGCCCGCCACCGCCGCCCGCGACGATCTCGACTATCTGATCGACCGCATGGACCAGCTCGGCCGCAGAGCCCGGGCCGCCGCCGTACGCGAGCCGGTCAAGGGCGCGGCCTAGGGCCTGCGGGCTTCGAGGCGCGCCACTGCGTAGCGCTCCTCAGCCTGACGAAGGACTGCTAGGGCTGGGTCCGAGCCGCCTCACGCCGCCGGAGGATGGTCCTTGAGGTAGGCCAGGACGCGGCCTTCGAGTTCATCGGCCAGCACCTTGCCGACCGGGTGGTCGGTATCGGTGATGTTGTCTCGCACGGCGGCGCGGATGGCGTCGATGTGCGCGTCGATGAGGAACATCGGGGCCTCGTGCCGCGTCTCCGGCTCGTCCATCAGCTTGCACAGCGAGCCCGCGATACGGGTGATCAGCGGGAAGCCGTAGGTGGTGCCCAGGCCCTTGAGGTCGTGGCAGTGGACGTAGAGCTGATTGGCGTTGGCGGCGTTGACGCCCTGCGAGCGGATGGCGCCGCGGGCGGCTTCGAGCTTGTCGATCTCGTCCTGCAGCCATTGGGCGAACTGGCTCGAGAGGTTGGCCAGGGCGGCTTCGGCCTTGGCGACCGCGCCGGGGTCGATGCCCCCGAAGCGCGTCCCCACCTTCATGCGCAGCATGTTGGGGACCTGGATCATCTCCGCGGAGGAGGCGTTGTCGGCAGCGTTGTCGGACGAAGTGCTCAACGCTCTACTCCTCGACACCCCGGACGGGGCGTTCTTGCGTGGATTGTTGGGGGCGACCTTCGCCCATTCCGCTTAACAAGTCGTGCAGCCAGAGAGTTGTAACCGCCAAGCTTTCATACCGAGAATTGCTCGGTCAGCACCCTTTCCTCGAGGCTGCGGCCTGCGTCGAACAGCATCTCCAGATGGATCGAGCGGTTCTCGCGGATAAACACCTCGCGGACGTGCCGGGTCTCGTCGCTGTCGGCCACGGCGGCGACGGGACGCTTGTCGGCTTCCAGCACCTCGATGCGTACTTCCGAGGTGTGGGGCAGCAGGGCCCCGCGCCAGCGCCGCGGCCGGAAGGCGCTGATCGGGGTGAGGGCCAGCACCCGGGCGCCGAGGGGGATGATCGGGCCGTGAGCCGAGAGGTTGTAGGCGGTGGACCCGGCCGGCGTGGCCAGCAGCACGCCGTCGCACACCAGTTCCTCCATCCGCACCTTGCCGTCGATGGACAGGCGCAACTTGGCGGTCTGGTGGGTCTGGCGCAGCAGCGAGACCTCGTTGATGGCCAGGGCTTGGTGGACGCCGCCGTCCTGGTCGATGGCCTGCATGGCGAGCGGGTGGATCACCGCCCGCTCGGCGGCGTTGATCCGGGCCAGCAGATCGTCCTCGCCATACTCATTCATGAGGAAGCCGATCGAGCCGCGGTTCAGGCCGTAGATCGGCTTTGATGAGGCCAGGGTGTGGTGCAGCATCTCCAGCATGAAGCCGTCGCCGCCGATGGCGACGATCACCTGCGAGTCTTCCAGCGGGTGGTCGCCGTAGCGGGCGGCGAGGATGTCGCGGGCGCTCTGGGCTTCCGGACGCTCGCTCGCGACAAAGGCGAGCCGGGTCACGAGGTACTCGGCGGTCAAGGGACGGGTCCGCGGGTCTGCTGGGCGATGCGGGGAAACGAAGCGCACCGGCGCCTCAGCTTGTCAAATGGCGGCTGCGCCCGCGCGGAACGCCCTCGCGGCGGCTTCCGGCGTCTTGGTGAAGGCTTCGGAGACCTTGGCCGCGCCGTTTGCCGAGACGGGCAGGCCCCGGTTCAGGGCCTGGACCAAGCTGATCATTGTCGGGAACACGCTGCGGTCGATGCCCACCCCGGCGCAGGCGAGGGCCAAGAGGTCGGCCCGGTTGCCCGATATCGACTTGCGGACGCCTTCGACCTCGTAGTTCCCGAGGGTGGCCAGGGCCGAGACGAACAGCGAGCCGCGGCCCTCGCGCAGGGCGCGCAGCAGATAGCCCGGCCGCAGCTGTCCGGCGGCCTCCAGCTTGTCGATCAGCCGCCGCTCCATGCCCTCGCGCTCGCGCTGGGCCTGGGCGGCGGTGGGGTCGGGCGCGTGCTCGCCTCCCGACACCGCGTCGGCGACCGCGTCGTTGACGCTCTTGGCCAGCAGGGCCGGATCGATGGTGAAGCGTTCGCAGATGCTGGCCCGCAGGGTTTCGCCGACCCAGCCGTAGAGGCTCTGGGCCAGTTCGTCGGTCAGCTTGGGGTGGCGGGCCAGCGATCCGCGCAAGGAGACGAGGCGGCGGGACGCCGCCACCAGGCGCTGCATGTGAAGGGGTGAAACCTCGGCGGTGCCGTTGTCGGCCAGGGCCGCCAGAACCTGCGGCTGGCTCTGGTCGAGGATGGCGCTGACCACGGGGGCGCCGATATTCGGCCGGCGCGCCACCTCGATCTGATGCTCCAGCGTCGCCTCGACGAGCAGGCGGACGAGGTCGGAATCGGCGAGGACGGGGTTCTGGGCGATCACCGGGCGGGCGATCTCGATCTCGTCCAAGGCGAGGATGTTGATCAGGGCGTGCGGGGCCCACGGAGCGCTCGCCAGCTTCTCGGACAGGCGCTGACGGATCTCGCGCTCGGCCTGGACCACCAGGTCCATGAAGATGGCCTGGATGGTGGCCTTGGCCTCGTTGCTGAGGTGCTTGCCGTCCTGGCAAAGGTCGGCCATCGACAACAACAGGCGCTCGCGGTCGGCGGGCGCGCGTGAGCGGGCCAGGTCGAGCATGGCTTCGCTATTGCGCAACAAAATATCCATGTCGCCGAGCATAAACCCCAAGCCCTGGCCCCGGGTATGCTCCGGCGCCCGTGAAAACATGCTTAAGCTGAGTCCAATTGTTCCTGGGAGGAAAACGATATGGCCGAGCCTCTGATCCTTGCGCTGGACCAGGGCACGACCAGCACCCGGGCGATCCTGTTCGGCTTGGACGGCGCCGCTCTCGGCGAGGCGTCGCGGGCGCTGACTCAGTCCTATCCGGAGGACGGATGGGTCGAACACGACCCAGAAGCGATCTTCCGGGACTCCGTGGCCGTTTTGCGCGAGGCGGTGCAGCGCGCCGGCCAGTCCATGAACGCCGTCACGGCGATCGGCATCTCCAACCAGCGTGAGACCACGGTGGTCTGGGACCGGGCCTCCGGCGCGCCGATCCACCCTGCCATCGTCTGGCAGGACCGCCGCACGGCCGCGGCGTGCGAACGCCTGAAAGGGCAGGGGGCCGAGCCGCGGGTGGCCGCCCTGACCGGCCTGCTCCTCGACCCCTATTTCTCGGCCACCAAGATCGCCTGGATCCTGGACCGGGTGCACGGCGCCCGCGCCCGGGCCGAGGCCGGCGAACTGCTCGCCGGCACCGTCGACGCCTGGCTGGTGTGGAAGCTGACCGGCGGTCGCGTTCACGCCACCGACGCCACCAACGCCTCTCGCACCCTCCTGATGGAACTGGAGACCCAGGCCTGGAGCCCGGAACTCTGTGAACTGTTCGGCGTGCCGCAGGCGATGCTGCCCGAGATACGCGACACCGCCGGCGACTTCGGAGAGGCGGGCGCTGACTTGCTCGGCGCCGCCGTGCCCATCCGAGGGGCCGCCGGCGACCAGCAGTGCGCCCTCCTGGGCCAGGGCTGCGTGCGCGCGGGCCAAGCCAAGGCCACCTACGGCACCGGGGGCTTCCTGCTCATCCACACCGGCCGCGACGCGCCGCGCTCGTCGGCGCGCCTGCTCACCACTGTGGCCTCGAAGGTGAAGGGCGAGCCCCTCTACGCCCTGGAGGGCTCGATCTTCGTGGCGGGGGCCGCGATCAAGTGGATGAACGAGGAGATGGGCGTCGAGGGCGGACCGACGGCGGTCGAGGCCCTGGCGCGGTCCGCCCGTCCCGGACACGGGGTGGTGGCGGTGCCGGCCTTCACCGGACTGGGGGCGCCCTACTGGGACGCCGACGCACGGGGCGCGATCTTCGGCCTGACGCGAGATGCAGGCCTGCCGGAAATCGCCGAGGCGGTGTTCGACGCCTGCGCCCTGCAAACCCGCGATCTGATCGAGGCGGTGCGCCAGGACGCCCCCGGCGCCCTTGGCCAGGGGGGCGGCCTGAGGATCGACGGGGGCATGGCCCGCAGCACCTGGTTCGCCCGCCGGCTGGCGGATCTGACCGGCCTGCCGGTCGCGCCGGCGGCCTACCCCGAGACCACCGCCCTGGGCGCGGCCCTGTTCGCCGCCGTGGGGGCGGGATGTTTCGCCGACCTTGAGGCGACGGAACGGGCGCGGATGGCCGTTGAAGCCTTGAAGCCCGGGATGGACCCGGCGCGGAGGGACGCCCGCTATCGCCTCTGGCGCGACTCGGTGGCGCGCTGTCTGGGGCCGCGGCCGGCTGGAGCAGGGGAACGGAATTAGCAAGGAACGATCTGTTACCGAGGGGCCTGCGGTCGTCGTTTCGCCGTCGTCGTAGGCGCCTCGCCGCCTTGTCGCCCAAGCATTTCCGCTCGGGCCGCGACGTTTCAGGGCTGACATTTTTCCGCACTAGACAGGGTGCATTACACTCCGTAAGGCCCCCCGGTTTGAGTAGCCGTCGTAAATTCGACCTGGAGCGACTCCGTTTTGTTTAGAAAACACCTGTTTCTGATCGTCGCCTTGGGTGTGATTGGTCTGATGATCATCGCCGGCGGGATCAAGCTGGCCGCTGGCGGGGCGCGTGGACCCGGCGGCGAGGGCGGTGTCGCCGGCGGGCCCGGCGGCGGCGCTCCGGGTGGACCGGGCGGGCCAGGCGGACTAGGCGCACCGGGCGGGTTTGGCCGCCAGCAGGTCACGGCGGTTTCGCCGGTCATGCATACCTTCACCGCGAGGATCCGCCAGCATCGTCCAGGCGGAGTCGGCGGTGAAGCTGGCCAAGAGCAACTGGGATCGCTGGCAGCAGTTGGCCGACCGCGGCATAGCGCCCGCGGCCACCGCCGAGCAGATGAAGTCGCAGTGGGAGCAGGCGGTCGCCACCTTGAACGTCAACAAGGCCCGGGCCGGCGACCGCACCATCAAGGCGCCCTTCTCCGGCATCGTCGGCCTGACCGACGCGGCGCCCGGCATGCTGGTCAACCCCGGCGCGGCCATCGCCACCCTGGATGATGTGACGGTGATCCGGGTCGATTTCCCCGTGCCGGAGCAGTTCATCTCCGTGTTGCGCGACGGCCTGCCGCTGACGGCCACGGCCGACGCCTATCCGGCCACGACCTTCAGCGGCCATATCGCCAAGATCGACACCCGCCTTGACCCGGCTACCCGCTCGGTCACCGCGCGGGCTGAGTTCCCCAACCCCGACGGACGGTTGAAGCCGGGCATGTTGTTGCGCGTCTCGATCGATCGGGCCGTCCGCAAGAACCCCGCGGTGCCCGAATCGGCCGTGATCTTCGAATCCGGCGAGGCCTATGCGCTGAAGATCGAGCGCGCGCCGCCGGGCCAGGCCGGGGCTCCGGGCGGGGCTCCGGGCGGACGCCCGCCCCAGGGCGCTGCGGCCCGTCCAGGCGCGAACGGCGGCCCCCAGGCCGGGCCGGCGCTTATAGCGGTTCGCCATGCAATCCAGACCGGCCTGCGGCAGGACGGCCTTGTCGAGATTCTGTCCGGCCTCGCTATCAGCGACCGGATCGTGGCCGACGGCACCAACCGAATCCGCCCGAACGACCCGGTCAGCCTCGTCGGCCAGGCGGGCCGGCGCGGCCAGAACGGGCAGGGCGCCCCAGCGCCGGGCGGCGCCGCCGCCGGACCGGGCGGCGCGCAACGACGCGATGCGCCCGCTGCAGGTCCGGCTGGGCCTGCCTGAGCGACGGGGTTATAAGAGATGAGCAGAGAAGGCGGCCGACATGACGATCTCTGACCTAGCCGTTCGGCGCCCCGTCTTCGCGCTCGTCGTGGCCATGATCATGTGCATCGTGGGCCTGGTCTCGTTCTCCCGGCTGCCGTTGCGCGAATTGCCCAACGTCGATCCGCCGCAGGTGTCGATCTCGACCAACTACACGGGCGCTTCCGCCGAGGTCATCGAGACCCGCATCACCCAGCCGATCGAGCGGCAGGTGTCCGGTATCGCCGGCATCGACCGCCTGTCTTCGACCAGCCGCGACGGGCGCTCCTTCGTCAACATCCAGTTCACCCTCGACCGCGACCTGGAAGAGGCCGCGAACGACGTGCGCGATCGCGTCAGCCGGGTGATGTCGCAATTGCCGACGGACCTGACCCAGGCGCCCACCGTGGCCAAGGCCAACGCCGACGGCGACCCCATCATCACCATCATGATGGGGTCGACGACCATGACCCGGATGGAGATGACGGACTACATCGTCCGCTATCTGCAGCCGCGCCTGGCCACCGTCGATGGCGTCGCCAACGTCGGCGTCTTTGGCCAGCAGCAGTTCTCGATGCGGGTGTGGCTCGACGCCGCCGCCCTCGCGGCCCACAACCTCAGCGTCGATGACGTCACCAACGCCCTGAGCCGCAACAACGTCCAACTGCCCGCCGGCACGTTGCAGAACAGGGACACCGACTACACGATCAACGTCGAGCGGTCCTATTCGACCCCGGCCGAGTTCTCCCAGATGCCGATCACCGTCGGCCGCAACAACTATGTCGTGCGCCTGGGCGATGTGGCGCGGGTCGAGGAGGCTCCCGACGAGCGCCGCCGCCTGTTCCGCGCCAATGGCGAGGACAAGATCGGCATGGGCGTCATCCGGCAGTCCGACGCCAACGACCTGAAGATCTCCGACGGCGTCCACGCCATGATGGACGATATCAACAAGACCCTGCCCAAAGGGACCAAGCTCGAGCTCGGCTATGACAACTCCACCTTCACCCGCGAGGCGGTGAGCGAGGTGTGGATGACCATGGGCATCGCCGTGGCCCTGGTGGCGGCGGTGAACTTCCTGTTCCTGGGCTCCTGGCAGGCGGCGCTGATCCCCACGATCGTGGCCCCGATCTGTATCCTGTCGACTTTCATCATCCTGGCGCCTTTGGGCTTTTCGCTGAACCTCCTGACGCTGCTGGCCCTGGTCCTCGCCATCGGGCTGGTCGTCGATGACGCCATTGTGGTGACCGAGAACATCCAAAGACGCATCGACGAGGGCGAGCCGCCGGTGGTGGCGGCCGAGCGCGGCGCGCGGCAGGTGTTCTTCGCCGTCCTGGCCACGACAGCGACCCTGATCTCGGTGTTCACGCCGCTGATGTTCCTGCCCGGCTATATCGGCCGGCTGTTCGTCGAACTCGCGGTTGCGATCGCCGGCGCGGTCGCCGTCTCGGCCTTCCTGGCCCTGACGTTCTCGCCGGTGCTCGCCGCCAAGCTGCTGCGCCCGGCTCAGAATCACGGCTGGCTGGCCAGCCGTATCGACAAGGGCATCAATAAGGTCCGGGAATCCTACCGCGGCTCTCTCGACATGCTGCTGGGGCGCCGGCTGTCGGTGGTCGCCGCCCTGGCGACGATCGGCATCGTAGGCGCAGCGGCCGGCGGCCTGTTCGTCATGCTGCCGCAGGAGGTGGTGCCCGAGGAAGACCGCGGTCGTGTGGACATGCAGATCGTCGGCCCCGAGGGCGCCGGCTTCGACTACATGACCAAGCAGATGAACCTGGTCGCGCCGGTCCTGCAGCGCTACGTCGACAAAAAGGAAGGCACCCTCTGGATCCTGGTCGCGCCCGGTTTTGGCGGCGGCACCTTCAATTCCGGCAACGGCAACCTCAAGCTTGCCGAGTGGAACGAGCGCGACAGGAGCGCCCAGGAAATCGCGGCCGAGATCAACCGCGAGACCAGAAGCATCACCGGCGCCCGGGTCAGCGCCGGTGTGCGCAGCGCCATCCAGCGCGGCCCTGGCGGCGGCAACGCCGTCCAGCTGATCGCCACTGGCCCCGAGTACGAGCCCCTGGCCAAGTGGGTCGAGCCGATCATGGCCGCGGCCCGCGACAATCCGGGCTTCAGCCGGGTCAACACCAACTACGACCCGGTCTCGCCGCGGGTGCGCGTCACCCTCGACCGGGACCGCGCCGGGGCCCTGGGCGTGACCGCCCAGCAGGTCGGTCTGGCGCTGAACACCTTCTACGGCCCGCGCCGCGTCGGCACCTATGTCCGCGCGGGCCAGGAGTACGATGTGCTCCTGCAGACCAACCGGGAGAACCGCCGCACCCTGGAGAACCTGTCCGAGGTCTACGTCCGCGCGGCCACCGGCTCGCTGGTGCCCTTGTCGCAGGTGGTGAAGACCGAGCTTCGCGGCGACCTTGCCGCCCGCCAGCGGATCGACCAGCAGCGCGCCGTGACCCTGACCATGATCATGAATCCCGGCTACACCGTCGTCGATGCGGTGAAGTTCCTGGAAGGCATGGTGGCCAAGCAGCCCCCGGGCCCGATCGTCCAGTGGGGCGGCCAGGCCAAGGATCTGCAGGACAGCGGCAACGCCGTGATCTACGCGTTCGGCTTCGCCCTGGTCGTGGTGTTCCTGGTGCTCGCCGCCCAGTTCGAAAGCTTCGTCCACCCCGCCATCATCATGCTGACGGTGCCGCTGGCGGCGGCCGGCGGCCTGTTCGGCCTGCTGATGGCCGGCTCGACCATCAACCTCTACAGCGAGATCGGACTGATCATCCTGATCGGCATCGCCGCCAAGAACGGCATTCTGATCGTGGAGTTCGCCAACCAGTTACGCGACGAGGGGTTGTCGGTGCGCGAGGCGGTGATCGAATCCGCCCAGTTGCGTCTGCGGCCCATCGTGATGACGTCGATCGCCTCGGCCGCCGTCGCCGTGCCGCTGGTCATGGCCCATGGCCCGGGCTCGAACAGCCGTTACACCATCGGGGCGGTGATCATCTCCGGCTCCCTGTTCTCGACCCTGCTCACCCTGTTCATCGTGCCCGTGATGTACGAGCTGCTCGCCCGCTTCACCAAGTCGCCGGAGTATACCGCGCGGCAGATCGAGGCCTTCGAGGAGCAGGAGAAGCAGCGCCTTCCGACGCCGCAGGCGCCGGGCGGCATCCCCGAAGCCGCCGAATAGAGCCCGCCCGAGAGGGCGGGATACTATTGGCTCGAGGCGACCTTCAGATAGGCGATCAGGTCGGTGCGCTGCTTGGGGTCCTTGACCCCGATGAACACCATCTTCGTGCCTGGGACGAGGCCTGTGGGATCGGCGACCCAGGCGGCGATCCGCTCGGCGTCCCAGGTCCAGCCGGTGGCCAAGAGGCCGGGGGAGTATTTGAAGTCGGTCTTGTGGCCGGCCTTGGCCCCGAACACGCCGTGCAGGTTCGGCCCGACGGTCGAGGGCTGGCCGTCGCCGATGGTGTGGCAGGCGGTGCACGTGGCGAAGACCTGCTTGCCCGCCTCGGGATCGCCGGTGTTGTAGGGGGCGGGCAGTTCGGCCACCAGCTCAGCCGCGCTCTTGCCGGGCGGGCCCTTTGGGGCGCCGCAGGCGCTGAGCGCCAAAAGGGTGGGGGCCAAGACGCCGGTGGTGATCGCTGCCAGGGTCGTCGCGCGCATGGTATCTCCCGCCGAGAACGCCCAGCCTGAGTAGCGAGAAGATGTCGCCGACGAAAGCCTCCCGGACCGATCCGGCCTGGTCGTTCTGGATTGACCGGGGCGGCACCTTCACCGACGTGGTCGCCCGCACGCCGGGCGGGCGCCTGGTCACCGCCAAGCTCCTGTCCGAGAACCCGGACCGTTACCGCGACGCCGCCGTGGCCGGGATCGAGGCCCTGCTGACTGCCGCCGGTGAAACCCTGGCGACCGCCCGCATCGAGGCGGTGAAGATGGGCACGACCGTCGCCACCAACGCCCTTCTGGAGCGGCGCGGCGAGCCGGTGCTGCTGGTGGTGACGGAAGGTTTCGCCGACGCCCTGGAGATCGGCTACCAGGCCCGGCCTCGCCTGTTCGACCGTCACATCAAAAAGCCCGCGCCCCTCCACGCCGCCGTGGTCGAGGCCCGTGAGCGGGTGGGCGCCGACGGGCAGGTGCTGCGCCCCCTCGACCTGGAGCGGGCGAGGGCGGACCTGTCGCGCGCCCATGCCGAGGGGCTGCGCGCCGTCGCCATCGTCCTGATGCATGGCTACCGCTACCCGGCCCACGAGCAGGCGTTGGCGGCCCTGGCCCGCGCGATCGGCTTCACCCAGGTCTCTGTCGGTCACGAGGTCTCCAGCCTGATCAAGCTGGTCGGCCGCGGCGACACCACCGTCGCCGACGCCTATCTGTCCCCAGGCTTGCGCCGCTACGTCGGCCAGGTGGCGGGGGACCTGCCGCCCGCCACGCGGCTGCTGTTCATGCAATCGAGCGGCGGCCTAACCGAGGCCGGATCGTTCCGCGGTTCGGAGGCGGTGCTGTCCGGGCCGGCCGGCGGCATCGTCGGCATGGCGCGGATCGCACGGGCGGCGGGCTTCGAGCGGGTGGTCGGCTTCGACATGGGCGGCACCTCAACAGACGTCTCCCACTACGCCGGGGAGTATGAGCGCACCGCCGAGGCCATGGTCGCGGGGGTGCGCATCCGCGCCCCGATGATGGCCATCCATACCGTGGCGGCCGGCGGCGGCTCGATCTGCTTCTTCGACGGGACCCGCTTGCGGGTCGGCCCGGCCTCGGCGGGGGCGCGTCCCGGCCCGGCCTGCTACCGCAATGGCGGGCCGCTGACGGTCACCGACTGCAACCTGGCGCTCGGCAAGATCAAGCCGGCCTTCTTCCCCGCCGTGTTCGGCCCGGACGGCGACCAGCCGCTCGACGAGGCCGCTGCGTTTGCCCGGCTGGAGGCCGTGGCCGCAGACGTGGAGGCGGCGACCGGCAAGGCCATAGCGCCGCGCACCCTGGCGGACGGCTTCATCCAGATCGCCGTCGAGGCCATGGCCAAGGCGGTCAAGCAGATCTCGGTCGAGCGCGGCTATGACGTGACCCGCTACGCCCTGGTGTCGTTCGGCGGCGCCGGCGGCCAGCACGCCTGCCTGGTGGCCGACGCCCTGGGGATCAGCCGCGTGCTGATCCATCCCCTGGCCGGGGTGCTGTCGGCCTATGGCATGGGCTGCGCCGACATCGGCGTGGTGCGCGAGGCCACGGTCGAGGCGCGGCTGGCGGCGGACGATCCGGCGCTGACCCAGGCGGCGGACGCCCTGGAGGCCCAGGCCCGCGCCGCGTTGAAGGCCCAGGCCATCCCGTTCGAGCGGCTGATCGTCCACCGCCGGGCCCGGCTGAAGTACGAAGGGACCGACACGCCGCTGCAGGTCGCCTACGGCTCGGCCGATCAGATGCGCGAGGCCTTCGAGGACCTGCACCGACGCCGCTTCGGCTTCACGGCGCCGGACCGCGCCCTGGTGGTCGAGGCCCTGTCGGTCGAGGCGGTGGGCGAGGCCGCCGCCGCCGAGGAGGCGCCTGCGGAAGTCGCGGGCGGACCGGCGCGGCTGTCGGACGGCGTCTACGACCGCGCCGCCCTGGCCGTCGGGGCGGAGATCGCCGGTCCGGCTATCGTCGTCGAGACCACCGCCACCACCGTGATCGAGCCCGGCTGGCGTGGCCGCGTCGACGCCCGCGGCGCCCTGGTGCTGGAGCGTTCGGCGCCGCGAGAGCGGCGCTCCGCCCTGGGTACGCAGGCCGACCCAATCCTGTTGGCAGTGTTCAACAACCTGTTCATGGCCGTGGCGGAGGAGATGGGCGCGGCGCTGCAGAGCACGGCCTATTCCGTCAACATCAAGGAGCGGCTCGACTTTTCCTGCGCCGTCTTCGACGAGACCGCCGCCCTGATCGCCAACGCCCCGCACATCCCGGTCCATCTCGGTTCGATGGGCGCCAGCGTGAAGGCGGTGATGGAGGCCCGGTCCCGGGATGGGCGCGGCGTGCGCCCCGGCGACGTCTATGTGCTGAACGCCCCCTACAACGGCGGCACCCACCTGCCGGACATCACTGTGATCATGCCGGTGTTCACCGAGGGATCGGCGCCGGCCTTCTGGGTCGCCGCCCGCGGCCACCATGCCGACATCGGCGGGGTCACCCCCGGCTCCATGCCGCCACGCAGCCGCAGCGTGGAAGAGGAGGGGGTGCTGATCGACGACGTGCTGCTCGTCGAAGACGGCCGCTTCCGCGAAGCCGAAATCCGGGCCCTTCTGGCCTCGGGCCCCTGGCCGGCCCGCAATCCGGACCAGAACATCGGCGACCTCAAGGCCCAGGTCGCCGCCTGCGCCAAGGGGGCGGAGGGCCTGCGCGCCCTGGTCCGCGACTATGGGGCCCAGACCGTCGCCGCCTACATGGGCCACGTCCAGGACAACGCCGAGGCGGCGGTGCGCAAGGTGCTGGCCACGCTGGAGGACGGCGCCTTCGCCCTGGAGATGGACGACGGCGCGACCATCAAGGTGGCGATCGCCGTCGACCGGACGGCGCGAACCGCCGTGGTGGATTTCACCGGGACCAGCAAGCAACGCCCGACCAACTTCAACGCGCCCTTGTCGGTGTGCCGGGCGGCGCTGCTCTACGTGCTGCGCACCCTGGTCGACGACGAGATCCCACTCAACGACGGCTGCCTGCGCCCGGTGACGATGATCGTGCCGGAGGGCTCGATGCTGAACCCGCGCTATCCCGCCGCCGTGGTCGCCGGCAATGTAGAGACCAGCCAGGCCGTGGTCGACGCCCTCTATGGCGCGCTTGGCGTCATGGCCGCGGCTCAGGGGACGATGAACAACCTGACCTTCGGCGACGAGCGACGGCAGTATTACGAGACCATCGCCGGCGGCTCGGGCGCTGGCCCTGGCTTCGACGGCGCCCACGCCGTCCAGACCCACATGACCAACAGCCGCCTGACCGACCCGGAGGTGCTGGAGGCCCGCTTCCCGGTTCTGGTCGAAGCTTTCAAGGTTCGTCGCGGCTCGGGCGGGCAGGGCGCGCATCGCGGCGGCGACGGGGTGGTGCGACGCCTGCGGTTCCTGCAGCCCATGACGGCGGCGATCCTCTCCGACCGCCGCCGGGTGGCGCCGTTCGGCCTGGCCGGCGGGGGCGCCGGGGCGCTGGGGCGCAATTCCGTCGCGCGGGCGGACGGGACGGTCGAGGCGTTGGCCGGTACGGACGTGGCGCAGATGGCGGCGGGCGACGCCATCGTCATCGAGACGCCCGGGGGCGGGGGATTCGGCGCCGATTGAGGCAAATCAGTCGGCCCCCGCGCTGCAAAGGCCAAGGTCGCCGGGTCTCCAACGGAGCCCACGATGAGGCGGACTGGACGTTTCCTTGTGGCCGCATCTGTCGCCGTGACGGCGACGGCCGGCGTGGTGTCCTGGCTCTTTCAGAACGAGCTTGGACGCATGCGCGTCGCCGCCCGCATGGGCAGCCTGATCGCCAGCCCGCAGGCGGGCGCGATCGAATACGCGGACAGGGGTGTCGGCGTTCCGCTTCTGTCGATCCATGGCTCCGGCGGCGGCTTCGACCAGGGGCTGGCCAATGCCGCCGATCTCGCGGGCGAGGGCTTTCGAGTCATCGCGCCGTCGCGCTTCGGCTATCTGCGCACCCCTGTTCCTGAGGACGTCTCACCCGCGGCGCAGGCCGACGCGCACGCGAAGTTGCTTTCCGAGCTGAAGATTCCCAGGGCGGTCGTGGTCGGCGTCTCGGCCGGCGCGCGGTCTGCGGTCGAGTTGGCCCTGCGGCGCCCGGATATGGTCTCCGCCCTGATCCTGGTGGTTCCCGGCCTCTATGCGCCCGACAGTCCGGTTTCGATCGGACCGAGCTGGGGCAGCAGGTTCGCATTCCGGGTCGTCAACGTCGGCGGCGATTTTGCTTGGTGGCTCGCCGAGACGGCGGCTCCGTCCATGCTCATCCGCTTTCTTGGCGTACCGCCGGATCTGGTCGCGGCGGCGCCCCAGGCCGAGAGGGATCGCGTCATGGGCATCGTCAGGAGCGTCGAGCCGTTGTCGTGGCGCTTCGCCGGCATCAACATCGACAGCACCCCCGACCTGCATGAGGCGCCCCTGGGCCGGATCGACGCGCCGACGCTGATCGTCTCGGCGCGCGACGATCTGTTCAATACGCTCCCGGCGGCCCAGTTCTCGGCGAGCAAGATCGTCGGCGCCGAGCTGGTCGTCTACGACACCGGCGGACATCTCCTCGTCGGACGGGGAGAAGACGTCCGCGCCGCAGTCCGCGCGTTTCTTGCCCGTGCGGGCGTAACGCCGTCGCCCGAGGCCGGCCCCTAGGCCCGCCCTGGGTGCAGATCGGCGACGAACGACGTCAGGGCCGGCTCCGAGGCCCCGGCGGTCACATCGCGCTCAGCCAGGGCCATTGTCGCCGTCAGCGAGCGCCCCGCCAGCCTCTCGACCGCGCGAAAAAAGCCTGCGTAGCGCTGCCCGCTTCCCGACACGCAGAAGGCGGCCAGCGTCTGAATGCGGTCGCGGTTGGCCTTCAGGTAGCTGCGCACCGGCGCTGAGGGATTGCCGGCCCAGACTGGCGAGCCGATGACCACCAGGGAGTATCCTGCGGGATCGCGGCCGTGGCCGACCCTTGGCATAAGACCGATGATCGAATGCCAGACGCCGCGCCGGTAGCCATCCGTTCCGGCATAGTCGGCTTCGGGTCGGATGACATCGAGGTCAGCCTTAAGCTTTCCGGCCAGTTGGCGGGCGACGCGATCGGTTGTGCCCGATCGCGAGTAGTAGACCACTAGGACGTCACTCATTGCGCGCTCCCGTTGCCGTCATGCGCCCTGATTGCACGAACGACGGCGGGCGGCCTTGACGCGTGTCAAGCCAGGCAGCGGACTCGACCTGTAGGGGAAGGAGCCCTCCTTACCCGCACGCCCCGATCTCGTGTGTCACCGCCGAGGTGATGGCCAGGCAAAGGGCGTGGAGCGCCAGGAGCGGCCGGAACAGGGTCTCGTGCTCGGTGGCGTGGCCGGCGCCGGCGTCCGGGATGCCCGAAGGCTCGCCCCAGTCGGCGCCCGATCCGCCTTCGGCCTGGTGCAGGGGGAAGACCTCGCTCAGGCACTCCACCGCCCCGGGGATGTCCATGCGCATCAGACGTTCCTGCAGCTGCGCTCGGGTCACCCCCTGATCCGGGGCGAAGGGGGGGATGAGGGCGGCAAGCCGGGCGATCTCCTGCAGCGCGGCGGCGCGCACGCCATGCAACAGCAGCAGGCGCGCTCGCCTCGCGTCCTCGGTCGGCGTCATGGCGTCCCGCAGCCTGAGGTCCTCGGCCTGCAGGTCGCGCACCACCCGCTCGAGCGCCTCGTGCATCCCCGCCTTGTCGGCCAGGGCCGCCAGGGTCGCGAAGGCGCGGGGATCGTCGGCGCGCCGGGCCAGCCACAGGCCGGGATCGAGCATCGCCGTATAGGCCTCGGTCACCCCGAGGTCGCTGAGGGCGAAGGCGCTTCTCGCCATGGCCAGGGCCCGGCCGAAGCGGGGGGAGGCCTCCAGCATGGCCGCGAAGTCCTCCGCGCCCTTTCCGGCGGCCAGCCCCACGCCGTAGACGCTGTTGGCCAGGTAGCCGAGCTGCTGCAGCACCCCGTTGTTTGGGATGGCCCGCAGCTCGCCGACATGACGCAGGGTGCGCGGCCGGCCCTGGCCCTCGCCCTGGCGCTGCACGGGCCGCGAGCCGGTGCGGTGCAGCAGGCGGGTCTCGAACAGGCTGAGCAGGGCGGCGTAGTCGGGGTCTTCCATCAGGTCGGAGAAGGCCTGCTGGATGGTGGCGAAGAAGTCCGAGGCGAAGGCCGGCTCGGCGTAGATCGGATCGGACGCCGCTTCCGGGTCCTGGCCGTAGGTGAAGTCCAGCACGCCGCGCAGGGTGGCCAGGGCCGCCGCCGGCGTGAAGAAGGGCAGATAGCCCTCGCCCCCCTGGAAGCTGGTCTCCTCGCAGACCCGGATGCCGCGCGCGGCGAACTCGGCGCGGCTGCGCGGCGGAGCGGCGTAGCGCAGCCGGTCGGCCACCGAGCGGGGATGGCCGCCCCGGCCGATCGATTCGCCGTGAGTGTCGAACAGCACCGCCTCGAGCCCGGTCAGCCCCTCGGCCTCCATCAGTTCGGCCAGCCGCAGGCGCAGCCGCTCGATGCGGAAGGTCGCCGCCATCTGGCCGATGAACCGTCCGGAGTCCGAGAAGCCGAACTCGATGGCGAGGCGGCCCTGCCGCTGCAGATGCTCGCGATAATGGGGGCTGCGCAGCGCCTCCTCGAACAGGGCCTCGCCGCGCTCCAGCCCAGCCTCGGTCTCGAACAGAGGCGAGATCTCGACCTTGTCCTCCACGCCGTACAGACGGGCGAGATAGAGGGCGACCAGCAGGGTGAAGCCGGATTCCGCCTCGGCGATGAGGAAGCGGATCGGGTTGACCGCGTCGATGTGCTTGACCGTCTGGGCCAGGCTCATCATCAGCCGCTTGGCCGGTGTCGGCTCGTCGACCAGGTCGCCGAAGTTGATGGCGACGGGCCGGGCCTGCTCCAGCAGGGCCTCGGCGGCGGCGAAATAGGCTCGGCGATTGGCGGGGTCGGACGGGTCGGTCCCAAGGCCGGTCTCGCCCTTGACGGCGGCGTGGAGCTGGGCCGAGTTCAGGCGCACGTGCACCTGGGCCAGGCTCAACCCTTGGGCTCCCAGGCTGGCCCGCACGGAGACCAGCCGGGCCGCGTTGTCATCGTCCGCATCGATGAGGGCGGCCTCGATCAGGCGGGAGAGGGGCGCGGGGTCGGCCAGGCCGGAGGCGCGGCCCTCCACCATGGCGCGGGCGAAGGCGGGGGTCTCCGCCGCATCGGCGCGTGCGGCGCCGGCCAGCGCAATCTGATCGGAGAGCACCCCGAGCGCGCCGTCGAGCATGGCCACCGCCTCGGCGGCCTTGCGCCCGGAGACCGCCGAGAGCGCCCGGCGAAAGCGCAGTATGGCCCGGCGCTTCAGGTCGAGGCGCTTTTCCACGCTGACCAGCCAGGTGACGTCGGTGCGGCCGTCCGTATCGAAACCGACCCAGGTGGCCAGGGTCGCCAGCCGCGGTGACAGGGTGCGCCAACGGTCCGGCCAGCGGCGGCGGGCCACAGCGAGCGCCGCGTCCCGCGCCACGTCCAGGGCGCGGTGGCCGTTCTCGAGCGCCTCCACCGACCAGGCGTGCTCGAGGTCGAGGGACAGGCCCTCGGGCGGCCGGTGCGGCTCGGTCAGCGCCAGCCGCCGGCGGGTCTCGCGGCCCGCGTCGTCGAGGGGCCGGCCCTCGCGGTCGAAACCGGTGGCCAGCTCGACCAAGGCCAACGACAGGGGGTGGCCGAGGGAGAAGGTCGGATGGGCGGTGAACACCACCCCGAAGGCTGGCCGGCTGATGGCGGCGGCGAAGGCTTCGAAGCCGCCCGCCGCCAGGGCGTCGAACAGGGTCTCCAGCGCGGCTCGGTTGGCCTCGGGGTCCGCCTCGCCCAGGTACCCGCCGAACCGCTCGGCCCGGGCGACGAAGCCCTCGGCGGTCAGGCCCTGGACGACCGCCTCGACGTCTTCCAGGGGGACGACGCCGGCGCCCATCCGCGCCGCCAGGATGCGGGCGAAGGCGAGGATCGGGTTGGCCAGGGGATCGGTCTCTGCCGCCAGCCGGTGGGCGGCGAGGTCGGCGGCGAGGCGCGTCCGAAGCGACTGGTCCTGCGGCATGAGCGACGCTCCCGTGAGGGGGCGTAACGGTCAAGCTGCCGGGGCGTTCCTGGCTCAACGCCCCTTGACCGACACAATGGGCTGCAAGGATGAAAGCCTGTTGATTGGGTGGGCGATCCAGGCTGCTGGCGGGCTTTCGACTTGAGATTTACTGCGACCCGGCCGGCGCTGGCCGGACTTGTCTTGATGGCCCTGATCCCGGCGCACGCGATGGCGGCCGCGCCGTCGCCGACGGCCGTGGAGCCGGTGGACGTGCCGGCCAGGGCCCAGACCGGAGGCAAGCCGCCACGGCCGGTGACCGAGCGGTCGCGCAGCCTGGGTGCGGCGGTGACCAGCCCCCTGGAAGACCTCAACCTCAAGCGCGTGGATATCCCCGAGGTGCTGCAGCACGCGGTGGAGCAGCCCTATGACGTGCGCGGCCTGAATAGCTGCCGGGCGGTGGCGACCGAGATCGGAAAACTGGACGCGGCCCTCGGCCCCGACCGCGACGAGCCGGCGCCCGACCGCCACATGACCGCCGGCTCGGCGGCCGTGGAGCTGGTGAGGGCGGGGGCGGAGATGGCCACACCCTATCGCGGCTGGATCCGCAAGCTGTCCGGCGCCAACCGCCACCAGGCCAAGGTGCGCGAGGCGATCAACGCCGGCGGCGCCCGGCGTGGCTATCTCAAGGGCGTGGGGATGCGGATGAACTGCGCCCCGCCGGCCGCCCCCAGCGGGTTCAAGCCGGCCCGGATGATCAGGAAGACGACCACCGTGACCACGGTCACCAAGACCGTTCCGGCCCAGCGCAGCCTGACCATCCCCCTGCCGTCGTGGTGGCCGAGGTAGGTTCGCGGTTAGCGGAGCCGCAGCTTCTCCACCGCCCACCTTAGCGGCGCGGTCCAGCGCCAGAAGCGCGATGCGACGAGGGCGTCGCGTTCGGCCCGCAGGGCGGCGACTTCACGTTCCAGGGCCGAGGGCGGCGCGTCGGCGCGGTCGAGGGCGGCCTGTGCCCGGTCCAGCGAGGCGGCGATGGCCGCCCGGTCCGCCGGATCGGCCGCTTCGAGCCGGACATGGAACTCGGCCTCGCCGCGCTCGGTGGGCAGGAAGGCCGCAATGGTGAAGGCGAACAGGTCCATGGCCGCCATGCCCCGCGCCGCCGCCAGGAAACTCTCCGGCGTGAAGACCCAGACATGGGCGTCGAGGTAGCGCGGGTTCTTCAAGAGGCTGCCCGCCAGCTTGAGGGCGTTCGGGGCCTGGGCCAGCGGCAGGCTCGCGTCGATCGTGAAGCCCGGCTCCCAGGCCGCCGCCGCCTCGACGGGGACCGCGCCCGAGCAGGCGTCAAAGATTTGGCCCACGGCGGGCTGGCGACGTTTCATCAGATAGGCCTCGACCATCTCGGCCAGGCCGCTGTCGCGCCGCAGGTGGTCGAAGGTGAAGCGGCGGTCGGGAATGGCCAGGCCCAGCACCCCGCCGGGCTTCAGGGTCGCGCGCAGTTCGGCGAGCCAGCCGATCACGTCCGGAACATGCTCGATGACGTGGCTGGCCACCACATAGTCCAGCGGCCCGCCGATGGCCTGGGCCAGGGGCTGTTCGCCCCAGACGATGTCCACCTCGCAGATGGCGGCCAGCTCGATGGAGGCGTCGAACTGGGCGGCGCGCAGCGCTTCGGTCGTGGTGTAGTCGACGTAGAGCACCGGCCCTTCGGCCTTGGCGACCATGGGCGACGAGCGCGGGCCGATCTCCAGGCCCCTCGACCGGGAAAGGTCGAGGTCGCCCAGCATCCGGGCGCGGCGGGTCACGGCGGGCCCCGGCTCAACGGAGCCCGTTGAGGAAGCGCTCAAACTCCTTGAGGTCGAACAGGTGGCCTTCCTCGTCGGCAATCCATACGTCGCCGCGGCCGGCGTCCTTGGCCTCCCTCGCCTGGCGCAGGGCCTCGACGGGATCGGAGGTCATGGTCCGGCTCATGCCCTCGGCGCTGGTGGAGGTGATGCGGTACATGCGATTCCCTTGCCAGGATGCGGAGTGCAAATCCAGCACGCTCGTCCGGTTGCAACTCGCCGCCGGTCTGGGAGTTCAGTGCGAGAAGCGTGATCCGCGCAGTTAGCGGCAGGGGTTGCCGGCGGGCGCGGGTCGCTTCAGGGTCAACGCTGACCCGTCGCGCCTTGGGGGGAGGCTCATTCCATGGACTATTCACCGCGTCTCCTGGCCTGCGCCCTGGCGGCGACCTTCATCGCCATGCCGGCGGCCGCGCGTGAGAAGCCGGCCGCCCAGGTGATCTTCAAGGGCTTGGCCCCCGAGATCGTGGCCCCGCGCCTGGCTTCGGAATGCACCCGCCGGCGGATGGCCCTGATCCGCAACACGCCTGAGCGCGTGGTCTGCAGGCGTCCGCTGGCGGTCAAGGCCCGCAGCCCTCACGCCGCCAACGAACTGTGGTCTTTCGCCCTCGACCGCCTTTCGCGGGGCCGAACCAAGGTTGTGGCGAACGCCAGCTTCGAGGCGGCCGCCCCGCATGGCTACGCCTTGCTGTCGTTCAGCGACCCGGCGCCGGAATCGCGCATCGCCATGCGCGGCTTTATGGAGAACGTCCGCGACGGCGGCTTCGCGGACGTTCTGAGCCGCTGAGGCTCGTTTTTCCCCTCAAAGGCTAAGCTTGCGCCCTAAGTTTTGGGCTTGAACCGGACGGCGGGGACGGCTACTGGCGAAAAAGTTTAGTTTTTTTGAATGGTGATTTCGATGGCTGCCGCCAGCGCTCCGACGACCGAATACGTCAACATGTACACCCTGAACCTGTTCAGCCTCGCCGGCGGAACGACGACATCGTCGACCGCCAACAGGATGGTGATCGAGTTCGGCCGCGGCAACGGCGTGGTTCTGAACGGCAGCTTCACCTATGGGGCCGACGGGGCGCTCTCCGGCGGGACCCTGACCGGCTTCGAGGAGTACTACGCCGGGGTGAAGGGCTTCGACGTCTTGGGCGCTTCGGTCCCGGTGCTCGATTTCGCCAATCTTATCAACGCCAACGACTTCGAGGGCGTTCTCAACGCCATCTTCGGCGGCATCGACAGCATCAGCGGCTCGCCGATGTCCGACTACCTCAACGGCATGGCCGGTCCCGACACCCTGTCGGGCCTCGACGGCGACGACTATCTCGACGGCTCGGCGGGCGACGACGTCATCCTCGGCGGAAACGGCGCCGACTCCGTGCGCGGCCTCGAGGACAATGACACCATTGAGGGCGGGGCCGGCGACGACGACGTCAATGGCAACATGGGCATCGACCTCGTGCATGGCGGCGCGGGGAACGACACCGTGCGCGGCGGCCAGGGCAATGACGTCATCTACGGCGACGCGGGCGACGACGGGCACGTCAACGGCAACCTCGGGGACGACCAAGTGTTCGGGGGCGTCGGCGCCGACACGCTCTACGGCGGCCAGGGCGCCGACGTTCTGCGGGGCGACGAGGACAACGACTGGCTGTCTGGCGACCTGGGCAATGACGTACTGTACGGCGGCGCGGGCGCTGACCGCTTCCTGTTCCGCGCCGGCTCGGGCGTCGACGTGGTGGGCGACTTCAACTACGCGGCGGGCGACCGGGTGCAACTCGCCCCGGGCACGGCCTACAGCCTGACCACGGTCGGCGCGGACGCGGTGATCAACCTTGGCGTGGGCGATCAGATCATCCTGACCGGGACCGGCGCCGCCGGCGCCGAATGGGTGGTGTTCGCCTGATCGGCTAGGGCGTTCCAGCCAGCTGCCGGGCGCAAAAGGCGGCCGGGTCGCCCTCGACCTTGGGCGGGCGGGGCGGCTCGGCCGAGCCGGCGGGGGCCCCGCCCAACCGCACCTTGGCCTTGGGGTCGAGCATCGGTCCGCTCACCGACACCGGCGCATCGACCGAGAACAGCCGGAACCGGGACGGCCGGCCGTAGAGGGTCAGGTTCAGGGTCTCGCTGTCGAGGTCGATCCCGCCGTCGGCCACGGCGGTCCCGACATCGGTCACGATGAGGATGCGGCGCGTGCGGACCCGGCCGCCGCCGACGTCCATCCGCACCAGGGCGCAGTCCAGTTCGGTCGTGGCGTCCTTGTTGGCCAGGGCGGTGAAGGCGCCCGCGACCACGGCGCCCGTAATCACGTTCGCCTGCCCCTTCTTGATCTGGCCGTCTCGAAGATCGAAGGCGATCCGGCCGGTCGCATGGGCGGCGATATCGCGAAAAGAGGCCCCCGCGCCCGCCACCTTGACCCTGAGGTCCGCGACGCCGCCAAGGCTTTGCTTCAGGTCCGGGACCAGCGAGGCCAGGGCCGCCTTGCTGAGCGACCCCTCCAGGCGGAAGGCGGGTTCGGCGCCCGTCACGTCGACGCTCAACACGCCGTTGGCTTGCCCCGACGGAAAGTCGATGGTGAAGGGCTTCAGCTCGAACTTGCCGTGATCCATCGTCCCTTTCAGGGTCAACCGTCCCGGGGCGAGCCCGTCGATGACGAACCGCTGGGCCTTGATGTCCAGTCGGTAGTCCCGGCGCTCGAAGCGTTTGAGGTTCAGGCGCTTGGACTTGAACAGCCGGGCCTCGCTCGGCCGCGGCGCCGCCCCGGAGACCGACCGGGTGACGGTGTGAGGCGGGCGGCCGGCCAGTAGCGTCCCGACGTCGTCGGCATGGAGCGCCCGAGACGCGAGAGCGATCGAGACAACCCGTCGCGGCTTGGAGCCGTCGGACACGACCTGGCCGGCAAAGTCGCTGCGGCCGATCACAGCCTTGATATCGGTGGCGCGGGTCGTCCGCCCCTCGCGTTGAACGCGCGCGGTCAGCCGATAGGGCGCCGAGTTCGGCAGGCCGACGTCGAACAGGTACTCTGCGTTGGCGAGGTTGGGCCCACGCGCCGCGACCCTGAGGTCGAAAGCGCCCCTGAGGCGGCCCGTGGGGATGACCATGCCGCTGGCCTCGACGAAGCTCGCGCCGTCCTTGACCGTGGCGGAGACCGGGTAGGGCGCGCCGCGACGGCGGCTGTTGAGGGGCGCGCCGGCCGCTGAAAGGACGATGTCGCCGCCCTGCATCACGCCCTGAGCCGCCACCTGCAGCGGGCGGGCCGGGCTTTTCGCCACGTCGTGGCTCACCGTCCCGGTGAGCTTCATGTCGCGAACGCGGTCGTCGAAGGTAAATCGGCCGTCGGTGACGCGGAGCAGCCGGACCGAGCGGAGGAAGCCCAGGCTGTCGCCGCCGCCCTTGCCCTGGCTCCAGTTGTTCCGCTCCCGGCTGACCCGCAGCAGATTGGCCCGGGCGCCGTCGACCTCGATCTCGGTGACGGTGAGCGGCCAGCGGAACACGAGGCGCAGGCGGCTCGCCCGGGCTAGGTCGCCCGGCCCGGCCCAGCCGGGTTGGCCGATCGTGAGGCCCGTGATGACCACATTGGGCCGGGGGGAGAGCAGGTGAGTCTTCAGTGTCTCGAACGCCACGGGCCGCTCGATGCGCTTGGAGGCGAACCGGGCGAGACGGGTGTTGAAGCGCCCGCTGTCGACGGCCGCCAGCAGGGCGAACACGCTGAGCAAAAGGCACGCGAGCACGGCCACGGAGACGATAAGCAGCCGTTTTATAGGAGCACCTCGCTGACCAGCGAGACAGCAGCGCATTTGCACGCATCTCGTTCCGCCCGCCCGCGTTGAGTACGCTAACGGAGGCTTTCATGACGCAGAACGACAATCGGCCGGATAATCGGGAAGTCGAGAACGAGAACCTGAGGCCGGCCACCGGCGGCGGCCCCCCCCGGCCCGCCACCGAGCCCGAAGGCTCGAAGGCCTCGCAGCAGAGCGACAAGACCAGGACCGACCCGGGATCCGGCACGGCGAGGCGTCCCTAGGGGGTCTTTGCGGTGCCAGCGCCCGGACTCGAACCGGGGACCTTCTGATTACAAATCAGCTGCTCTACCAGCTGAGCTACGCCGGCTCCGCGGCGCGGGTTCTGAGCCATTCCGAGGCGGCTGTCGAGCAGGGAGGGTGCTGGCTTGACATGTGGCGCCGGGAAGGCACGCTGGGGTTGAGCTGACGCCGAGGTGGATGGGCGGACAAGCCATGCGCGTGTGGACCGGGCCTTTGACCCTCGAACCCCTGCACCAGGGGCGCTGAGCCGATGGCGTACCATGCCCGCGGACGCCTGCCCCACCTGTCGCCCCCCTCGGCCTATTATGACCCGGGTCAGTACGCCCTGGAGCAGGCGCGGGTGTTCGCCACCGCCTGGCGGTTCGTCGGAACCCTGGACGAGATCCCAGCCCATGGCGACTTTCTCACCCGCACCATCGCCGGCCTGCCGCTGATCTTGCGCAACCTGAAGGGCGAGGTGCGCGCCTTCTCCAACGTCTGCGCCCACCGCCACTGCCTGCTCAGGCGCAACCGCTACGGCAAGGCCGAACTGCTGACCTGCCCGTATCACGGCTGGGTCTACGACTGGGCCGGCAAGGTGAAGCGGGCGCGCGAGCCCCAGCTCTTCCAGCCCCCGCCCGATGGCCCGAACGACGGACGCCCGGCTCTGGCCCGCTATCGCACCGCCCTGTGCGGGCGGCTGATCTTCGTGCGGTTGTCGCAGGATGGGAGCTCGCTGCAGGAGTTCATGGGCGAACTCTACGACCTCATCGCCGAGCGCTTCGGCGATGACTGGCGTCCATCCCTCCGCCTGGACGTCGACTACCGCGCCAACTGGAAGGTGGCGGTTGAGAACGCGTTGGAGAGCTATCACGGCGCCGAGTTGCACCGTCGCACCTTCGGCGGCGACCCTGGCGAGGCGCGTTCGGAGCACCGCCTTGAGCCCGGATGGACCCAGTTTTCCACGAAGATCGAGATCAGGCAGCGTTTGGCCGGCCGGATCTATTGCGAGGTCGAGGATAGTCTGCTGCGCTTCGTAGGCGAAACGCCGACGGCCACCTATCGCCACTTCCACCTGTTTCCCAACCTCACCTTTTCCCTCACGGACACGGTCAGCTACGTCCAGTGCATGGAGCCGGTGTCGCCGACGGGCTCGGACGGGCTGATCCGTCAGTTCACGCTCTCGCGTCGACGCTGGTCCCCATGGCGGCGGGGGCTGCTGGCCCTGTGGGGGGCGGCGTCGGCGCGGCTGACCCGGCGGATCGTAGGCGAAGACATGGCGATCTATCCCGACCTGCAGCGCGGCCTGGAGGGCAGTCAGCAGGCGGGCCTGCTCGGGCGCAACGAGGAGCGGATACACGCCTTCCAGGCCTGGCTGCGCGAGCGGCTGGCGGCCTCGCCGACCGACCCCTAAGGTGGCGTAGGTTTCAGCGGCTTATCGGTGCGGCATGACCCGGCGCGTTCTCGGCCTCGCTTTCCTCCTCGGTCTTTCCCTGTCCACATCCGCCTGCGCCACCCGCTCCAGCGGGCGCGCCGAGGCTTCCATGGCCCCGGACGGCAGCATCGCACTGAAGGCCCGCGGGCACGGCCTGTTCGGGCGGGGCGGGCAGACCGTGGTGTTCCGGCCGGGCGAGCCCGGCTACGAGGCGATGAAGGCCCAGATCGAGGTGCTGGACACGGGCGCCCGCCGGCCGGTGCTGACCTGGACCATCGGCGAGCCTGAGCTGATCCTGCCGCCTGGACGCTAGCCGCTTCTGTTTCCCGGCCCGGCCCCTTATATCGGCGGCCCATGGCCCGCATCCTCATCACCTCCGCGCTTCCGTACATCAACGGCATCAAGCACCTCGGCAACCTGGCCGGCTCGATGCTGCCGGCCGACCTGCACGCCCGCTTCCGCCGGGCGCAGGGTCACGAGGTGCTCTACATCTGCGCCACCGACGAGCATGGCACCCCGGCCGAGCTCGCCGCCGCCGCCGCGGGACAGGACGTGCGCACCTACTGCGATGAGCAGCACGTCCTGCAGCGCTCGGTGGGCGAAGCGTTCGGCCTGTCGTGGGACTGGTTCGGGCGCTCGTCCAACCCGCCCAACCACCGGCTGACCCAGCACTTCGCCGAGAAGCTGGAGGAGCGCGGCCTGATCGAGGAGCGGGTGGACCAGATGGTCTATTCGATCGACGACCGCCGCTTCCTGCCCGACCGCTATGTCGAGGGGACCTGCCCCCACTGCGCCCACCCCAAGGCGCGGGGCGACCAGTGCGACAACTGCGGCCGGCTGCTCGACCCGACCGACCTGATCGAACCCTATTCGGTGATCTCGGGGTCGAAGAACATCGAGGTGCGCGACACGCGCCACCTCTATCTGCTGCAGACCAAGATCAAGGCCGAGATCCGCGCCTGGGTGGACTCGAAGGCCGCCGGTTGGCCGGCCCTGACCCGCTCCATCGCGTACAAGCACCTCGACGAAGGCGTGATCGACCGCGGCATCACCCGCGATCTGGCCTGGGGCATCCCGGTCACCAAGGACGGCGTCCCGCGGCCGGGGTTCGAGGACAAGGTCTTCTATGTCTGGTTCGACGCGCCGATCGAATACATCGGGGCGACGGTCGAGTGGGCCGACGCCACGGGGAACGACTGGCGTCGCTGGTGGCGCCTCGACGCCGGCGCCGACGACGTGAGCTACGTCGAGGTGATGGGCAAGGACAACGTCGCCTTCCACACCGTCAGCTTCCCCGCCACCCTCATCGGTTCGGGCGAGCCGTGGAAGATGGTCGACCAGCTTAAGGCCTTCAACTGGCTGAACTGGTACGGCGGCAAGTTCTCCACCTCGGGCAAGCGCGGCGTCTTCATGGACCAGGCGCTGGAGCTGCTGCCGGCCGACCCGTGGCGGTGGTATCTCCTGGCCAATGCGCCGGAGGGATCCGACACGGCCTTCACCTGGGAGCAGTTCCAGGGGGCGGTGAACAAGGATCTGGCCGACGTGTTCGGCAACTTCGTCAACCGCATCGTCAAGTTCGCGGAGAGCAAGTTCAACGGGGTCGTCCCCGAAGGCGGCGAACTGGGGCCGATCGAGGAGGCCCTGTTCGCCAATGTTGCGGCCAAGCTCGCCGAACTGACCGAGGCGATGGAGGCCTTGGAGGTGCGCAAGTCGGCGCAGGCCCTGCGCGCCCTGTGGGTGCTGGGCAACGAGTACCTGCAGGAGGCCGCCCCGTGGACGGCGCTGAAGACCGACCGCGACCGGGCGGCCGTCGTGGTGCGCACCGGACTGAACCTGGTGGCCCTGTTCGCCGCCGTCTCCCAGCCCTTCATCCCCGAGGCCGCGGCCAAGGCGGCCGGGGCGGTAGGCGAGGCCTCGCCCAGCCCTTGGCCGGGAATGGACGCCCGCGCCGAACTGACCAGGCTGGCGCCCGGCCGCGCCGTCGCCGCGCCCGAGGTCTTGTTCAAGAAGATCGAGGACGAGCAGGTCGCCGAATGGACCGAGCGCTTCGGCGGGGCTGACACTTAGAGCCTTCTCCCCTCGGGGAGAAGGTGGCGGCGCAGCCGACGGATGAGGGGGCGGCGCCGGATGTGGCGGACGGGTGAAGCGGGGCTGGCGTCCTGAACGACCCCTCATCCGGCCCTGACGGGCCACCTTCTCCCCTTGAAGGGGAGAAGGGCCTAAGACATCAATGCGCGCTCGGCGTTCCCGGCTTGATGTCCAGGAAGTCGGGCATGAAGGCGTTGTACTGGGCGGTGCGGCCGAGGTCGACGACGACCTCGCGGTGGCCCTGCCACATCATGTGCAGCGCGACATAGAGCACGATCACCAGGCCGATGAAGCCGATCCAGCTGTACTTGTGCAGCAGGCGGGCGATCCAGCTCGCCGCCACGCCCATCAGGGCGATGGAGGCCAGAAGGCCCACCACCAGCACCGCCGGATGCTCGCGGGCCGCTCCGGCCACGGCCAGGACGTTGTCCAGCGACATGGAAACGTCGGCGATCAGGACCTGGATGAAGGCTTCGCGGAAGGTCTTCGGCTTGCGGCGGGAGGCGACCCGGCCCGGCTCGCCGTCGATGTCGACGCCGGTGGCGTGCTCCAGGGCGGACTCAGCCTCCGCATGCTGCTGCTGCTCGCGCAGCTCGCGCCACATCTTCCAGCACACCCACAGCAGCAGGATGCCGCCGGCGAACAACAGGCCGATGACCGCCAGCAGCTGGGTGGTGATCAGGGCGAAGCCGATGCGCAGCACCACCGCGACGGCGAGGCCGGCCAGGATCACGCGCTTGCGGTCCTTGGGCTCCAGCCCGGAGGCGGCCAGGCCGACCGCCACGGCGTTGTCGCCAGCCAGCACCAGGTCGATCATCAAGACCTGGAACAAGGCGGTCAGGGCGGCCCAGCCGCCGCCGCCGATGAGAGTACTCAGATCGAAGCCTGTCATGTTCCGGTCTTTGCTGGGCGAGGCCTCGCCGTCAAGCGGGCAAAGAAAAAGCGCGCCGGACGGGGGTCCGGCGCGCCAGATCGTTGTGCTTCGAGATCTTGGGCTAGATCTCGTTTTCGCTGAGAGTCACCGGCCGCGGCTCCTGCCGGGCGCGGCGGGCGTTGCGGCGCGCGCTCGCTGAGCGCGACGGACCGCCGCGGCTCCGGGCCAGGCCGGCTACCACCAGGGCGGCGATCAAGATCAGGATGCCGGCGCCGAGCACCCGCGGCGTCAGCTTGAAACCGCCCGAGGACGAGGTGACTGAACCGAGGTTCAGCCTGTCCGAGCCCGCGCCGATCAGGTCGGCGCCCACGTCGGCGTGCAGGTTCTTGGCGTCCGGCTGGGCCGCGGTGACGCTCCAGTGGAATTCGGTCGGCGTACCGGCGACGAGGGGCTGCGACTGGGTCGCGTCCGGGGTGACCGCGAAACCGTCGCCCGACAGGACCGAGGTGATGTTCACCGCGGCGGCCGCGTCGGACAGCTGGTTCTTGGCCGCCTCGTCACGAACGGCCTGGCCGAACTCGGCCGGCAGGGTCAGGGTGACGTCGGCCGGCTGGTCGGCGGTCAGGGTCGGCACGGTCAGCTTGGCCCCGTTGGCGACGGCCTCGGCGAGGCTCATCTCCAGGGCGGCGAGGCGGGTGGCGCGATCGCCGAGCGGCGTGTTCGCATTGCCGGCCGGCGTGGCGGGAGTCTTAAGGGCCGGCGCGGCGCCGAGTTTGGGGACGGCCGGCGTGGTCAGCTTCGGCGGCGGCGCGACCTTGGCCACGCTTCCCTTGGGCGCGATCTTCTGGGGGGCGGGCTGGGGCGCGGCCTTGGCGACCGGACGGGGGGCGACGGCGCCGCTCTGATAGGCCGGACGGGCCGGCGCCGCGGCGCGGGGCCGGGCGGGCTCGACATAGCGATAGGTGGGGGCGGACTCGACGCGCTGGCGGACCCGGCGGGGGGGACGGGTCGGCTCGGGCGGGTTGGGGATCGGCGCCATGGCGATGATCACCGGGCCCGAGGGCTGGTAGGGCTGGCCCTCGGCCGGCTGGTAGGCGTCGGAGGGCGGCGGGGGCGGGGGCGGCGTCGGCTCGCCCATCAGTTCGGAGGGCGGCGGCGGCGGCGGCGGCGCTTCGGAAGGTTCCGGATACGGCTGGGCGCCACAGGCGGCCATGCTGCGTTTCAACATGGGACGATAGCTCCAATTCGCAACTCGCCCGCCCCCCGGGCGCGCGCAATTAAGCCTTCGTAAAGCAAAGGCGGCGCCAGAGCCGAAATCAATCCCGTTCGCCTGGGACGCGTGCCCGCGCCCCCTCATAGAGCGCAATTGCCGCAGCCGATGCGACATTCAGGCTCTCGAACCCTCCCGGCATAGGGATGTTGGCGAGCACGTCGCAGTGCTCGCCGACCAGCCGGCGCAGGCCCTCGCCCTCCGAGCCCAGCACCAGCACCGTGGGCGTTCCGTCCAGGGCCTCGGCGAGGGGCGTGCCGGCCTCGCCCGCCAGGCCCACGCTGCGCCAGCCGAGTTCGCCAAGCTGCTCCAGCGCCCGGGCCAGGTTGACCACCCGCACGGACGGCACCTGGTCGATGGCCCCGGCCGCGGCCTTGGCCAGGGCGCCGGTGAACGGCGGCGCATGGCGGTCCTGCAGGATCACGGCGCGGGCCCCGAAGGCGGCGGCGGAGCGGAAGATCGCGCCGACATTCTGCGGGTCGGTGACCTGGTCCAGCATCAGGAGCAGGCCGTGGGCCGGCTCGGCCACCGATTCGAGGTCGACCGGCTCGAGCGCCGCGGCGGACAGGGCGAGGCCCTGGTGCACTGCGCCCGGGGGAAGGACATGCGAGATGTCTCCGCCGTTGGTCATGGTCTCGGGGACCAGGCCGGAGGCTTCGATCGCGGCGCGCGCGCCTTTCTCGGCCTGCAGGGCCTTCAAGCCCTCGGTGGTGACCAGCAGGCGCTTGAACGGGGCCCGGGCCGGATTGGCCAGGGCGGCGGCCACCGCGTGGCGGCCCCACACCCAGTCGCCGCCGTCGCCGCCGCCGCTGCGGAAACACTGATCGCGCCTTCCCTTGCCCTCCTTGTCGAGCCTCGGAGAAAAGCGCGCCGGGTGGTCGTTGCGTTGCCGGGATGAGGACACTATAAGACGCGCTCCGATTTTGGCCCGGGGCTTTTCGACCCCGCGATCTTGTCTATAGCGGCAAGATTCGTGGAGCGGAGGCCCTATCTCGCCAGGCTCGGAATCACCGCGTGAGGGGGAATGTCCCGAGCGGCAAAGGGGACGGACTGTAAATCCGTTGGCGTACGCCTTCGCAGGTTCGAGTCCTGCTTCCCCCACCACGCGTTGATCCGAGGCGGCGTCCGAAAAAGGCGACCGGAAGTGGCTTAGGGCGGGTATAGCACAATGGTAGTGCAGCAGCCTTCCAAGCTGAGGATGCCGGTTCGATCCCGGCTACCCGCTCCAAAGCGCCTTTTAGAGCCGAAATCCACTCGTTCCAGACCGGACCCAGGTCCGCGCAAAGGTAAGATCTGATGGCCAAGGAAAAGTTCAACCGCAACAAGCCGCACTGCAACATCGGCACGATTGGTCACGTGGACCATGGCAAGACGACGTTGACGGCGGCGATCACC
>NCED01000124.1 GCA_002280485.1 Caulobacterales bacterium 32-69-10
GAAATGGCTGAAGAGCGATCATTTCGTCTTCCTGGGCGCGCGCGACTATAATTATCCTCTGAACGCCGACGGCGACTACGAGGCCGAGGCCCCGCTGAGCCAGTCGAGCGCCGGTCTGGGCATCCTGGCGGATCCGGACCGCACAGTTCTGCGTCGTGCGTCCGAACCGGCGGTCCTGACCCGTCAGATGCGCCGGCAGCTGGACCTGAGCGAACCGGTCACTGTGGCCAAGGCCAACGCCCGGTCCCGCGTACATCGCCGCGCCTACATGGACTATGTCGGGGTCAAGCGGTACGGGCCGGACGGCAAGGCGACGGGCGAGACGCGGTTCGTCGGCCTGTTCACCTCGGACGCCTATGACCAGTTGGCGACCGAGACCCCCCTGATCCGCCGCAAGGTGGCCAATGTCCTGAGCCGTGCCGACAAGGCGCCCGGCAGCCACAACGAGAAGCGGCTGCGCAATATTCTCGAAAATTATCCGCGCGACGAACTGTTCCAGATCGGTGAGGACGAGCTTCTTTCCATCGCCCTGGGCATCCTCCACCTCTACGATCGGCCGCGCATCCGCCTGTTCACCCGCCAGGATCCGTTCGACCGGTTCGTCTCGGTCTTGTGCTTCATTCCGCGCGAAAAATTCGATTCCTCGGTGCGCGAGCGGATCGGCCAGATCGTAGCCCGCGCCTGGGGCGGTCGGATCTCGGCCTGGTATCCGCAGCTGTCGGACGCCCCCCTCGTGCGGGTTCACTTTATCATCGGCGTGACGCCGGGCGACCATCCGGTCCCGGACGCCGCCCAGCTTGAGCATGACGTGGCCGAAGCCGGGCGCGGCTGGGTCGAGCGTTTCGAGGCCGCCTTGCGCCGCGCCGACGTGGCGGATGTCGAGGTCGGGCCGCTGAGCACGCGCTGGGCCCGCGCCTTCGGCGCCGCCTATCGCGACCGTTACTCCGCCGACGAAGCCGCGATCGACCTTGGCGAGATGAACCGGCTGAACGCCGCCGGGAAGGTCGGCGCCGGAGAATCGGTCGTGGTGCGCGCCTTCCGCAATCCGGACGACAGCCGCCTGCAGTTCCGCTTCAAGCTCTACCGTCGCGGTCCCTCGGTACCGCTGTCCGACGTCCTGCCGATCATGGCCGACATGGGGCTGAAGACGCTGGAGGAATACGGCTATCCGATCCGGCCCTTGGGCGAGGAGGAAATCCACGTCCACGAGTTCCTGATGGAGGACCCGCGGGGAGAGGATCTGGTCTTCGCCGACGTCAAGGAACCGTTCGAACGCGCCTTCGCCGCCGTATGGAACGGGCGCACCGAGAGCGACGGTTTCAACCGCCTGGTCGTCGAACTCGGGATGGAATGGCGCGAGGCCGCCCTGATCCGCACCCTGGCCCGTTACCGTCAGCAGACCGGCCTCGATCCGTCCCAGACGGTGCAGG
>NCED01000011.1:0-10062 GCA_002280485.1 Caulobacterales bacterium 32-69-10
TAAAGCCATGACCGGGCAGGGCGAAATGACCATCCGCGAGATCGCGCGGCGCGTTGACCGCGACGTGAAGGCCGTGCATGGGGACGTGCAGGCGCTGCTGGTTGGGGGCGTGCTTGATCGCGCCGACAGCGGGCGCGTGATCTTTCCCTATGATGCGGTGCATGTGGACTTCACCCTAAGCAAGGCGGCTTGATGGCCAGCGAACCGCGAAATGCGCTTCACAGATCATTCACAGATTTTTTTCGGCGAAATTATCCGAATAAAATCATTATGTTAGAGAGCCTCCAGTTCTCGAAGCGCTAAACCGCGCGGACAGCGATGTTCGGCCAGGGGCGCTTCGGGAAACCGGAGCGCCCTTTGCTTTTGGGAATTGCACAACCCACCTGCGTCCTTCGAGACGCCCGAGTTCCTCGGGCTCCTCAGGATGACGCAGATAGGCAGATTGCACTGAAGTTCGTCATGCTGAGGAGCGCGAGCGGAGCTTGCGCGTCTCGAAGCACGCAGGAGGCCAGACATGCCCACGGTGTTCATCGACGGCGAGGCCGGCACGACCGGGCTGCAGATTCGCGAGCGGCTTGAGGGCCGCGCCGACGTCCAGCTGGTCTCCATCGACCCGGCCCGGCGCAAGGACCCGGCGGCGCGCGCCGAGCTGCTCAACGGGGTCGACGCGGTGATCCTTTGCCTGCCCGACGACGCGGCCAGAGAAGCGGTGGGCATGATCGAAAATCCCATGGTGCGGGTGATCGACGCCTCGACCGCCTATCGCACCGCGCCGGGCTGGACCTATGGCTTTGCGGAGATGACGCCGGGCCAGCGCCAGGCCATCTCCAGCGCCAAGCGGGTGTCCAATCCCGGCTGCTATCCCACCGGCGCCGTGGCCCTTATCCGGCCGCTGGTCGCGGCGGGCCTCGTGCCGGCGTCCTGGCCTGTGACCGTCAATGCGGTCTCCGGCTACTCCGGCGGCGGCAAGTCGATGATCGCCGAGTTCGAGGACGCCGGCGCGCCGGGCCACACCGACGACGTGGTGCGCATCTACGCCACCGGCCTGACCCACAAGCACGTGCCCGAGATCCAGGCCCACGGCCTGCTCGACGGCCGGCCGATCTTCGCGCCCATGGTCGGGCGCTACTACAAGGGCATGCTGGTCGAGATCCCGCTGCAGCTATGGGCCATGCCGCGCCGGCCGACCCTGGCCGCCCTGCAGCAGGTGCTGGCCGAGGCCTATGACGGCGAACGCTTCGTCGAGGTCGCCTCGCTCGAGGAGGCCGCGGCCACGACGGGGCTCGACCCGGAAGGCCTGAACGGAACCAACCGCCTCAAGCTCTTCGTCTTCGGCAGCGAGGCGCACGGCCAGGCCCGCCTCGTCGCCCTGCTGGACAACCTCGGCAAGGGCGCCTCGGGCGCGGCGGTCCAGAACCTCAACCTGATGCTGGGATTGAGGGAAGACGCGGGCTTGTAGCCTTCTCCCCTTCAAGGGGAGAAGGTGGCCCGGAGGGCCGGATGAGGGGTCGTTCAGAACCTGGCGCCCCGCTTCACCCGTCCGCCACATCCGGAGCCGCCCCCTCATCCGTCGGCTCCGCCGACACCTTCTCCCCGAGGGGAGAAGGGCAGGCGGCCCTTATCCGGGCGAGCACGCGGTGATCGTACTGTTCCAATTCCGAGTTCCGGAACCGTAGCACGGTGAAGCCCTGCTCGCGCAGCCATGCATCGCGGATCGCCTGACGGTCCAAATCGTAGAATGGCGCGTCGTGGATTCCGCCGTCGAGCTCGACCACGAGGCGCGCCGACTTGCAAAGGAAGTCCACGACGTAGGGTCCGAGTGGAACCTGCCGCCGGAACTTGAGGTCCTCGAGCCCCCGCCCGCGCACAATCCGCCACAGCATCGCCTCGGCGCGCGTCATCTCCCGGCGGAGACGACGCGCCTTCGGCGTTCGTAGATCCAACCCTACCGCATCCCCAGCGACGCCCGGATGTCCTGCAGGGTCGCCAGCCGGTCAGGGTTGAGCGAGTGGATCGAGACGATCCGCTGCGGGTCCAGCTCCAGCCGCTCGATGTTGGCCAGGAACACCTGGGTTCCGGTCACCGGCGGGTTCGGCACGGGGGCCGAGGCTGGGGGCAGGTTGAACATGTCGGCGTAGATCAGGATCTTCTCCTTGGGCAGCCATCCGACGACCAGGCCGTCGGCGTGGGGCAGGCCCTTGATCACGTGCAGCTCCAGCGTCCGCGTGGCGTCCTGGAACACCCGCTTGTCGCCGACGAAGCCCTCGACCACCGGCCGCTTGCCGGAGGTGGCGATGGAGTCGGGCGCCAGGGTGCGCGGCGCGCCGAGCGCCCGGTCGAAGAAGGCCTTGTTGACCTGGGGCGTTACGATGGTGATGCCCTCGCCCACCACGGCGGGCAGGCCGCTGGTGTGGTCGAAGTGGTGGTGGGTGATCGCCCCGAACCGGATCGGCTTGCCGGGAATGACCTTCTTGGTCTCGGCGATGATCGCCTTGGCGCGGGTCTCGTTCTGCGGGCCGGGCTCCATGAGCACGACGTAGTTGGCGAACTCGACCGCCACGGCGTTATAGGCGCCGTTGATGCGCCACACCCCGTCGGCCAGCTTCTCGGAGCTCGGGCCCTGGTAGGCCGGCGGCGGGCCGGGCGGATTGCCGGAGGGCGGGGCGGTCAGTTCGGCGATATTGGCCGGATTGGCCACGATGCCCAGGGTCTGGGCCTCGAAGGTCGGGTGGCCGTCGCGTTTTTCGACGAAGGTGGTCGGGTACTTGATCCCGTTGGCGTCACGATAGTCGGTGTAGAGCCGCTCGACCCGAAGGTCGCCGAACACCGGGTTCTCGACCCAGGTGTCCACCCGTTCGACCAGATTGCCCGGCCCGATATAGCCGACCACCCGGTAGGGGCGGCCGGAGGGCGACTTCTGCGGCGTCATCCAGGTGACGACCCGCATCTGCCGTCCGCCGACCGTCTGGGTCTGGACGGTGGCGTTGTTGGCCGCCGCGCCCTTGAGGAAGCCCCAGGGCGTGGTCCAGATCTCCATCTGCTGGGCCCAGGCGGCGTTGGCAGGCCCGACCGCCTGGTTGAAATCGCCGCGCACCGCCACGCCGCCCTGGACGGGAATGGCCCAGGTCACCGCGGTCGCCCGGGTGGCCGGGCGGGCGAAGTCGATGGCCCGCCGGTAGTCGTTGAGGTTGTTCTTCGGCCACGGGCCGCCGGCGCGGTTCGACTGGCCGAGGTTGTAGTTGGCGCCGACGCCGTAAAGCTGGATGCCGTTCAACCCGTCGGCGCCCATGGCCTTGGAGGCGGCCGCGACCACGGCTCGGGCGGACGGCGCCGGTGCGGCCTGCGCGGCGGAGGCTCCTACGAACGCAGCGACAGTTATGGCGATGGCTGACCGACGCATGGAACCCCTCCCGGTGGTTATGTTGAGGCCACGGGATACGCGGGGAAGGAGAGTGTCAAGCAAGCTTCGCCGCGGCCCCCTCAGGCCGCGTCGGAACGGACCTTCACATAACGCCCCGGCGCGTCCTCGATGGCCTTGAGCGCGCCCTTCGCCGGGTCGCGGGCGGGGATCAGCTTGCCGGAGTATTCGGCCAGCCAGTCGGCCCAGTGCGGCCACCACGACCCGGGCTGCTCCTTGGCGCCGCCCAGCCAGTCCTCGACCGTGGCCGGCAGGGCGCCGTTGATCCAGTGCTGGTACTTGTTGGCGCCCGGGTGGTTGATCACCCCCGCGATGTGGCCCGAGCCGGCCAGGGTGTAGGTCACCGGCCCCCCGAACAGCTTGGCCGAGCGATAGACCGAGCGCATCGGCGCGATGTGGTCCTCGCGGCTGGACTGAACATACAGCGGCGTTTTCACCGCCTTGAGGTCCAGCTTGACGCCGCCGATCTCCAGCTCGCCCTTGGCCAGCCGGTTCGACTTGTAGAACTCGCGCAGGTAGCTGAGGTGCAGGGTCTTGGGCATCCGCGTCTGGTCGGCGTTCCAGAACAGCAGGTCGAAGGCCGCCGGCTCCTTGCCCATCAGGTAGTTGGAGACGAAGAACGACCAGATCAGGTCGTTGGCCCGCAGGGCATTGAAGGTGTCGGCCATGACCGCGCCCGGCAGGACGCCGCCGGCCGCGTCCATCCGCGCCTCCAGCTCGCTCAGCCACTCCTCGTTGGTGAAGATGAGCAGGTCGCCCGCCTCGGAGAAGTCGGACTGGGCGGCGAAGAAGGTCGCCGAGGCGATGCGCCTGTCCTTCTTGGCCGCCATGTGGGCCAGGGTCACCGACAGCAGGGTGCCGCCGATGCAGTAGCCGACGGCGTTGACCTGCTTGGCGCCGGTCTGGCGCAGCACCGCGTCCACAGCGGCGTAGGCGCCGTCGGTCATATAGTCTTCGAGGGTCTTGCCGGCCAAGGCGGCGTCCGGATTGACCCAGGAGGTGACGAAGACGGTGAAGCCCTGGCTGGTCAGCCAGCGGATCATCGAGTTCTCGGGGCGCAGGTCGAGGATGTAGTACTTGTTGATCCACGGCGGGAAGATCAGCAGCGGGACCTCGAACACCTGATCGGTCGAGGGAGAGAACTGCAGCAGCTGGAACAGCTCGTTCTCGAACACCACCTTGCCCGGGGCGGTGGCGACGTTCTCGCCCACCTTGAACCTCTGGGCGTCGGCCTGGGTGATCGACAGCTTGCCGCCGCCGCGCTCCAGGTCGGCGGCGAAGCGCTCGGCCCCCTTGACCAGGCTCTCGCCCTGGCTGCGGATCGCCTCCCGCAAGGCGGCCGGGTTGGAGATCAGGAAGTTGGTCGGCGAGAAGGCGTCGGTCAGCAGCTTGGTGAAGAACTCGACCCGCCGCTTGGTCAGGGGATCGACGCCCTCGACGCTGGCCACCAGGTCGTTCAGCCAGTTGGCGGTGAGCAGGTACGACTGCTTCATCACCTCGAAGACCGGGTTCTCCTTCCAGTCGGGATCGTTGAAGCGCCGGTCGCCGCGGGCCGGCTCGACGACGGGATCGACCGCTTCGCCGGCCATGCGCCGCGAGGCCTGGCCCCACAGCTCCATGTAGCTGGAGAACAGCGCCCCTTGCGCCTTGATCAGCTTGTCGGGGTTGGCGGCCAGGCTGCCCATCACCTCCTGTAGGGCGGGGCCCACCTTGAACGGGTCGGGCGACAAGGCCGCCGGCCGGTCGGCGTGGCGCAGGGCGGCCTCGGCCACCGCGCCCTGGGCCGTCATCGCCGCCCGGGCCAGGTTCAGCGACAGCCGCTCCAGCGCCTCGCGCTGCTCAGGCGCGAGGAACGCCGTCGGGTCGAAGGGTGGAGAAGGGGAGGGGGCCGATTCGGATTGGGGCGGGGCCGCTTCTTTCCCTCCCCCTGGAGGGGAGGGCGACTCGGCGGAGCCGAGCGGGGCGGGGGGCGCTTTCGGCTTGGTCTTCGATTTGGGCGGCGGCGCACTTGCCCCCTCCGGCTGCTTCGCAGCCACCTCCCCCACATTCGTGGGGGAGACGACCTTCGCTTTTCGGCTCCCCCGCTTGGCGGGGGAGCTGTCAGGCGTAGCCTGACTGAGGGGGGGAGTAGGCGCCGCCTTGCGCTTGGCCTTCGCCTTGAGCGGGGCCGAAATCACCTCGGCTGCGGCCTCCACGGCCGTCTCGGGCGCGTCGGTCTTCGCCTTGCGGTCGCGGGCGCGTTTGCTCCAGTCGGGCTTGCCGATCTTGGCGCTTCGCCCCCGTCCGCCAGCCTTCAACGCCATTGATCAGCTCCCGCCGTGCGCACGGCCTTTCTTCCGAACCGATCATCGCATAAGACCGGGCATAGGAGAGACGGTTTTGCAGGCGATCCAGACGCGCTTTGGCGGAAACATCCGACGTATCGGCCTTGCGGCCGGCGCGGCGATGCTCGTCGCCGGTTGCGCGGACCTCGGTCGCGTCATGGCCGTCAATCCCCAGCCGGTCGATCCCAACTCGGCGGTGGCCGAGCAGGTGCGCGCCGCCTCGCGCGCCGATGTGAAGACCCCGCGGTTTCGCGACGTGCCGCCCCTGCCCAAGAACGTGCGCCCGGCGCGCGCGTTCAAGACCGCGGTGACCGAAAGCGGCCGTGCGGGCGACCAGCTGACCACCTATATCGCGGCCAATCCGCCGAGCCTGGCCGTCGACCCCGCCCAGACCGAGGCTTTCGCCGCCGCGGAGCGAGCTAGAATCCCGGCGGACCAAAGGGGCGTAGCCCCCGCGCCCGCCGGGTCAGAGGAATTCGCCGCACGGCTGCGCGAACTCGCGACGCCGCCGCCCCCGCCAAAATGAATACGTGAGCCGCGGGCTGCCCGCGCCCTCGCGGAGTCCACTTCGGCATGGGCAATCCCGACATGCCCACGCCCAAGCACATCGTCGACAAGCTGTGCGAGACCGCCCGCGACCCGAAGGCCGGCCGCTACTCCCAGTCCAAGGGCATCCCCGGCCTGCGCAGGGCCATGGCCGGCTATTACGACCGCCGTTTCGGCGTGAAGCTCAATCCCGAGACCGAGGTGATCGCCACCCTGGGCTCCAAGGAAGGCTTCGCCAACCTGGCCAACGCCCTGACCGCGCCCGGCGACGTCATCATCTGCCCGAACCCGTCCTACCCGATCCACGCCTACGGCTTCATCATGGCCGGCGGGGTGATCCGCCACGTCCCGGCCCAGTCGCCCGAGGAATATCTGTCGGGCATCTCCAAGGCGGTGAAGCACTCGGCCCCGCCGCCGTCGGTGCTGATCCTGTCCTATCCGTCGAACCCGACCGCCCAGTGGGTCGACCTCGACTTCTACAAGGAGGCGGTGGCGCTGGCCCGCAAGCACGACCTGATCGTGCTGTCCGACATCGCCTATTCCGAGATCTACTTCGACAACAACCCGCCGCCCTCGGTGCTGCAGGTCGAAGGCGCCAAGGAGATCGCGGTGGAGTGCAACACCCTGTCCAAGACCTACGCCATGGCCGGCTGGCGCGTGGGCATGGTCGTGGGCAACGCCCGCATCTGCGCGGCCCTGGCGCGGGTGAAATCGTACCTCGACTACGGCAACTTCACGCCGATCCAGGTGGCCGCCACGGCCGCCCTCAACGGGCCACAGGAGTGCGTCGACGAGATCCGGGCCATCTACAAGTCGCGCCGCGACGTCCTGGTCGAGAGCATGGGCCGGGCCGGCTGGACCATTCCGTCGCCGTCCGCTTCCATGTTCGCCTGGGCGCCGGTGCCGGAGAAGTTCCGCGAGGCCGGCTCGATGATGTTCTCCAAGCTGCTCGTCGAGGAGGCTGGCGTCGCCGTGGCGCCGGGCGTCGGTTTCGGCGAGTACGGCGAGGGATACGTGCGTATAGGTTTGGTGGAGAACGAGAACCGCATCCGACAGGCCGCCCGCAACGTGAAGAAGTTCCTCCAGAACGCCGACGCCATCCTCGACCGCGCTCATAACGTCATGGCCGCGCAGTAGAGATGAGCGACATGGCATCCGGTAAAGTCTGGCGCATCGGCGTCGCAGGCCTCGGTACCGTCGGCGCGGGCCTGCTCAAGTTCCTGGCCGAGCGGCCGGGCTTCGCTCCCGCGGGCGCGAAGGTGGTGGTGACCGGGGTTTCGGCGCGTTCGCGCTCACGGCCCCGGCCCGTCGACATCTCGGGCTACACCTGGTTCGACGACGCCGCCCAGCTGGCGGCGTCGCCCGACATCGACCTGTTCGTCGAGCTGGTCGGCGGCTCCGACGGCACGGCCAAGGTGGCCGTCGAGGCGGCGCTCGCCGCCGGCAAGCCGGTGGTCACCGCCAACAAGGCCTTGCTCGCCGAGCACGGGCTGGAGCTGGCGCGGCTGGCCGAGAGCCGGGGCGCGCCCCTGCTGTTCGAGGCCGCCGTCATGGGCGGCACGCCGGCGGTGAAGCTGGTCCGCGAGGGCCTGGTCGGCGAGGACATCCAGTCCATCGCCGGCATCCTCAACGGCACCTGCAACTTCATCCTCAGCGACATGGAGACGTCCGGCCGGTCCTTCGCCGACGTGCTCGCCGAGGCCCAGCGCCTGGGCTACGCCGAGGCCGACCCGACCATGGACGTCGGCGGCTTCGACGCCGCCCACAAGATCACCCTGCTGGCCGCCCTGGCCTTCGGCGGCGCCCCCAACTTCGCCGCCGCCGAGGTGGAGGGGATCGAGCAGGTCGAGCTGATCGACATCCGCCTCGCCCACGAGCTCGGCTACCGCATCAAGCTGATCGCCTCGGCGACGCGCGGGGAGGGCGGCGGCAATGTCCGCGTCCATCCCGCCCTGGTGCCGCTCGCCCATCCGCTGGCCCAGGCCGGGGGCTCGCTCAACGCGCTCTTCATCGAAGGCTCGCGCATCGGCCGCATGTACCTGCAGGGGCCCGGCGCCGGCGCCGGCCCGACCGCCGCGGCCGTGGCGGCCGACATCGCCGACGTGCTGACGGGGGCCGCGCGCCCGGTGTTCCAGTCCGAGGCCGCCTCGCTCGCGCTGCTGGCCCCGTCGGCGACCGAAGGCGCCGCGGGCAAGGCCTTCCTGCGCCTCATGGTCAAGGACCGCCCCGGCGTGATCGCCGGCGTGTCGGAAGCCCTGGCCAAGGCGGGGGTCTCGATCGACAGCTTCCTGCAGCGTCCGGTGGACGACAGCGGCATGGTGCCGATCGTGCTGACCACCCAGCCGGCGTCGGAAGCGGCGGTCCGCGACGCCGTGGACCACATCGAGGCCCTGGAAGCCGTGGTCGAGCGGCCGCGCATGATCCGGCTGGCGCGTATCTGAGCCGTGGTTAATCTCTAGACAAACGACGCCCGCCAAGGGCGCGGACCAGAACACCAGACGCACATCGGGAGCCTAGGCCTATGGGGTCGAACACTATCGCCGCCGACGACGGCGGAGGACTGGGGCGCAACCTGGCGCTCGACGCCACCTGCGTGACCGAAGCCGCCGCCATCGCCGCCAGTTACCTCGTCGGCCTCGGCGACGAGAAGGCCGCCGACCAGGCGGCGGTCGACGCCATGCGCACCGGCCTGAACAGCCTGGAGATCGATGGCCGCATCGTCATCGGCGAGGGCGAACGGGACGAGGCGCCGATGCTCTACATCGGCGAGACGGTGGGCACGGGGAACGGCCCCGGCGTCGACATCGCCCTCGACCCGCTGGAAGGCACCACCCTGACCGCCAAGGCCATGGCCAACGCCTGCGCCGTCCTGGCCTTCGCGCCGCGCGGCGGCATGCTGCACGCCCCCGACACCTATATGGACAAGATCGCCGTCGGCCCCGGCTACCCGCCCGGCGTGGTCGACCTCGACAAGTCCCCGGCCGACAACGTCCGCAGCCTCGCCGCGGCCAAGGGCTGCAAGCCGTCCGAAATCACCGTCTGCGTGCTCGACCGGCCCCGTCACGCTGAGATCATCGCCTCCCTGCGCAGCGTCGGCGCCCGGGTGCACCTGATCTCGGACGGCGACGTCGCCGGGGTGATCAACACCACCGACCCCGATACCGGCATCGACCTCTACGTCGGCTCCGGCGGAGCGCCCGAAGGTGTGCTCGCCTGCGCGGCCCTGAAGTGCGTGGGCGGCCAGTTCCAGGGCCGCCTCGTCTTCCGCAACGACGATGAGAAGGCCCGGGCCCGGCGCCTCGGCCTCACCGACGACCAGTTCGGCCGCAAGTACAGCCTCGACGAGCTGGTCAGCGGCGAAGCGGTCTTCGCCGCGACGGGCGTGACCGACGGGGCGCTGCTGGACGGGGTGAAGATCAAGGGCGGCTTCGTCCACACCCACACCATCGTCATGAACTCCGCCACCCACACGGTGCGCGAGATCCGCATGAAACGGCCGCTGTAAATCCCCTTCTCCCCTGCAAGGGGAGAAGGTGGCCGAAGGCCGGATGAGGGGTCGTTCAGAATGTGGCGCCCAGCGTCACGCCCGCACCCAATCCTGAAAAGCCCCCTCATCCGCCGGCTTCGCCGCCACCTTCTCCCCGAGGGGAGAAGGACACGCGCCTGTGCGACTCCAACGTCCGTTCCTGACGCAGCGAGTCGGCATAAGGTCTGGCCATGGCCGACGGCTCAAACCCACCCCCCTCCGCCTTCCTCGGCGTCACGCGCTCGCTG